>PXRQ01000083.1:0-32161 GCA_003022005.1 Halobacteriales archaeon QS_5_70_15
GCGGACCTCGGCGAGGTGGCCGGCGTGGTCGTCGCGCTCGACCGTCACCGGCGGGACGCCGCCGCGGTGGCGCGCCGACACGGGGTCTCGGTCCACATCCCCCCGTGGATGTCCGGGGTCGAGCCGAAACTGGACGCGCCGGTCGAGCGGCTCGGCGACCGGCTCGGGGGGACGGGGTTCGAGGTCCGGCGCCTCGTCGACAACCCGATCTGGCAGGAGGCGGCGCTGTACGACCCCGAGCGCCGGGTGCTGTTCACCCCGGAAGCCCTCGGGACGGTCGACTACTACCGCGCGCCGGGCGAGCGGGTCGGGGTCCACCCGATGCTCCGTCTGCTGCCGCCGCGCGAACTCGGACGGCTCCCGGTCGACCGGCTGCTCTGCGGGCACGGCGAGGGGGTCCCCGAGGGGGCCGACGACGAGGTCGCCGCCGCCCTCTCGGGCGCCCGGCGGAACGCCCCCGGCCTGTACCTCAAGACCCTCCGGAGCGCGCTCGGTGGGTGATGGGTGCCCGATACGGCCGACAGCTTTTTTCAGTCGCGTCGAGACGCGCATACAGAGCGGACGGATCGTTCGTCCGGGAGGTGACACCCCAGTGGGGACAGACCGAATGCAAAAAGTCGAAGTACTCGCGGGCGAGGACGGCGAAATCAGCGTCCACGACCACATCGAACGTCGGCGCTACGGACTCGTCGCGGAGCCCCCGGTCGAACTCCGGGAGGTGGACACCGAGAGGTTCATCTACCCCATCGACACCGCCGTCGCGTTCGAGGCGGAGCGGATCAGCCTCCCGTACGATGCTTACACGGCAGTCCGTAATTCGGACGGCGAGACGCTCGTCTGGTTACAGATCCTCGATGAACACGAGTTCGGGAGTGGGACGTACTTCGTGGAGATCGACGGCGCCATCAAGCTCTATTTTCGGGTGGAAGGACCGATAACGGTCTCGGCGGAGCCGAAGGAGCGGGTCATCGAACTCGAAAACGCCGGGGCGATACTGTTAGGTGCCAGATCGTACCACGAGCGCCCGGCGACGACGATCACGACCACCGAAGACCCGGTCGACCTGATGCGGGCCATCTCTCACCTGAGTAGCGCGCTCAAGACGACGACGCCCGACCGTTCGTATCCCAGTCTACGGGGCCACCCCCCGGAACTCGAACTGGGGAACCGGTTCGAGGTTCTGTCAACCGTCACCACCCCGGACACCGGCGTCCGGATCGAGGTCCCCCCGACAGTAGAGTCCATCTTCCCTGTCGCCTCGCTCGCCTACTACCTCGGCGCGGAGCTCGTTCCCGGGATAGAACCGCGGATCGTCGCCGACGGGTTCGACCATCCGCTCGAATCGCCGGGGATCGGCTTCGAACGGTCGGTAGAGCGCGCGCTGAAGCGAACGCTGTTCCTCGACTGCGTCACGCGATCGGAGAGCAGCCAGAACCCGTCGCTCCACGAGGGAAGAGTGTTCGGCGAGAGAGTATCGCTTTCCTTCGGAGAGCTGTTCGACGCGTCGCCCGGCGAGCGGCTGTCGGCCTACTTCGAGGTTCCCTACGAGTCGATGGAGCCCCTCCTCCCGCGATGGAAGCTCACCGCACACGTCAAACCCGAGGCGGTCCACGCCTCCGTACTCCCGTTCCTCGTCGACGACCTCGCCGTGATCCGGACGCCGAACGGGAACGTCTCGGCTGCCAGCGACGCGGAGAGTGCCGCGGTCGATGCCTACATGCGCAGCGACGGGGGTATCCCCGCAGGATCACGGAGCGAGGATGCGTCCCGGCCGGTGGTCGAACCCGGCGAAACCGACTCGATCGAACAGGCGTGGGTCGGCGAGGAGACGCCGATCGGCGCCAGCAAGGCGATGGTCGAAGCGTACCGGAACCGGGTCACCAGGGAACCGAGGGAGGGGGACATCGACGTCGTCCTCGTCTGTAATGACGACGAAATGAACGACGAACTCGACAGCGTCGAGGGGACGTACGGTTCCCGCGAGGAGGTCCCCTTCAACGTCACCACGTACCGGCATCTGACCCCGGACCGTCTCGCGCTCGTCCTCGAGTCGGACATCGACTTCCTCCACTACGTCGGTCACATCGACCAGGACGGGTTCGAGTGCGACGGTGGAGCGCTCGACGCGGCCAGCATCTCGGACGTGGGCGTCGACTCGTTCTTTCTCAACGCGTGTTCCTCGTACGACCAGGGGGTCGAACTCATCCGGCGGGGTGCGATCGGCGGCGCCGTCACCCTGGACGACGTCATCAACACCGGCGCCCTTCGGGTCGGGCGGACGATGGCCGGGCTGCTCAACTGCGGGTTCCCCCTGCGACCGGCGCTGGACATAGCCCGCGAACAGTCGATCGTCGGGAGTCAGTACATCGTGGTCGGGGACGGAAACCTCGATATCGCTCACGCGGAAGGGCTCGTCCCGGAGCTGTTCGACCTCTGGGAGCACGAGGACGACATGATGTGGAACGTCGACGTTACCACGTACCCGACGGGCCACGCTAACGTCGGTAGCATCTACAAACCCGAGGTGGACGCTCGCGACAGGTGTTTCCTGGTCGGGAGCAGGGACATGAGTTTCGAGGTGCCGAGCGAGCGACTGAAGCAGACCTCCGGAATGACAGTCATGCCTGTCAGAGTCAACGGAAGCCTCATGTGGACCGATCAGGTCGACTACGACGCGTAACGGCAGTTGGCGATTAGGAACAGGCGCCGGTCTATCGTTCTCCGGATAGTCTAAGGACCGGCGTACGCCGTGCTCCGCGTCGCGGCAGCCCCCATCCGGGACTGCAGTAGCAGCGTGGTGAACAGGACGCCGGTCAGCTTCGGGTGCTCCGCGAGGTACGCGGCGAGGGTGTCGTCGGACATAATCCTATCTATACTATTTTGGAGTTAATTTATGGGCCAGCGGTTCCGGTCCCCTGCCCGGCCAGAGCGGTCCCAGCCTGGCTCAGCAGCAGCATGGTCGTGAACAGGACGCCGGTCAGCTTCGGGTGCTCCGCGAGGTACGCGGCGAGGGTGTCGTCGGACATTACAACCGACACCACGGACCGCCGACTTATAAAATTTTTGTCATTTTTGAGGTAGGTTAATAATTATTCGGAAGCTGTCGTTGATTCGTCCCCAATATATTTATAACCCTTGTAAAATAGTCAGCAAACAAGCACGATAGACCACCATGTTGTCATCATACGTAGACACCCTGGCGGCACACGCGACGGGTTGATGTACGCCGAGCGACGACCTGTCGGTGTGGTCTACGCGACGCGCGGACTGTTGGGCGCGCTGCTGGAGCTGGCAAGCGACCGCGACCCGAACCCAGTGACGGTTTCGGTCGCCACCACCCCCGCGGGGGCCCTCGAGGAGGACCTTGACGTGGAGTCCGACTCCCCCGTGTTCACCGACCTCTACCTGCCCGAAGCCGGCGGCTCAATCTCCGCGGTGTTCGGGATGGACCTCGGGACGCCCCGGGCCGAGGGGCGGTTCATCTCACATCCCGACGGTTATCTGGGGGTCAGACAGACCGACGACCTGCACGGGGTCGTCCTGATCGCCGTTCCACCATGGGAGCCGTCCTCGCTCGCGGCGTTCGACCGCCGAGGCCGCGGACTGCCGCTCGACGTCCTCGACGTCGAACCCCCACAGGAACCGTTCGGACAGTAGCTCTCGCTCGCCGCCCCGGACCCGTGCGGTCGCGCGTCTCCGTCTACGTCGACTACCCGACCGGCTCGGCCGTCCTCGGTGAACGACCCCGCACGACCGTATCACTCGCTGGCGGCCGCACAGACGTCCTCCCACTTCCCGCGTTCCTCGAGGTGTCGCTGTAGCTCCGTCGCGTACGCGTTCGCGAGCTCTTCGGCCGCCCGGATTCGGTCGGCGTCGGTCCCGCCCGATCCGACCCCGCCGAACCCGAGGGCGTCCTTCAGCGAGCCGAGGATGCCACCGCTGCCGGAGCCGCCACGGTCTCCCATCCCGCCGCCGGCCATCCCCTGCCGTTCGGAGATCCGTTCCATCTCGGGCATCACCGCCGAGAGGTTGGTCGTGTCGGCGACGAGCTTCGCCCGCTCGGTGTCCGGCTCCCGGATCTCGAACTCGACCGCGGTCATGATGAGGCCCCACTCCCGCCGGGAGAACTCCGAGGCCTCTACCCGCGAGTTGAACTCGTCGTCGACGGCCATCCGGTCGCCGACGATCATATCCGTCCAGTTCCCACTCATAGGTGCCCGTTACCGCCGGGGGAACATATACTGTCGGCCCGCCCGCGGCCGTCGTCGTCCCGGCCGTCGGACGGCGGCGGGCTGGGGGGTGAACCGGCCGGTCGGCGGCTCGCGGGGACGTTCGCGGCCCCGGCGATCCGGCGGCTCTCGGCCGGCCGACGGGGAGGGTCCCGGCGGCGCGATCGCCGGTAGAGCGTAACGACCGTCCGTATCAGAACCCCTTGCCCTGGAGTTCGCGCGCGATGATGTTCTTCTGGATCTCGGTGGTTCCCTCGTAGATCTGGGTGATCTTCGCGTCGCGGTAGAACCGCCCGACGTCGAAGTCGTTGACGTAGCCCGAACCGCCGTGGATCTGGACGGCCTCGTTGGCGACCTCGACCGCGACGCGGGAGGCGAACTCCTTGGCCATCGAGGCCAGCATCGTCAGCTGTTCCCCCTTGTGATCGACCGACCACGCGGACTTGTAGGTGAGCTGGCGAGCCGCCTCGGTGCGGGTGTACATGTCCGCCAGCTTGTGCTGGATCGCCTGGAACTCCCCGATGGGCTGGCCGAACTGCTCGCGGTCCCCGGCGTACTCCAGGGCGCGCTCGGCGGCGCCCTTCGCGATGCCGACGGCCTGGGCCGCCACTCCAGTGCGGGTCTCGTCGAAGAACTGCATCTGCTGGAGGAAGCCCATCCCCCGCGTGCCGACGAGGTTCTCCTCGGGCACGCGCACGTCCTCGAAGATCAGCTCGGCGGTGTCCGAGGCCCGAATTCCGAGCTTCCCGGTGATCTTCTCCCGGTCGAACCCGTCGCGGTCGGCCTCGACGATGATCTGCGAGAAGCCGTTGTACCGCCCCTCGGCGTCGGGGTCGGTCTTGCAGAGCACGACGAAGAAGTCCCCGACCGAGCCGTTGGTGATCCACATCTTGTTCCCATTGAGGACCCACTCGTCCCCGTTCTGTGTCGCCTCCGGCGACGCACTGCCTGCCGAGCTTTGCTCGGCTCTGTCCTTCTCCGCGCGCGTGGAGACCGAGGAGACGTCGCTTCCGGTGTCGGGTTCGGAGATGGCGGCGCCCATGATCGCCTCGCCCTCGGCGATGGGCGGGAGGTACTCCTCCTTCTGTGCCTCGGTGCCGAACTCCATGATCGCCTCGCTGCCGAACGCGGTGGAGGTGAGACAGAGCGCGATTCCGGGGTCGGCCGCGAACAGCTCCTCGATGACCAGACAGAGATCGAGCGTGTCGTACCCGCCACCGCCGTACTCGAACGGGATCCCCGCGCCGAGCAGGCCCATCTCGGCCGCCTCCTCGATCACCTCCCACGGGTACTTCTCCTCGACGTCGTACTCGGTGGCCACCGGACGCACCTCGTTCTCGGCGAACCGCCGCACCTCGCTCCGCAGTTGCTCCTGCTCGTCCGACAGGTCGAAGTCCATGACACGAACCCAAGGTCGACCGGTAAAAGCCGTTTCCTCTCTAACGAAGTTTTAAAAACGCCGGAGAAACCTCTTACAACGTAAACCCGGTTTCCGAGAGTGGAGAACGCTCCGGATCGCCGTACGCCGCCGGTTCGGGCCCTGTATCCGAAACCGAACCCGAAAATCGGCGTTTGAAAACGTCGAAACACGGGGGACCACCGGGTCCGGGCACGGGGTTCGACGATGTCGGGACCGTCGGGCTGTTCGGGTCCGCCCTCGGGATCGAAACGGGGCCGTCCGGCACCCCGTGGACACGGGTGACCTCGCGACGGGGGTCATCGCGTTCGTGGCCGACGGGGACCGGAAGCCCGAGGGGACGTGTACCGTCCGACAGAACGGTCGATACGACTCCGCCCGGGAGGTCCCCGGGCGAGATGTGTTAAACCATCTGTCCGACGGCATGGTCCGCCGAGCCGGTAACGGAACGCTTAAACGATTTTCTCCGGTACGCTCGACTGCGCTCGCTTGGTGTAGCCCGGCCAATCATATCGGCCTTTCGAGCCGATGACAGGGGTTCAAATCCCCTAGCGAGCATCGATCCTCGTCCACGACTCCTCCAGGTACGGACCGCGCATGCACTCGGATCGGGAGGTATCGACTCGTTCGTGAGCGGATCCGGGATCTCCGGAGTGATCGGTGACGCCGGCACGGCGGCGCTGCTGGGGTCTCCGGGGAGTTCACCTCCGGGATACCGACCCGGACTCGGGGCAGGGACGGTGGGCCTGATCGGGATGTTTCCGAAATCGAGTTCCTGTGACATATGGGTGTTCTCGTAGCTGACCGAAGGTAGACACCAGCGAGCGGCGACGGCCCCCGACCGTGTCCGAAAAAACGCACCTCGGGACCCCGTTCGTGACGTTCGACGTCGTCCTCGCCTCACTGAGAGCCGCCGAGACGACCGCGCTGCACGCCCTGGGGGCAAGACCCGATGTGTCGACCTGATACGACACGCTAGCCTCCCCGGTACGCCGGCGTCTCGGGCCCCCGTCCACCAGCCCATCCCCCTCCCCCGAGGCGTCCCGTGGTAGCACGCCACTCTCGATGGTTAGTCACGTGTTATCATATATTTTTCAGTGGCCGCTCCCTCGTAGGCGTATTTCCGAGGCAACCGGACGTCAGACAGCGATCCAGAGTCGGACCGGAGGTCGGAGGCCGTGGTGGAGTCGGAGGTCGGGTCGGATACCGATCCCGGTCCGGAGCCGGCGGCAGAGGAACGGAAGGAGGCATCCTCGGAGGAGGGGACGGGAGAGGGAGACGAAGCGGCGGATCCGGCGACACTCCGCGAACGGCTACGGTCGCTCGGCGGACGACTGTCCCGCTCGTACTCGACGATCGTGGTCGTCGCGGTGGTCGTCGGGGTGGTTCTCGCCCCCATCGTCGCCGGGGTGGTTTCACAGGGGAGCTCGGGGGCGGTAGCGGTCGTCCCGCTGGAGGGAGGATCGACGGCGCCCCGGCCGCGGCCCTCTCCGCGACCCTGGAACGGGCGCGCTCGGACCCCGATATCGATGCCGTGGTCCTGTTGATCAACAGCGGTGGGGGTGGGGCCGCCCCCAGCGAGACGATGTACTTCGAGGTGTCGAGGACGGCAGAGGAGATGCCGGTGGTCTCCAGCGTGGACGCCATCGCCGCCTCGGGGGCGTACTATGCGGCGGTCGGGTCCGACCGGGTGTTCGTCAAGCCCGCGTCGGTCGTCGGGAGCGTCGGGGTGTTGTTCACCCCGCCGCCGGAGCTCGAGCCGGACGACATCATCCTCAGCACGGGCCCGAGCAAGCTCTCGGGGGCCAGCGAGCGGGGATGGCGGTACAAGACCGAGATACTGAAGCGGGCCTTCCTGAGCGCGGTGGTCGAGGAGCGGGGCGACACCCTCGAGATACCGCGTGAGCGGGTCGCGACGGCGGAGCTGTTCCGGGGCCACGAGGCGGTTCAGACCGGGATGGCCGACGAGATCGGCGGCTCACGCGACGCCATCGAATACGCGGCGGCGCGGGCCGGCCTGGACTCCTACGACGTGACCGTCCTGCGGCCGCAGTCGGAGACCCGTTTCATCACCCGGTCGGCGTACCTCGCTAGCGACGCGTCCAACCGGACGATGGTCTCGGCGCGCTACTTCATCGGTCCGGAGGCCGACAACCAGTACCCGAACGCGCTGCTGATACCGCCGGGGATCGTGGCGGAGGAGCTGATCGACGGGTCGCGGAACGCGTCCGATGGCTCGCGGAACTCGACGGAGGGGTCCGGGAACTCGACGAACGGGTCGCCGAACGTGATCGACCCGCGGACGGGATCGCCCGGAGACGCCGCGGTGAGCGAGGTGACCCATGGACGCTGAGGACCGACTGGTCCGCGTCGGCGTTTTCGTCGGCGTCGCGGTGCTCGTCGCGCTCGTGGTCGGACTCGTCGCCGCGCTCGGCGCGTCCGGTCCCGCGGACACCGGAGCCTCCGTCGGCTATCCCAACGCGAGCGAGGTCGTCATAGACGAGTTCGAGGCGAACGACGAGACGGCCGCCGGGGAGCCGATCGGCGGCGAACCGCGGGTGGTGGTGGTGGACGACAGCCACGGGAACCGGTTCGACGAGGACGACATCCGGCCGCTGGTCGACGCGCTCGGGTCACGACACGAGGTCGTGTTCACCAGCGAGAAGCGGAACCGACCTGGAGGCGTCGCTGGCGCTGGCCGACGCCTACGTGGTGATCGACCCGGCGTTCCCACACTCCCCGGAGCAGGTCACCGCGGTCGAGTCGTTCGCCGACGACGGCGGCCGGGTGGTGCTGCTGGGCGAGCCGACCCGCGTCGACGTCGCCACGGGACCGTTCGGCGGCTCGCTCGTGGACGTCCGGTCGCGCCTCGGGCGCCTGGGGGACGGGCTCGGCGTCGCCTTCGGGACCGACTACCTCTACGACGAGGTGAACAACGAGGGGAACTACAAGCGGGTGCTCGCGGACGGCCGTGGCGATCTCGACGACGCCCGTGCGGCGCTGTACACCGCGACGACCGTCGAGGCACCCGGCGGCGAGCGCCTGCTGGTCACCCCCGAGACGACGCGCCTCTCCGTCCAGAGCGGGGCGCGGAGACGCCCGGTCGCCGTCCGGACGGGGAACGTCGTGGCCGTCGGTGACACGACGTTTCTCACCGGCGCGAAGCCGGTGGTCGCTGACAACGGGCGGCTCGCCAGGGTCATCGCCGCGTTCGCCGTCGGCGGCGACCGGATCCGGGACGTCGCGGACTTCCCGTACTTCCTGCCCGACGAGCCGCGGATCCGGTACAGCTCCGCGGGGCTGCTGGACGCGACGAAGGACCTCGCGAGAGAGGTCCGTGCCTCGGGCCGGCCGGGGGGCGTCGCGCCGACGGGCCGGTCGGTGGCCCCGAGACGGACCGAGGTGCTCGTGACCACGTTCGAGGACCTCGAGAGGACGAACGCCCCGGAGACCGGCATCGAAGTGACGGCGACGACCGTCTCGGTCCCGGGCTACGACGGCTCGCGGAACGGGGTCGCCGTCGTCCACAGACCCGAGGGACCGGTCGACCTCGTCGTCGCGGCGTCCTCGCCCGAGCGGGCCGCGGCCGTGGTCCGGGCGCTGGGCGACGGGAGCATTCGCGAGGAGACGCTCTCGAGCCGGACGGCGGTCACCGCGGCTCCGGCGGAGGAGGACGGCGGCGGAGTCACCGAGCCCCCGACGGGAGGTGAGCCCGCCCCACCGCCGACGGGCAACGAGAGCGCGTCGTCCCCGGAGCGCGTGAGCCCGCTGGTGTAGTTTCGCCGACCGCCCGCGCTCCCGTGGCGGGACCGTCGGTAACTCCCGCCCGGGGAAACGTTGGTAACATCCCGCACACAACCCCACGTATGGCCGAGTCCGGGGACGCCGCCGAGGAGGACGGAAACGGGCCGCCGGAGGATGGGGTACACCCGCTCGAGCGGACGGCCCCGATATACGTCGAGGCGACGGACGGGTACGTCGACATCAGACAGCCGAAGGGCGACCCGACGCTCTACACGCCGGAGGAGGCGCGGGACGTCGCGCGGGACATCCTCGCGGCCGCCGACGCGACCGAGGGCGGGAGTGAGAGCCGAACCGACCCACACGAGGAACGCCCGTAGCGGGCCGTCCCCGGCCGGGGCGGTCGTCGGGTCGGCCCGCGCGTCGACGACGCGCTCGGTCGGTTGCTGCCACGGTTCTCGCGACGCTTAATACCTCGAACGCCCATACAGGAGGCCATGAACTCACGGAGAACCCCCTTCGACGTGTTCGACGAGATTGAGCGGGCGTTCGATCAGATGCGACGGTCCGTGTAGGGCTACGGTCACAGTGACCGGGCCCGGAACCCGTCTACCGGGAGCCACCGCGCGCTCCTCGATGGCGAGGTCGAGCACCGTTTCGAGTACGACCTCGACTCCAACCTGAGCGTCGATGCGACCGACGAGAGCTACGTCGTCCTCGCCGACCTCCCGGGCTTCGAGAACGAGGAGATCGACCTCCGGTTCGACGACGGCACCCTCCACATCGGCGCGACCCACGATGTGAGCGACGGCGAGTACGCCCGGTCGCGCCGGGTTCGCGAGTCGGTCTCCATCGACGACGAGGTCGTCGACGGCATCGAGACGACTTACCGGAACGGCGTCCTCGAGGTCCACGTCCCCGTCGAGGGGATGGAGGACGAGGATGACCCACCACATCGACATCGAGTGAACGCTCGAGGTCGAGCGGACGCCGTCGACGGCCGTGGACCGGGCCGTCGATCCTTCCGGCCGATCTCCACCGACCGACCGCGTTCCGAACCGCTTCGCCGACTGACCGCAGTTCTCCCCGTCGAGACCGCTCGTTCTCCCCACCGCCACCGATCCACGGCCTCGCGCCCCGCGTGGTCACGTGACTGCGGGCTTCCCCGGCGTGGCTCTCCCCGCAGTTCTTCCTCGCCACACGGTCGCGACCCTTCGACCGACCCTCCAGCACCGACCCTCCAGCCGGACGGATCGCCCCTCGATCGGCTCGTCCGAGCGGGTGCTCGGTCGGCGACGGGGTGCTCGGGGTAGGGCCCGGGTCCGGTCCCTGGCGGACTCGCTCCCCTGCCGAGCGTGTGGCGTCTCCCACCCCGGTCGTGGGTGCCTGGGGGACGCCGATCCCGGTCGTGGGTGGCTGTCGTGCAGGACCGTGCCGTCAGTCGAGAGGCTCGGGGCTACGGTTCCGCACGGAGGTGCCACATTCTTGTAGCTGTGGTCACTCCTTTCGGCAACGGACCATGTCGAGCGAGAAACCGCGGTGGCGGGAGGCGGAGGAGTCGTACGCCGACGAGGTGATCCGCCAGGACACCATCCCCCGGATGTTCGAGGCGGCGGCCGAGCGCCACGCCGATCGGGAGGCCCAGTGGTACAAGGGCGGCGTCTACGAGCGGTCGCTCGTCGACGGCGTGGTCCCGCCCGCCCCCGACGGGCAGTTCGCCGCGGTCACCTACGGCGAGATGCGCGACATCGTCCGGAACCTCGCGGCCGGGTTCCGGGAGGTCGGCCTCGATACGGGCGACCGGGTCGGGATCTTCGCCGACACCCGGATGGAGTGGGCACAGAGCGACCTCGCGCTCCTCGCTGGGGGCGGGGTGGTCACGACGGTCTACACGGAATCGTCGCGTTCGCAGGTCGAGTACCTGCTCTCGGACCCGGACGCCGACGGCGTCGTCGTCGAGAACGGCGAAGCCCTCGGGCGGGCGCTCGACGTCGATGACTCGCTCGACCTGAAGTTCCTGGTCGTGATCGACGAGTACGAGGGTCGCGACGACCGCGATGACGTCTACTCGCTGGCGGAGGTCCACGAACTCGGGCGGGAAGCGTTCGACGTAGAGCGGTACGAAGGCTGGCTCGACGAGCGGACCTACGACGACCTCGCGAGCCTGATCTACACCTCGGGGACGACCGGCGAACCCAAGGGCGTGATGCTCACCCACCGGAACTTCCGCTCGAACGTCAACCAGTGCCGGAAGCGGTTCGCGCCGCGACCCGACAGGGATCCCGACGTCCCGACGCTCACCGAGGCGGACCGCTCGCTATCGTTCCTGCCGCTCGCACACGTCTTCGAGCGCCTCGCCGGCCACTTCCTGATGTTCGCCACGGGGGCGACAGTCGCGTACGCCGAGTCGGCCGACACCGTCGCCGGGGACATCGGGCTCGTCCGGCCGACCGTCGCCACCTCCGTCCCGCGGGTCTACCAGCGCATCTACGACAGCATGCGCGAGCAGGCCGCCGAGTCGGGGTTCAAATCGCGGGTGTTCCAGTGGGCGGTGGAGGTGGGCCGGGCGTACGCGACCGCGGACCGCCCGGGCCCGCTCCTCCGGGCGAAGTACGGGCTCGCCGACCGCCTCGTGTTCTCGGAGGTCAAAGACCAGATGGGCGGCAACGTCGAGTTCTTCGTCTCGGGGGGCGGCTCGCTCTCCAAGCGGCTCGCGGAGCTGTTCGACGGGATGGGACTCCCGATCCTCGAAGGATACGGCCTCACGGAGGCGTCGCCGGTCGTCTCGACGAACCCGCCGGAGGACTCCCGGTCAGGGACGCTCGGCCCGCCCCTGTACGGCGTGGAGACGGAGCTCGACACCGAGGTGGTCACCGAGGACCGGCGGGCGAAGGCCGAGGGGGAGATCGGCGAACTGCTCATCAGGGGCGAGAACGTCACCGAGGGCTACTGGAACAGGCCCGAGGCGACCGAGGGGGCGTTCGCCGACGACGGCTGGTTCCGGACCGGCGACATCATCGAGCGGACCGACGAGGGCTACCTCGTCTACCACGATCGACTCGAGGAGATCCTCGTCCTCGACACGGGCAAGAACGTCGCGCCTGGCCCCATCGAGATCGAGTTCGCCACCTCCGACCGCGTCGACCAGATCATGGTGATGGGCGACGACGAGAAGTTCGTCTCCGCGCTGGTCGTCCCGAACCTCGAGGGGGTCGAACGGTGGGCCGAACGCGAGGGCGTCGACCTGCCCGAGGACCCCGCGGCGGTCTGCGAGAACGAGGCCGTCCAGCGGTGGATCGCCGAGGAGATCATCGGGGTGAACGAGGGGTTCTCGAACCACGAGCGCATCAAGGAGTTCCGGCTCGTCCCCGACGAGTGGACCCCGGAGAACGGCCTGCTGACCCCGTCGCTGAAGCTCAAGCGGCGGAACATCCTCGCCCGCTACGAGGGGCAGGTCCGGGAGATCTACGGCAAGGAGCCGGCGGCCGCGGCCGCCGCCGACTGATACGGCGTTCCCGACTTTCCCGCGGGCTCGCGATCCCGGTCCGGCCGGTCGTCGGTGAGAGAGCACGTTCCCCCGAGCGGGACGATCCGGACAGGACCGGTGGACCGATCGGCCGCCGACCCGCCGGTGGCGGGCCGCTCACTCGAGCCGTTCCGCGGCGTTCTTCGAGATCAGCCCGTCGGCGTTCGGGGTCGGGAGCGTCACCACGTCCTCGGCCGAGAGGTCGTACGCGCGGCCGTCGACCCCGAACACCTCGCCGACGTCCGTCGTGACGCGGACCGTGGTCCGGTCGACCGGCTCCTCGTCGGACTCCGGTCGTCCGCCCGGCCCCTCGCCCGCGTCGACGACTGCTCCGGACCCGGTCGCGTTCCCGGACCCCGCGCCCTCGCCGGATCGGCCGCCGGTCACGGCCCCGGGCTCCGGGGATGCGGGTCGGTCCTCGCCGATCGATCCCCCCATCGCGCCGGCGATGTCGAGCGGCTCGCCCTCCCCCTCCACGGGGTCGTCCGTCCCGTCGGCGGAGTTCCCGACCGAGGCCGGCTGCGGATCGGCGTCGGTCCCGGGCGCCCCCTCGACGGGTCGGTCCGGCGGGGTCGGCCGGCCCTCGTCGTCGCTCGAGTCGGGGGTCCGGCCGCGCCCGACGTCAGTGGCCTCCGCTTCGGGGCCGGGCGCGTCGGCCCGCTCCGCCGGCGCGGGCGAGCCGCCTGACCCCTCCTCGCCGGTCGTGCGCGGTCGTCCTCCCGGGCGGGTCGGCTTCTCACCCGCGGCCACTCCCTGTTCGGAGTCCTCTCGGGTCCCGGCCGTCGTCCCGCCGCCGTCGTCGGTCGGGGCGCAGTCCAGGGCGGGGGACTCGCCGTCGAGCACGGAGAGCACGATCTCGAACAGCCGCTCCTCCTCGGTGGTCAGACCCTCGTCGTCGTGGGGCATCCCGGCGGCGGCGATGGACGCGAGCTTGACCACTTTCCCGACGCGGCGCTCGTAGATCGACTCGACCGTCCGCTCCGCGGTCCTGATCCGGTCCGAGATCTGTGCGATCTCCGGGTCGTCGAACGGGTTGTCGGACGCGGCGGCCCGCTCGTTGGGCTCCGCGCGGAGCTCCCCGATGAACTCGCCGGCCTCCCCGTAGAACGAGGCGCGCAGGTGCTGCAGCTTGCTCGCCTGGCGTTCCCTGCTCTGTACGGACTGGAGCTCGTCGAGGTTCATTCCCTGGCCTTCTCGGCGTCGCCGCGCGCCATCGCGAACACGCCGAGGTCTTCCGGCACGGACTGAACACCCGCATCCAGATTAAAGTTCCCCCCGTCGAGCGACACGGAGACCGGTTCGGTCACGTCGACCATGATGCGGTTCCCCCGGAAGGTGTCCGCGACGGCGTCGACGAGCGGATCGAACCCCTCGAGGGCGTTCCGGCCGATGCGACACACCCGGAGGCCCGTCCCGCCGTGGAGGCTCCCGGGCAGGCGGATGAGTCGGTTGATGTCCGTGGTGACGGGCTCGTCGATGGGCGCGCCGTCGGCCTCGCGGACCCGCTCGAACAGCCAGAAGGCCGGGTGGATGTCGACGTTGCCCCGCTCGATGGCCGCCCGGTTCTCGCGCGCGGCGCGGAGCGCGGCCCGCGCCTTTCCCGCCCCGATGCCGTCGAACTCCCGGAGCCGCTCGATGGCCTCCCCCTCGTCGGCCGCGAGCAGTTCCGCCACGAGGTCGAGCAGGTGTCGGTGGATCCGCGCGGCCCAGCCACCCCCCGTCGGGAGCGTGCGCTTGTCAGCCGGCGTCTTCCGACCCATCCCCTCGACGGTCTCCCGCCGGATCAGCCCGTCGAACGTCACGCCGAGCCCGCGGACGTAGTCGACGACCTCGCGTCGCTCCCCGCGGCCGAGTTCCTGGACGCCGGGGTCCCTGACGTGGAGGTGGTATCCGCGTCCCCCCGAGAACACGATCACGACGTCCTCGAACCCGAAGTCGTTCTCGACGAAGTCGAGCAGGTCGACCAGCGCCGCCTTCCCCGCGGCGAGCATCTCGCCGTACCCGTCGGTCTCGGGGTCGACCCCGGGGAGGTGGTCGGCGTCGATGTCGAAGATCAGGTCCGAGCCGCGCCAGCCCTTCTTCCCCATCGAGTCCTCGCCGGGGTGGTCGTAGCGGCCGGCGGAGAAGTAGGCATGCCTCGGACGCTCTCTCGCGAGGAACTCGCCGAGGCCCGCGCCGCCGGTGAGGTCGAGCAGCGATTCGTGACGGACCATCGTGGTCCCCCCCGACGAGAAGGGGATGTACCCCCACTCGCGCTCGTTGGCCGCGGGCGGGGCCGTGATCCCCTCCGACCGGGCCACCCGCCGGTAGTGGTCCCCGAACCGACCCCTGAGGTACGCCCGGGTTCGCGCCTCCATCGCTTCCCGAAGGGTACGCGTCCCCGGCCAAAGGCGTGCCGGTCGTCGGTCGAGGTGGGATAGTGGTATTCGACCGCTTCCCACCCGATGTCCCGAATAGAGGTTCGCATCCCCTCCCCGTGTCACGTCATTTAAGCCCCGCGGCCGCACGAGGGGGTAGTATGCAACGCGTCGACGTCGCCGTAGTCGGCGGGGGCCCGACCGGGGCCTCGGCCGGGCGGGCGGCCGCCCTCGAGGGGGCCGACACTCTCGTCCTGGCCGGCATCCTCGACTACTGGGTCGACATCATGGACCTCGACGAGCCCATCCCCGAGCACGTCAAGCTCCGGGAGCTCACGGGTGCGGACTTCCTCTCGCCCAACGAGGAGTTCGCCCTTGACTCGACGGGCATCGACTCGTCGTACCCGAACTTCGGGTTCACGTTCCAGCGCGCGCGGATGGACGACTGGCTCCGCGAGCGGGCCGAGGACGCCGGCGCGGAGTACCGCGTCGGCTCCGGGGTTAGCGAGGTGGACTCGGATCTCGTCGGGAACCCTTCGCATACACTCACGCTGCGGGACGGGACGGAGATCGAGACCGAGTACCTGATACTCGCCGACGGGCCACAGCGCACGGTGACGGGCCAGGTGCTCGATCCCCTCCTCCCGGACGGATCGTTCGAGCGGATGGCCTCGACCCGGGCGAACCACATCGCCTACCAGGAGTACCGCGAGATACCCGAGGAGCTGTTCGAGCCCGACCGGCTGAAGTTCTGGTGGGGGGTGATGCCCGGTGAGACGGCATACCCCTGGGTGTTCCCCAACGACGGCCGCGTGGCCCGCGTCGGGCTGACGATGCCGATCGGCCTCGACCTCGACGGGGTGGAGGACCGCGAGGCCTACTCGCTGCTCCGGCCCGAGGACGAACGGGTCCCGTCGGGGTCGGTCTACATCGAGCGCCTGCTGGAGTACGCCTACCCCGACTACGACCTCTCGGAGTTCCCGGTCGTGACCGACCGCGGGAAACGGGACGGCACCGAGACCTATCCGATCTCCTCGACGCGGCCCATCGAGTCGCCGACGGCGGCGAACGTCGCCGTCGCGGGCGGGGCGATGGGCACGACCAGCGCGTTCCACGAGGGCGGGGACCACGTCGCCATCCGCTCGGGCAAGGTCGCCGGCCGACTCGCCGCGCTCGGGGCGCTCCGGGCGTACAACGGCGAGTGGCAGCGCGCCATCGGCGACGAGGTGCTCAGAAACGTCGCCATCGCCGAGATGGTCGAGGAGTTCGGGCCCGACGACTGGGACCGGCTGTTCCGGCTGATCAACTCCGTGATGCCCGAGGGCGCGCGGTACGCCGTCCGAGACGTCGCCCTGACCGGCGCCCACGGCATGAGACTGTTCCTCGGCTACCGGTGGACCAAGTTCCGCTACCGCGACGGGGGCTACTGCCAGATCCGCGAGGACGACTACGCGGTGTAGTCACCGTCCGGCGTCCTGACCGGCACCCGCGACCGTCCCACGCGGCGGGTTCGACGGTTTCAGCCGTCGGTATCGATCGTCCCTCCGGCGGACGTCGGCTCGCCCAGGAACCGCGCCCGCAGGTCGGCGTTGGGGACCATGCACGCCTCGCGCTTGCCGAAGATCCGGTAGCGAACGCGCCCGACGAAGTCGTATCCGGCATCGCGAACCGGCCGGGGGACGTACCGGAACCACCGGAGCCACCGCCACGGCCGGTCGAGGTGCCGGGCGATCCGGACCGCCCCGTCGCTCCCGAGGTGGGCCTCGCCGTCCCGCAGGTAGACCAGCGAGTCGAAGTAGTCCGTCGGGAGGTCGTGAGCCGCGAGGAGCTCCCGACCGGCCTCGGACTGGAGCGCGGCGAACCGGAGGCTCCCGTCGTCGTGCTCGTGGAGGAACCGGACCGACCACGAACAGAGGTTACAGACGCCGTCGAAGAGGACCACGGCACCGTGCTCCGGTAACTCGTCGACGACACCCGGGGGTCCGTCCATACCTCTCCCAGGGGCCGCACGTACTCAAGCGTCCCGAAAGGGGGAAACGTCCGGGCGGCCAACTGCGGGTGCGCACCTCGAGTCCCCGCCCCGAGTTCACGTATCAGGGTGCGATGAGGGAGCGGAGAACCCGGGTGCGCCACACGGGTCGCTGACGCGACCGAACGCGGAGCCGGCACAAGCCGGCGACAGGCGTGGTCCCGACCACACGGGCCCGCCCGGCACGAGGGTTATCCGGCCGACGCGGCACGCCGCCACGGGATGACGCCGGTCGTTAGTGTTCCGGGCGATACGTTCGACTTCGCCAGTCAGAACCGGACTACACTGGCCGATATTGCTGGAACAGGGACGATTCGAACGTACCTCTACCGTGTCCCGGATCGTGGCACCGATAGCGGAGTTCGGTACTTATCATCGGTTCCGGGCGATACCGCTGACCGGAAAGGCCTCCGCTGTCAGGACATGATACCGAGTTCGTCACGTTCTCTCGCGGCCGGATCGGGCGTAAACCCTCGGGACGCTCGACCGGGTTCGGTACACCCCCGGCCGCTCCCGCCGTCGGTCGACGGATTCGGGGGATCGGGACCACGCCGCGGGATCAGGAGTCCTCTCGCTCCTCGAGCCTGTAGCGCTGTACCTTCCCCGTCGCGGTCGTCGGGAGTTCGTCCATGAATTCGATTTCGCGTGGGTAGGCGTGTCTCGCGAGCCGCTCCTTGACGTGGGATCGCAGTTCCTCGAGGGTCCGCTCGGGGTCCTCCGGCGGCTCCACGGGGACGACGAACGCCTTGACGACCTGGCCGCGCTGGTCGTCCGGCACGCCGACGACGGCGGCCTCGGCGACGGCGGGGTGCTCCATGAGGCTGTTCTCGACCTCGAAGGGACCGATGCGGTAGCCCGCGGAGATGATCACGTCGTCGCCGCGCCCCTCGTACCAGAGGTAGCCGTCCTCGTCCCGCCGCGCGAGGTCGTCCGTGAGCAGCCAGCCGTCGAGGAACGCCTCCTCCGTCCGGTCGGGCATCCCCCAGTACTCGTCCATGAGGAGCCACTCCCGGGGTCGCACCACGATCTCGCCGATCTCGTCCGTTCCGACCGGCTCCCGGGTCTCCGGGTCGACCAGGTCGACCTCGAATCCGGGGCAGGGACGCCCCATCGAGCCGGGCCTGACGTCCATATCCAGCCCGGCGTAGTTGTTGACGATCATCCCGGCCTCGGTCAGCCCGTACGTGTCGTGTATCTCGAGCCCGAGCCGGTCCTCGAACCAGTCGTAGGCCTCCGGGTTCAGCGGTTCGCCGGCGCTGCTCAGCACGCGCAGCGAATCGAACGACCGCCCCTCGAGGATCGACTCGCCCGCGGCCATGATGCCGCGGTACGCGCTGGGGACCGCACCGAGGACGGTGACGTCGTGATCCTCGAGGACCTCGATCCACCGCTCGGCCTCGAACTCCCCGGCGTGGAGGAGCCGGGTCGCGCCGAACGCCATCGGCCCGAACCCCGCAGTGAACAGCCCGTAGGCCCAGGCCGGGTCGGCGGCACCCCACACGACGTCGTCCGCGTCGACGTCGAGCGCGTACTTCGTGTGCGGGTAGAGCGTGGGCAGCACCCGGTGGGTGAGGACGACCCCCTTCGGCTGCCCGGTCGTGCCGGAGGTGTACTGCATGGTCGAGGGGTCGTCCATCTTCGTCCGGACGACGTCGAACTCGGTCGACCGGTTCGCGACGAGCCCCTCGAACGAGCGGGCCTCGGCCCGGTCGCTCGCGTCGACCGCGACCCTCCCGATGTCGTCGGCGACGTCGAGCGAGTCGACCGTGCCGCCGTGATCGGCGTGGTAGAGCAGCAGTTCGGGCTCGCAGTCCTCGATCCGGAACTCCAGTGCGCGCCGCTCGAACGCCGTGAACAGCGGGACGTGGATCGCGCCCGTCTTCCAGATGCCCAGGATGGTGACGATCGTCTCCGGGATCTTCGGCAGGAGGGTCGTCACCCGGTCGCCGCGACCGACGCCGAGGTCGGTCAGGGCGTTTGCGACCCGGTTGGACCGGTCGCGGAGGTCGGCGAACGTGTACTCCGCGAGGTCCCCGTCCTCCGACACCCACGCGAAGCCGACGTCGCCGGATCCGGCGTGCCGGTCGCAGGCCTCGTGGGCCGTGTTCAGTTCGTCGGGGGCGTCCCAGTCGTACGAGTCGAGGACCGCCTCCCAGTCGTACGAGTCGTAGACGGCCCCGTAATCGGCTCCGTGTCCCATGACGGTAGCCCGGTTCGGCAGTACCCCTGATAAACCCTGCCCGGTCCGTCCCGGACGAGCGGTCCGTCTCCACGACCGGGATCGTACCCGCATGGGGCTCGGTGCGGCAGGCCCGGTCGGCGCCGAGATGGACCTCGAACCGGTATCGGCGCCGGTATCGATCCGTGGCTATCCGGCGGCGGGGACGGTCCCGTCCGGCGCTGGAGCACCTGAGCTTTTATTTACCGCTCGACGTACGCGATCGGATGGGTGGTTCGAACGGATCCCACACGGTCCTGGCGGGCGGTGCCGTCGTCACGGTCGACCGCGACCGACGAGTGCTCGACCCCGGGGCGGTGGCGGTCCGCGGGGACCGCATCGTCGCCGTCGACGAACGCGGGACGATCCGGGAGGCGTATCCCGACGCCGAGGAGATCGACCTCCGGGGAACGGTGCTGCTGCCCGGGCTCGTCGACAGTCACGGACACGCCGGTCACGGGATGACCAAGGGGCTCGCTGACGGGACCGGCGAGTGGCTCGACGTGGTCGAGGAGATCTACTTCCGGGCCTCCGACGAGGCGTTCTGGCGGGCGGAGAGCTACCTCTCGGCGGTCGAGCGCCTCGAGTTCGGCGTCACGACGTCGCTCTCGTACACGGGATCGATGCCCCGCGTCGACGACCCGAAGTACGCCGAGGCCGCCGCGACGGGGTACGCGGAGCTCGGGCTCCGCCACGGGGTGAACGTCGGCCCCCCGAGCCCGCCGTACCCGCACGTCTTCCGCGACGTCGACGCCGACGCGACCGTCGAGGTGGACCTCGACCGCGCGTTCGAGACGACGGCGTCCGTCATCGATCGGCTGGACGGGACCGCCGACGGGCGGGTTTCCGTGTTCGTCGGCCCGTCCGAACTCGCGCCGGAGGCCGAGGACGGCCGGGCTTCGTCGTACGACGTCGAGCAGATGCAACGGACCCGCGAACTCGCGGCCGAGGCGGACACGAACGTCCAGGCACACGCCTACGGGGGCCAGGTCCTCGCGGCGGCCGACGCGGTTCCGGAGCTACTGGACGCCGACCTCTCGCTCGCACACTGTGCGGGGATCACCGAACGGGAGATCGAACTCATGGCCGCCAGCGGCGTGGGGGCCTCACACGGACCCATGACCAACGCGTACGCCAGGGCGCGGTTCCCCGTGATCGAGGCGCTCGACGCGGGCGTCACGGTGGCCGTCTCGACCGACGGCTCGGCGCCCGACCGGTCGTTCGACCTGCTCCCCATGGGCCGGATCGCGGCACAGCTCCAGCGGGTCCACTTCGAGGACCCCTCGCTCGTACCGGCGGGGAAGACCATAGAGACGATGACGATCGACGCCGCCGAGGTGCTGGGGATGGCCGACGAGATCGGGTCGCTCGAACCGGGGAAGAAGGCGGACGTGATCGCACTCGACGTGGAGACGGCACGGATGCAGCCGCGGGCGCTGCTCCCACAACGGGTCGCCTACGTCGGATCGGGGCTCGACGTCACGTTCGTGATGGTCGATGGGGCGGTACTCGGACGGGACGGCCGGTTCCGCGGGTACGACCTCGACGAGGTCCTCGCCGACGCGAACCGGGCGTTCGAGGCGACCATCGACCGGGCCGATGCCCGCGAGCACGTGCGCGAACACCCGAACACGTGGCGGTCGGCGAGATACTGACCGTGGTCCGGGTCCCCGTGGCCACCCTCCGTGGTCCCTCCCGAGGTTTCCTGCGGATCCGAAGCGGAACCCACCGTGTGGGATCGAGCGCAGCCGAGAGGGCCGTCGGGTTCACCCTGACGTGCTCGCAGGGGGGGAGGCGCCCACGCCCCGGCGGTCCCGGCTCCCGACGGATCGTGCCATCCGGGGGATAGCTGTCGAGATCCGTCAGAGCTATACCCGTACCCCGCGGCCCGTTCGAACGCAAATTGTCAGACGAGAGGGCGTCGATCGAACCGTACGCGCTGCTCGTGCTCGGTAGCGTCGGCTACTTCCTGTTCACGTTCTCGTGGTTCTCGCTCGCGGCGTACCTCGTCCCGGTCATCGAGGAGCTGGGGCTGTCCAACGTCGAGGCCGGTCTCGTCACCGGCGCCGTCCAGCTCGTCTACATCCCGCTCTCGCTGCTCTCCGGGCTCACCATCGACCGGCTGGGGTCGAGGCGGGCCCTCGGGACCGGGCTCCTCGTCATCGGGATCGCACACGTCGTGCGGGGGCTCTCGGGGGAGTTCGCGACGCTCCTGCTGGCGACGTTCCTCCTCGGGGTCGGGGGGACCGCGATCACGTTCGGCCTGCCGAAGCTCGTCTCGGAGCTGTTTCCGCCCGAGCGGTCGGGGACGATGTCCTCGGTGTACATGATCGGCGCCACCCTCGGCAGCGCCACCGTGTTCGCCGTCGCCCGCCCGCTCGTCGGGCCGCTGCTCGGGGGCTGGCGCCCGTTCTTCCTCTACACGGGGCTGCTGGTCGTCGGCTTCGCGGCGTTCTGGTCGGCGGTCTCCCGGTACCTCTGGCACCGCGCGGGTCCGGCCGGCACCTCGGGGGGGTCCGATCACCGGACGTTCTCGCTGGATTCGGTCCGGAGCGACCTCCGCAGCGTGTTCACCCACTACGGCCTGCTGCTCCTGGTGGTGGTGGGGACGATGCGGCTGTTCATCAGCCACGGACTGTCGAACTGGCTCGCCACGATACTCGAGGCACGCGGTATGGCGCCGGCACTCGCGGGAACGCTGACGAGCCTGTTCATCCTCGTTCGGATCCTCGGCATAGTCGGCGTTCCGGCCGTCTCGGACTACTTCGGGACGCGGCGGCTGCCGATCGTCACCTGTGGCCTCGCCGGCGCCGTCGGGCTGTTCGGCCTGCTGATCGCCGAGAGTATCTGGACGCTGTCGGCCTCGCTCGTCCTCGTCGGCACGTTCGCCATCGGCGGGCTGTCGCCGCTCGTCCGGGCCATCCCCATCGAGATGGAGGGCATCGGGCCGCGTCTCACCGCCGTGGCGAACGGGCTCATCTTCACCGTGGGGCAGGTCGGCGGGTCGCTCGGCCCGTTCCTGACCGGCGCGTTCCGCGACCTGACCGGGTCCTTCGCGCCCTCGCTGGTCATGCTGGCCCTCGCGAGCCTCGTGACGGCCGTCGCCGGCTACTTCCTGGGGGAACCGGACGGGACCGGCAAGCCGACCGGGGCGGGAACCGGTGACTGAGGATACCGGCCAGCGCGGCCTCCCGAACGACGTCGCCACGGGACTGCGGCGGCGAGCTCGGGGAGGTAGGGGTCTCATACGGATTATTGTAGTCTTTTACCGCCGATCACTCGAACGGAGTCCGTGATCGGCGGTAAATCGTTACAACAGTCCGTATCAGACGTCCGACGTCGACCGGAGCGCGAAGTCCGTCCCGGTCCCCTCGAACCGGTCGAGCGAGAACGGGGCGACCGGGAACGGCGCGGGAGCACCGCCGAGGAGTTCGCGGACGGCGGGTCCGACGACCGGCGAGAGCATCACGCCGAGGCCGTTGAACCCCGTGGCGACGACGAGTCCGTCCGGGCCCCGGCGGGGAGCGTCGATGATCGGCCGGGCGTCCGGCGTCGCGGCGTCCACGCCGGCCCAGTCGTTCACCAGCCCCGCGGCGTCGAACCCGTGGAACAGTTCGGGGACGACCTCCGCACAGCGGTTCCTGAACGACTCGTCGGCGCTCCTGCTCGCCCCCTCGGGGTCGTCCGTCAGTCCCGCGCCCCCGCCGACCAGCAGGTCGGCGTTGTGTTCCGGACGGGCGTAGAGGTGTTCGCTCCCGATGCGCACGAGCGGGAACGACTCCTCGAGCGACTCCGCGGGCTCGAGGACGACGCACTGGGTCCGGTACGGCCGGACCGGGAGGTCGAGGCGGTCGGCCAGGAGGTCGCCGGTTCGCCACCCGGCGGCGACGACGACTTCCCCGGCACGGTACGCCCCCTCTCCGGTCTCGACACCGACGACCGACCCGTCCTCGACCAGGACGTCCGTGACGTCGACGCCCGTCTCCACGGTCGCGCCCCTCTCGGTCGCCTCCCGGGCCAGCGCGGTGGCGTAGGAGTAGGGGTCGACCCACCCGGTGTCCCGGTACTCGACCGCGCCCGCGAAGCCGTCCATCCGGAGCGCCGGGTAGCGTTCGCGGACGGTCCCGGCGTCGAGGAAGGTGACCGGAAAGCCGGCGTCGGCGCGCTCCGCGGCGGTCGCCTCTGCGTCGACACGCTCCGCGGCGGTGACGAGGTCGACCCGGTTTCGGGGCGTGAACTCGAACCCGCGGGTGCCGTCGAACTCGCGGACGAACGCGTTGGCGTGACGGGCAACCCCGGGGAGGTCGCCGAAGAACAGCGTCGGGGCGACGAGTCCCAGCCGGCGATGCCACCCCCGACGACGACCGTGTCGAACGCTCCGTCCGTCACCGGCCCCGGCCCCCCTCGGACGCCGCGTCTGGTTCCTCCGACGCCGTGTAGCCGCGCGGACGGGTCACACCGCCCCGTGTGTGGAGAACGGCATAAAACCCCCGCCCCGCGGCGTCCGACGGGGGGCCTCGTCGAACCGTTTCCCCCGGGTGGCCAGGTATATTTATGACAGTCCCGTTCGAGTATCACCGTATGGCAGAGCGACAGCTCGCGACGCGGCAGGAGTCGGCGAACATCCCGCACTGGTACTCCCCGGACAGCGACCTCCCGACGATCACCCGCGGCGACGGCGCGTGGGTGTACGACGACGAGGGCGACGAGCACCTCGACTTCGTCTCGCAGCTCTACTGCGTCAACGCCGGGCACGGGAACGCGACCATCGTCGAGCGGATGAAGGAACAGCTCGACCGGGTTCAGTACGTCTCCCCGTCGAAGCACAACGACACGCGTTCGGAGCTGGCGGGTCGGCTCGCGGAGGTCGCCCCGGGGAACCTCACGGACGTGTTCTTCTCGGTGAGCGGGAGCGAGGCCAACGAGGCGGCCATCCAGCTCGCCCGCTCGTACCAGGACGCCCCGAAGATCCTCACCCGGTGGCAGTCCTACCACGGGGCGACCTACGGCGCGGGGGCGCTCACGGGCGACCCGAGCACCCGCTCGACCATCGAGGAGCACGCGGCGACCACGGGGTACGCGAAGTTCCTCCCACCGCTGACGGCCAACGACGCCTTCGAGGCGGACTCGGAGGCGGAACTCGCCCGCAAGGCCGCCGACCACCTCGAGTTCGTCATCCGGAACGAGGGCCCCGACTCCGTGGCCGCCGTGATGATGGAGCCGATCGGCGGCACCTCCGGGGCCTACCCGGCACCCGAGGGCTACTTCCCCCGCGTCCGGGAGATCTGTGACGAGTACGACGTGCTGCTGATCGCCGACGAGGTCATCACCGGGTTCGGCCGGTGTGGCGACTGGTTCGGCATCGGGACGGAGGGCGTCGAGCCGGACATGATCACGTTCGCCAAGGGCGTCACCAGCGCCTACGCGCCGCTGGCCGGCGTCGTCACCGGCCCGGAGATGGCCGACCACTTCCGCTCGGAGGGGATCGAGATCGGCCAGACGTTCAGCGGCCACCCCGTCGCGTGCGCGGCCGGGCTGGGCGCGATGGACGCCTACGAGGGCGGCCTCATCGACAACGTCCGCGAGCAAGCGCCGTATCTCGAGTCGCGTCTCGAGGAGCTGGTGGAGAAGTACGACGTCGTCGAGGAGGCGCGCGGCCGCGGGTTCCACTGGGCGCTCACGTTCGCCGACCCGGAGACCGGCGAGCCGTTCTTCGACCCCTGGGCCGACGACGAGGACGAGGACGAGGACGAGGTCGACAACCCGGTCGAGGAGGTCCGCGAGGTCGCGATGGACCACGGCGTCATGTTCGGGAGCGGCCGGCCGGACGTGCAGGTGATCCTGTCGCCGACGCTCGGCGTCGGCGAGTCGGAGATCGACACCGCGGTCGACGTCCTCGACGACGCCGTCGCGTCGGTGTTCGACTGAGCGTGCCCGTCGAGGTCCGCTACGACGAGGTCTTCCTGGCACACGAACAGCCCGACGGCGCCTACGACCTCCCGCTCCGGGAAACCGAGGTGGCCGAGCCCCACCCGGACCGTCCCGAGCGGCTCGTGAACATCGAGCGGATGCTCCGGACCCACCTCGGGGAGCACGCGACGTGGCCGGGGGTCGAACCCGCGAGCCGGGGACAGATCGAACGGGTCCACGACCCCGACTACCTCGACGGCATCGAGGACCTCGCGGCGTCGGGCGGTGGCCGCATCGAGGCCACGACCGGCGTTTCGCCCGAGACGCCCGAGGCGGTACGGCACGCCGCCGGGGCGAGCATCGGGTCCGCCGAACGGGCTCTCGGGAGCGACGCCGACACCGTCCCGTACGCGCTGGTCCGCCCGAGCGGGCACCACGCACAGCCCGCGCGGGCGGACGGCTACTGCCTCGTCAACAACGTCGCCGTCGCCGCCGAGCACGCCATCGCGACCGGCGCCGCCGAGCGGGTGGCGGTCGTCGACTGGGACGTCCACCCGGGCAACGGGACCCAGGAGTGTTTCTACGACCGCGACGACGTGCTGTTCGTCAGCCTCCACAACGACTTCGGCTCGTGGGGGCCAGCCCACCCCCAGACCTCGCGGCTCGACGAGCGCGGGACGGGCGACGGCGAGGGCTACACGGTGAACGTCCCCCTCCCCCCGGGAACCGGGAACGACGGCTACGCGCTGGCGTTCGACCGGGTGGTCGAACCTGTCGTCAGGGCGTTCGACCCCGATCTCCTGCTCGTCAGTGCCGGCCAGGACGGGAGCCAGATGGACCCGAACGGATCCAACGTCCTGACGATGGGGGGCTTCCGCGGGATGGGAAAGCGGGTCCGCGCGCTCGCTGACGGGAACCTCGCGCTCGTCCAGGAGGGCGGGTACAGCGTCAGCCACCTCGCGTACTGTACCCTGGGAGCCATCGAGGGGGCCATCGGCGTCGAGTCGGGGGTCCGGGACCGCTACGACCTGCTCGAGGAGTGCAACCCCGCCACCGGGGACTGGATCGACGACGCCGTCGCGGCATACGAGGCGTTCTGGCCGGTGGGGTAGGTCGGGGAGAGGTCGAACGGTACTGCCCCGAGTGCTGTTCGGTGGCCCGACGTACCTCTCGGGCGGGACTGAAAGGGGCAGTCGGCTTTCGGGACTGTGTCAGTGTCCGGATGATCAACACACCCCGCCCCCGAACATCGTGCCTCTGATGAGGATACAGCAGATCCTAGGCGCTGATCGAGACGAACTCGAACTCCCGGGAGCGCGAATCGAAGCGGTCGAGCGCGAACGTCGAGAGGGGGAAGCCGGGATCCTCGCCCGCGAGGAGCGCCCGGACGCCGCGCGAGGCGACCGGCGCGGTCATGACTCCCCGGCCGTGGAACCCCGTGGCGACGACCAGACCCTCCGGGGCGTCGGCGGGCGCGTCGACGATGGGCCGGGTGTCCGGCGTCGCCCCGTCGACGCCCGCCCACCCGTCGACGAACGTAGCGTCGTCCGTCCCCTCGAAGACCCCAGGGAGGAGTTCGGCGGCGTGCTGGCGGAACGCCTCGTCCTCGTCCCGGCTCGCGCCCTCGGGGTCGTCCTCGGCGACGGACCAGCCGCCGAGGAGGAGGTCGCCGTTGTGCTCCGGCCGCCAGTAGACGTGGTCGTCGGGGAGCCACCCGATCGGCAGGTCCGAGGCGTCCTCGCCCGGGTCGACGACGACACACTGGGTCCGGTAGGGCCGGATCGGGAGCGCTACCAGGTCGGCGAGGAGATCGGCGGTCCGCCACCCGGCCGCAGCGACGATCCCGTCGGCCTCGACGACGCCCGCCCCGGTCTCGACGCCCGTGACGGCGTCGTTCTCCACTCGCACGGCGTCCACGGTCGTGTCGGTCCGGAACTCCGCGCCCCGCTCCGCCGCGTCGTCCCGGAGCGTCGTCGCGAACGTGTACGGGTCGACCCAGCCGGTTCCCTCGAAGGCCACCGCGCCGACGCCCCCCGAGGTGTCGATCCGCGGGTAGCGCTCGGCGAGCCGCCCGCTCTCGACGAACGACACCGCGACCCCGTCGGCGGAGAGTCGCTCGACGCGGCGACGGGCTTCCCCCTCCCGATCCGGCGGGATCGGCTCCACGCTCTCGCGCTCGGTGTACCGGAACCGCCGGGTGCCGTCGTACGCCCGAAAGAACCCGTTGGCCGGATCCGAGATCGACGGGAGGTCCGAGTAGGAGGGGGTCATCGTGATCAGCCCCGCGGCGCGCGCGGTCGCCCCGCCGGCGACCCGACCCCGCTCGACGACGACCACCTCGTGGTCCGGCGCAAGTTCGCGGGCGACCGCACAGCCGATCACCCCACCGCCGACGACGGCCACCCGGTCGGTCCTCCCGGCGTCGTGCGGCCCCGGTGGGAGGTCGTACGAGGGCACGATGAGGGGCGGCTACGCCGGCGACGGTCAAAAAGGGGCAGGGCCGAGGGATCGCGTCACGTCCCGGGAGTGAACTGCCCCCGGCGTCTGTACGTTCGGGGAGCGACGCCGGCGGATCCGGGGGGCACGAGTACCGCCGTCCGATAGCCGACGCAACCGCTCGACGCAGTGGCGGGGTCTTGTTACTCTCCCCTCCCGAGCGAGGTTCCACCCACCGGTCGTTTCTTCCCGGCGGCCCGACGGAACGGAAGTATCCGGGCACGCCGAGCGTGTCGTTCGAACGGGCTGGTCACGTCCGGCGTCGAAGGACCCCGGAGTGGTCGGTCGCTGAAGGATCCGGCGGCAGGCGGCCCGGCTCCGGTTCGTCGGACCGAGCGACCGGGCCTCGTCGGACGGGCGTCACGCGCCGGACCGCAAGACAGATACCGAGACGCGCGGTGTTCCCCCTCGTGCAGACCCTCCACGGGGCCCCCGAGCGCGAGTCGCCACGGTCGGCGCGTCAGCCCACGGTCAGGGGCTGTGCCTGCGTGCTCGTCTATACCGCGGCGTTCGTCGCGGTCACCCTCGTGGGGTTCGCGCCCCTGCCGGATCGGCTCGAGCGACCGCTCCAGCGCGGCCTGCTCCGGCCGGCGGCGTGGGCCGGTGGCCGCGTCGACTGGACGGCCCACGGCTGGGTCGACAGGACCCGCCGCCGGCTGGGGACCGACCCGCGGTTCAGGGCGTTCACCCGGCTGGTACTCGACGACGCGGTATCCGCGGCCGACGAGGCTGCCGGGTACGTCGGGACCGTCGACTCCCCGGCCGGGAACGATCCGTGTGCCTGGACCGAGCGGCGGCTCGTCGAGGCGGGGTTCCACCGGAACCCGACGGCGTACCTCGAGTACCGCGAGCGGGGTCGACGCGAGTTCGAGCACTCCTCGTGGGCGCTCCGCTCGTCCGTCGACGCCGACCACCAGCTCCACGTCCGGCTGTTCCGCTCGGGCGGGTCCGTCGACGTGTACGGCCACTGGGAGCCGTCGGTGGCGGCCGGCGGGGGCCACTACGGCCGTCCGGACTACCGGACGGGCGTCGCGACGGCGCTCGCGGTGTTCGACCGCGAGGGCATCCCGTTCGGGCGGCTGGACGAGATCGGGGACGCGGTCCCCGACGACGTCGCCGAGGGGCTCGGAGCGACGGCGCTCGTGAGTCAGGACGGCCTCGAGTGAGCGACGCCGGGGCAGGTCGCGTCGAACCGATACCGCAGGGCGGTCTCGTACGGATCGTTGTAACGATTTACCGCCGATCACTCGAACGGGGTCCGTGGTCGGCGGTAAAGGACTACAATAATCCGTATCAGTCCGGAGGCTGGTCGTCCGTGGAGGTATCGCCCGCCGAACCGTAGCGCGTCAGCGCGAGAGCGTAGAGGAGTCCCTTGCCGACGCCGAAGACGGCCACGGCGATGCCGAATCGGCTGGCCGTCCGGGCGTTCCTGAGCGGGCCGAGCCACGAGACGCCGGGGGTGAGCGCGCCGAGCACGCCCGGCCTGACGTAGACGAGGAGCCCGGCGAGGGCGGTGGCGACGGCGTCGACGGCGAGCGCGGTTCGGAACCGGGGGGAGTCGAACGTGTCCAGCACGCAAGCGTCTCCACGGAGGGGCGGCAAAGTCCTGTCGACCGGGCTGGCGGTAGCGTCCTGTCGATCCCCGGCGGGAACCGCGGTCAACGGCTGCCTGTAGTGCCGATCGGAACCGGTAACACCTCGGGTGGAGCCGTGCCCACCGTCCGCGAGTAAAGACTTTCAAACGCTACTGTAGCGGGTGTCTCCCGCGAGTTTCGGTGTCACCACCTCCCTGCCAGCGGTGTCGCGCCCGGAGTTCGGGGACGACGTACGCCAGCTACGGGGGAACGACGAGAACCCGCGGGCCCCCGTCACGTGGTTGAGCGCCGTCCCCCACTACGGTCCCGGACGGTCCCCGTTCCTCGGTCTACCGTCGCGGTGGCTGGCGTTCCCCGCGCCGGTCCACCGGTTCGATATTGTCGACGCGACGGTCGTGGGGATGGCGTTCGTCCCGCTGGTCGTCGCGGCGGGCCGGATCGGGCTCCTCCGGCCGGGTCTCGGCCGGGTCGGGGTGTGGCGGCCATCGCTCGGTGGCACCACCTCCGGGGTCGTCGACAGCTTTCGGGTCTGCCTCAGCCGGTCGGTACTCCTCGACGCCACGTCCGTGTGGGTCGCCTACGGGACTGTGTGGCTGTCTTCGCGGGCCGAGCCGTTCACGTCGTTCGAGGTCCCGGCGACCGTCGCCGTCGCGTTACCGAGTCCGCTGCTCGAGGCGGTCACCAGCGTCGCGTCGCCCTCGATGTCGGGGTCCACGGCGACCACCTGTTCGAACCTCGGGGTCGAATACCCGGGCGTGTCGGAGCGATAGCCGGGGCCACTAATATTCACTACTGATCGAATGAATTTTTAATATTTGCGAACAGCTGACGCCCGGATGAGCAATTCTTATACGTTCACTCCGGCAACCCCGTGTCGTATGCCAAACAGAGACAGCCTGAACAGGCGGCACGTACTCGAGCTCGGCGGGACGGGGCTCGTGGCCTCGCTGGCCGGCTGCAGCGGTCTCGGTGGCGGTGGCGGTGGCGGCGGCAGCGGCAGCGAGGACTTCCTGTCGGCCGCCCAGGAGCTCGGGCTCGGCGAGAACTACCAGGCCCGCCGCATCGGGGCGGCCGACGACTGGCCCATCGAGGCCCGGCGCGACGTCCCCGACCGACAGAACGACACCACGTGGACGGACAGCGGCGCGTTCCAGAGCGCCGTCGAGAACGACGTCTGGGCCCCGCCGGAGGGATGGGACGATACGGCCGCCGGCGAGGTCGAGACCATGCAGATCCTCAACCACGGGGCGGCGAACATGGAGTACGACCCGGCGACGCTGGCGGCCCACGAGCTGTTCGAGGAGAAGACGGGCATCGAGCTCGACGTCATCGAGATCGGCGTCGACCAGGCGAACACCCGCGAGCAGCAGTTCCTCTCCTCGGAGGAGGGGCAGCCCCACGCGTTCAACGTCGACGGCATCCTCGTCCCGCAGTTCGTCCAGCAGGGCTACCTCGAGGTGACCGACGCGCTCTACCCGGAGGGCTCCTACGAACCGTACGTTCCCGCGCTCGAAAGCCTCGTCACGTGGGACCTCGACGAGACGACCGAGGGGACCCACACCTACGGCTACCCGAACATCGGCGAGGCGAGCATGGGCCACCTCCGGGCCGACCTCGTCGAGGAGCAGGGTATCGATCCCTCGCGGTTCCAGGGCGAGTGGTCCTGGGATCTCCTCGAGGAGCTGGGCGAGGCGTTCGAGGGGACCGACGTGAACGCGTTCGCGTTCTACGCCGGCACCTCGACCTACCTCGCCTACTCGTTCCGCGAACTGCTGTTCCAGCAGGGCGGGAGCATGCTCGAGGACGACGGCACCGTGGTGATGAACTCCGAGGAGGCCGTGCGCGCGGTCCAGAAGATGAAGGACTGGCGCGACGCGGGCATCGTGCCCAGCGACGTCATCTCCTACGGCGAGGGTGACATCGTGGACCTCTTCGCCGCGGGGCAGGTAGCGTACACGACCGCGTTCAGCGACTTCATCCCCCGGCTGCTCCAGGAGTACGAGCCCGGCAGCGAGTACCAGGTCGTCACGCCGCCGGCGGCGAACGCCGGGCCGTCGCCGACCCAGGCCGGGCTGGTCGCCCCGAACTCGACGAGCATCAACCGGTTCTCCGACACCGGTCACAAGCTGGCCGCGATGCTGTACGGCGACCTGAAACTCTCCTACTTCAGCCAGTGGCTGGAGTTCACCAACGAGGGGAACATCTCGTACATCGACCAGGTGTACGCCGACTCCGCGGAGAACGAGTTCGTCACGTTCGGGGACGCCATCGGGAACGCCATCGAGAACGGCCAGCTCGAGCTGTTCCCGCAGATGTCCTCGGTGTTCCAGCAGATGCTCAGTCCGGTCCAGCGGGCGCTCCAAGGCGAGACCACGCCCCAGGAGGCCATGGACCAGGTCCAGGACTTCGTGGACAGCGAGATCAACGCATGAACACGAGCGGCGGACGATACTCGAGGAATCATGGCCACTGAGGAGTTCGAGGGCGAGGCCGGCCCTCACGGCGGCGGCCTCACCGGCCGGGTCTCGGACTGGGTGGACGACCACGTCCGGACGGTGCTGCTCGGTCCGTCGCTGGTGGCGCTGTTCCTCGTGTTCATCTACCCGGCGGTGATGCTGCTGTGGCTGTCGCTGCAGAACACTC
>PXRQ01000083.1:32236-45044 GCA_003022005.1 Halobacteriales archaeon QS_5_70_15
GACCCGACGTTCTGGAACGCCGTCGAGAAGACCCTGATCTACTCGTTCGGCTCGCTGTTCGTCTCGGTCGGCGTCGGGCTGATCGTCGCTCTCGCGCTGAACAAGATCGCCAACCAGGGGATCAGGAACACCTACTCGACGCTCATCCTCATCTCGTGGGCCGTCCCGCTGTCGATCGTCGGGGTCACCTGGCGGTGGATGTTCAACGGCGAACTCGGCATCGTCAACAAGGTCCTGGTCGACCTCGGGGTACTGGGCGGCGGCTACTCCTGGCTCTCGAACTCGGTGAGCGCGATGGTGGTCGTCATCCTCGCGGACTCCTGGTCGCGCATCCCGTTCGCGGCCATCGTGCTGCTGGCGGGGCTGCAGTCGATCCCACAGGAGATGTACGACGCGGCGAAGATCGACGGCGCGACGACGTTCCAGACGTTCCGGTATGTCACGCTGCCGTACCTGCGGCCGTCGTTCTTCGTCGCGGGGCTCATCACCTGGATGTTCGCGTTCCGGGCGTTCGCCATCCCGTTCTCGACGACGGGCGGCGGCCCCGGCGGCGCGACCGAGACGCTCGCCATCTACATCCACCGGTTCGGCATCCAGCTGCTGAACTACGGGTTTGCCTCGGCCGTCGCGGTGTTCCTCGTCGCGGTGACGCTCATCGTCGCCGCGGGCTACGTCTACTTCATCCTCGAACAGATGGAGGAGATCGAGCTATAGCATGGCGGGGGCGGACTTCACCATCGAGCAGTACCGGCGCCGACAGCGGTTCTGGGACCTGCTGGAGAGCCGGTACGTCATTCACCTCGTGCTGTTCCTGGCGGTCTTCTTCATCGTCTCGCCGCTGGTGTGGCAGCTGGTCACCTCCCTCAAGACCCGCGAGGGGGTGCTCGCGCTGACGTACCTGCCGCTGGAGCCGACGCTGGCGGCGTACGAGCGGGCACTGTTCGACCGCGGGTTCTGGCGCGCGGTCGTCAACAGCATCATCATCGCGTCGACCTCGACGGTCATCGTGATGGTCCTCGGGACGCCCGCCGGCTACGTGTTCAGCCGGTTCCGGTTCCCGTTCGACAACGCCGTCTTCGTGTTCGTGCTGTTCACGCGGCTGTTCCCGCCCATCGGGCTGGTGACGCCGTACTACCGGATCATGACGACGACCGGCCTGCTGAACACGAAGGTCGGCATCGTCGTCGCGAACGTCTACCTGTGGCTCCCGCTGGTGATCTACATCATGCGGAACTTCTTCATCACCATCCCGCATGCACTCGACGAGGCGGCGCGCGTCGACGGCTGTACGAAGATACAGGCGTTCCGGCACGTCGTCTTCCCGGTCGTCCTGCCGGGCTTCGCCGCCGGGACCATCCTCACCTTCCTCTACTCCTGGCGGGAGTTCCTCTTCGCCTTCACCGTCAGCACCGACCTCAACTCGATGACCATCCCGGTGGCGACGTTCCTGTTCGTCGGCGACGCCGGCATCGACTGGGGGGCGATGGCCGCGGCCTCCATCGTCGCGGTCATCCCGTCGGCGCTGGTGGTCATCTTCTTCCAGCGGTACATCGTCGTCGGCCTGACCGGAGGGATGAAGGGATGACGGCGGACACCGGCACCCGCCGCCGTACCCGTTCCGCGGACCCGACGACAGCGTTACCACGGCCCGTAACCGGCAGTGACCCAACGAAAGCCGATGAAAACCAATGAGTGACACCGCAGAGAGCGAGACCACGACGGCGGAGAGCGTAGTCGAGGAGACCGCGGACGGCCGCGACGTGAGCCTCCGGATCGAACACATGACGAAGGTGTTCGACGACGACGGCGAGGACGTCGTCGCCGTCGACGACTTCGACCTCGAGATATACGACGGGGAGTTCATCGTCCTGGTCGGCCCCTCCGGCTGCGGGAAGACGACGACGCTCCGGACCGTCGCCGGGCTGGAGGAGCCGACCGAGGGTCGGATCATCGTCCGCGACGAGGACGTCTCCGGCCAGGACCCCCGCGAGCGGGACGTCGCGATGGTGTTCCAGAACTACGCGCTCTACCCGCACAAGACCGTCAGGGGGAACATCGCGTTCCCCCTGGAGATACGGAAGTACCCCAGCGACGTCATCGAGGAGCGGGTCGTCGAGACGGCGGAGATGCTCGGAATCGGCGAGCTGCTCGACCGGCATCCCTCGGATCTCTCGGGGGGCCAGCAGCAGCGGGTCGCGCTCGGGCGGGCCATCATCCGCGACCCCGAGCTGTTCCTGTTCGACGAGCCCCTCTCCAACCTCGACGCGAAGCTCCGCATCCAGATGCGGACCGAACTCAACAAGCTCCACGACCGCGTCGGGAAAACCTCGCTGTACGTCACCCACGACCAGGCCGAGGCGATGACGCTCTCGGACCGGGTCGTGGTGATGAACGATGGGGAGATCCAGCAGGTCGACAGCCCGGAGGTCGTCTACGAGCACCCGGCGAACCGGTTCGTCGCGGGGTTCATCGGCGAGCCGCCGATGAACTTCTTCGACGCCAGCGTCGACGTCCGCGAGGACGGCGTTCGCGTGACCGCGGAGGGCTTCGAGATCACGCTCCCGGCATCGGTCGGCGACCGGCTCGCCGAGTGGGGGGGTGACACCTCGCGGCTCGAACTCGGGATCCGCCCCGAGGCGTTCGCCGACGCCGCGCTCGTGGATGGCGATCCCGACCCGGACCGCTCGTTCGATGCCCGCGTGATGGTCGTCGAGCCGATGGGGCCACACAAGGACCTCGCCGTCCGCCCGCTCGCCCGCGAGGACGACGAGCGCTCCGAGTTCACCGCCCGCGTCTCGAACGACACCGACGCCGCGGTCGGCGACACCATCCGGCTCACCGTCGAGGTCGACGAGGTCCACCTGTTCGACACGCGGACCGGCGAGAACCTCCTCGTGTAGACGGCCCCCGGTCCACCCCGGCCCGCCGGCGGCGCGGAGGGGAACGCTCTTGTCCGCACCGCGTTCTCGTCCGGTATGGCCGGCACCCACACCGTTCCGGGGCGGAACCGGCGGCCGGCAACCCACCGACAATGACCCACACCATCGGACTCATCGGCTACGGGCGCATCGGAACGGATCTCGCCGAGCGGGTACGCGCGGACCCCGACTTCGAACTGGCGTACGTATACGTCCGCTCGGAGAAGGACGAACTGCCGTCGTCGATCCAGATAACCGAGCCCGGGGAACTCGCCGCGCGTCCCGTCGACGTGTCCATCGAGGCCGCGACGCCGTCGGCGCTCGAGGCGCTCGCCGAGCCGGTGCTGGAGGCGGGGGACCTGCTGGTGCTCTCCGGATCGGCGTTCGCGGACCCCCGGGTCGAGGACCGGCTGCGCGGGCTCGCGGCGTCGAGCGACCACGAGATGTACCTGCCCCACGCGGCGCTGTTCGGCATCGACGGGCTCGTCGACGCCAGGAGCGAGCTCGTGTCGGTCCACATCGAGGCGACGAAGGCCCCCGACCACCTGGACTTCGAGTACGCCGAGGCGGACCTCGACGTCGCGCCCGAGGACGTCGAGGGTCGGACGGTGATCTACGAGGGGTCGACCCGGGGGCTCTGCCGACGGTTTCCCCGGAACTTCAACTCCCACGCGGCGATGGCGATGGCAGGACTCGGCCTCGACGAGACGACCTCCCGGCTCGTCGCGGACCCCGAGGCGACCACTGCGAAACACGTGATCACGGCGACGGGCGAGGGGTTCGAACTCGAGGCCGTCCGCGACAGCGAGATCGAGGGCGTTACCGGGGACTACACGCTCGTCTCGACGTGGGGGTCCGTTCGCCGTATCCTCCGGGCTGACGACGGCCCGCAGTTCGTCTGATCCGTATCAGTCCGCCGCGCCGGGCAGGCGGGCGGTGACGACGGTCCCTCGGGGGTCGTTCTCGGCGACATCGAGTTCGCCGTCGGCGCTCTCGACGCTCCAGCGGACCAGCCAGAGCCCGAGCCCCTGCGTGTGTTCCAGCGGCGACTCGATCCCGCGGCACAGCGCCCGCCGGTCGAGCTCGTCCAGCCCCGGCCCGTCGTCGGCGACGCGAACCGCCACGGCGTCGGGCCCGACCCGCACCGTCACCTCGACCCGCGGCTCCTCGCGGTCGCTGTGGACGACGGCGTTCTCGACGAGCTCCTCGAGCGCGAGTTCGAACGTCTCGTGGGCCCTGGCCGGCGCCTCGCCGGGCAGCACGGCCGAGATGTCCGCCCCCGGATGTGCGAGCCGGGCCTCCTCGACCACGCTCCCGGCGAGCGCCGCGACGTCGACCGCCCCGACCTGCCGGGCGTCGGCGTCGAAGACGCCCTCGAACTGCCGGGCGCTCTCGCTCAGGCAGAGCAGTTCGTTCGCCGCCTCCCTGATCCTCGCCGCCCCCTCCGCGACCGACGGGTCGTCCGCGCCCGCGAGCCCCTCGACGTGCCCGAGGACGACGTTCATCTTGTTGCGGAGGTTGTGCCGGAGCACCCGGTCGAGCACCGACAGCCGGCGCTGGTACTCCCGGAGTTCGGTCACGTCGTGGGCGACGACGACGGTCCCCTCGAACCGGCCGTCCTCGCGGAGGAGCGCCATGCCGGCCGAGTACTGCCGGCGGGTGCCGTCGGCGGTCCGCAACGACACCTCCATCGTCCGCCCCGCCGGACGGCCGACTCCTCGACCAGCAGCGAGGCGTGGCTGCCGAGCAGTTCGTCCCGCGAGTAGCCCATCGCGTCGACCATCGCGTCGTTGACGCGGACGAACCGCCCCTCGGTGTCCAGCACGTACACGGGGTCTGTGACCGTCTGGACGATGGTCTCGTACCGTTCGAGTTCGTGTTCGCGCTCGACCCGGTCGGTGACGTCCTCCTGGAACCCGACGAAGTTCGTGACATCCCCGGTCCCGTCCTCGACGGGGGCAACCGTCACGCGGTTCCAGAACGGGGTCCCGTCGGCCCGGTAGTTCAGCAGTTCGACAGAGACCGGCTCCCGGCGGTCGATCCCCTCGCGTATCTCCGCCACCACCTCGGGATCGGTGTCCTCGCCCTGCAGGAACCGGCAGTTCCGCCCGAGGACCGCCGACTCCTCGTACCCCGTCATCTCCTCGAATCGGTCGTTGGCGAAGACGAGCGGGTTGTCCTCCCGGGTCGGGTCGGTGATGGTGACCCCGACCGGCGCCTCCTCCAGCGCGCGGGATCGCATCCGGCGCTGCTCCTCCCGCTTCGTCCGGTCGGTGACGTCCTCGAACTGGGAGAACACCGTGATGACGTCCCCGTGCTCGTCGGTCACGACACGGTTCTGCCACTCGCAGACGATCCGCTCGCCGTCCTTCCGGACGTTCTCGTTGATCCAGTGGAACCCACCGCTCCCATCGAGGAGTTCCGAGACGACCCCGTCGACCTCCTCGCGGTCGGACTCCGGGACGATGGCCCGCCAGGAGCGGCCTCTCAGGTCGTCCTCGTCGTATCCGAGGATGGCCTCCGCGGCGGCGTTGATCCGGACGAACTCGAAATCCTCGTTCCACTCGACCGCGCCGAGCGGCGACTGCTCGAAGAACAGCGAGAACCGGTGCCGGCTCGATTCGAGTTCCCGCCGGGACCGGTACTGTTCGACGGCGTTCTCGATGCGCTTGACGAGTACCGCGGACTGTTCGTTCACGCTCCCCTTTCGGAAGTAGTCGGTCACCCCCGCGGAGATGGCCTCGCTCGCGACGTCCTCGCCGCCCTTCCCGGTGTAGAGGATGAACGGGATGTCCGGATCCGTCTCCCGGACGGCCTCGAGCAACCCGATCCCGTCCCGTCCGGGCATGTCGTAGTCGGAGAGGACGCAGTCGAACTCGCACCTGGCGAGCCGGTCCAGCGCCTCGCCCGCGCCCGTCGCCGTCTCCACGGTGAACCGCTCGTCCGCCCGTTCGAACACGGCCGCGACCAGGTCGGCGAACTCCGGCTGGTCCTCGACGTGGAGGACGTGGATCGGGTCGGACATGGCGCGGTTGCTGGACCGTGTACCGGGTTCCACGGCCCGATACTTCAATAGTCGCCCGCGTACGCCCGTGATAGGTCGGTCCAAAACGACGGGTTCGGTACCTGCCCCCGGTCGTGACGGGGTTCCGCTTCGGCCGACTCGGGGGCGCGTCGACCGGCGTCGTACGGGCGAGGCTCAAAGATCCGTCTGACGCATCCGAAGAGTCATACGACCCGGGTCGGTATCGGCGACCGATGAGCCTGCTGCCCCGCCGGATCGAGTCGGACCGGCGGCCCGACGACGCACGCGTGCTCGACATCGAGGGCGAGGCGGCCGACCGCGCCTTCGAGGTGCTCTCCTCCGCGACGGCCCGCCGCATCCTCACTGCCATCTACGAGGAGCCCCGCACGCCCCCGGAGGTCCGCGATGAGGTGGGGACCTCCCTCCAGAACGTCCACTACCACCTCGAACGGCTCGAGGACGCCGACCTGATCGAGCCCTCGGGCGTCGGCTACTCGGAGAAGGGCAGCGAGATGACGATATACGCCCCGCGGAGCGAGGCGGTCGTCCTGTTCGCCGGCCGGGAGTCGGACCGCTCGCGACTCGGCCGGCTCCTGGGTCGCGTGCTCGGCCTCTACATACTGCTCGCGGCGACCGTCGCTGTCGTGGGATCCGCCCGGGAACTGCTCTCCGGTGGAGCGCCGACCGCCGACACGGCGGTTTCCTACTCCGCGGAGACGGCAGAGACCGCACGGGTCTCCGGCGACGCCGCGGCGGGCGGCGCTGGCGGGGCCGACCTCGCCGCCCTCGTGGCCGACCCGCTGTTCGTGTTCTTCCTCGGCGGCCTCCTCACCATCGTCGGCCTCGCGGCCTACTGGTGGGTCTTCGGCGAGTGAACGGCCGAACCGGTCCGTCCGCCCTGCGATCCGTTCGCGTCGCTACGCCGAGTCGGTGACGGGAGAGGGGAGCCGAAGTCCGGACGGTGCGCCTATTGGAACGTCCGGGAGACCTGCGTGTCGTCGTACTCGTCCTCGCTCCGCTGGAACCGGCGCTCGATCTCCTCGTAGCGTTCGCGGGTCTCCTCGGTGACCGAGGGGTTCACCTCGTCGAGGGCCGCCTCGAAGTGCTCCATGCTCACGCGGACGTTCCCGATGCTGGTGCCGATCTCCTCCGGGGAGACCGAGCCGATGAACCCCCGCGAGGCGGCCATCGAGGCCTCGCGGCAGACCGCCTCGATGTCCGCGCCGACGTAGCCCTCCGTCCGTTCGGCCAGCGCGTCGAGGTCGACGTCGTCGGCCAGCGGCTTGTGCCCGGTGTGGACCTCGAAGATCTTCCGCCGGGCCTCCTCGTCCGGGACGGGGACGTGGACGTGCCGGTCGAGCCGGCCCGGGCGCAGCAGCGCCGAGTCGATCAGGTCCGGACGGTTCGTCGTCGCGATGACCACGACGTCCTCGAGCTCCTCGAGCCCGTCGAGCTCGGTGAGCAGCTGCGAGACGACCCGCTCGCCGACGCCGGAGTCGCCCATGCGCTGGCCCCGCTCGCCCGCGATGGAGTCGATCTCGTCGAAGAACACCACCGTCGGTGCGTTCGACCGGGCCTTCTCGAACACCTCGCGGACGCCCTTCTCGCTTTCCCCGACGTACTTGTTCAGCAGTTCGGGCCCCTTGATCGAGATGAAGTTCGACTGGGCCTCGTTGGCGACGGCCTTCGCGAGCAGGGTCTTGCCCGTCCCGGGCGGACCGTACAGCAGGACGCCCTTGGCGGCGGCCATGTCAAGCTGCTCGAACACCTCGGGGTAGTCGAGCGGCCACTGGATCGTCTCGCGGAGCCGCTCTTTGGTGTCCTCGAGGCCGCCGACGTCCGCCCAGGTGACGTCGGGCACCTCGACGAACACCTCGCGGAGCGCCGAGGGCTCGATCCCCTTCAGCGCCTCCTTGAAATCCGTCTCGGTGACCCGCATCGACTCGAGCACGTCCGCGTCGATCTCGTCCTGTTCGAGGTCGAGCTGCGGGCGCAGCCTGCGGAGCGCGTTCATCGCGCCCTCCTTGGCCAGCGACTCCAGGTCCGCGCCCACGAACCCGTGGGTGGACTCGGCGTACTGCTCCAGGTCGACGCCGTCGGCCAGCGGCATCCCCCGGGTGTGGACCTGGAGGACCTCGAGGCGACCCTCCTTGTCCGGGACACCGATCTCGATCTCGCGGTCGAACCGGCCGCCGCGCCGGAGCGCCGGGTCGAGCGCGTCCAGCCGGTTCGTGGCGCCGATGACGACGACGTCCTGGCGCTCGTCCATCCCGTCCATCAGCGAGAGCAGCTGGGCGACGACGCGGCGCTCGACGTCGCCGCTGGTCTCGCCGCGTTTCGGAGCGATGGAGTCGATCTCGTCGATGAAGACGATGGCCGGGGCGTTCTCCTCGGCCTCCTCGAACACCTCGCGGAGCTGCTCCTCGCTCTCGCCGTAGTACTTCGACATGATCTCCGGACCGGAGATGTCCGTGAAGTAGGCGTCAATCTCGTTGGCGACGGCTTTCGCCATCAGGGTCTTGCCCGTGCCGGGCGGGCCGTGGAGGAGGACGCCCTTCGGCGGCTCGATGCCGAGCTGCTGGAACAGCTCCGGGTGGCGCATCGGCAGCTCGATCATCTCGCGGACCTTGTCGAGCTCGTCGTCGAGCCCGCCGATGTCCTCGTAGGTGACGGTCGGGCCGGCGTCCCGGCCGGCGCGACCCTCGGAGATCTGCTCGGCCGGCCGCTCGCTGACCTCGACCTCCGTGGTGTCCGTGACGACGACGGTCCCGCCGGGGGCGGTGTCGGCGATCTTCAGCGGGATCTGCTGGCCGCTCATCGAGGAGAGCGGGCCGAGGCCGAGCGAGAACGGCACCCGCTGGCCCTTCGTGACGGCCTGGCCGCTGAGCTTGTCCCGGATGTGCGGGCCGATGTTCCCCCGGATGCGGAGGTTCTGCGGGAGCGCGACGGTCACCGACGTCGCGGGCTTGACGTCCGCCGCCGACACCTCCACCTTGTCGTCGATACCGACGTCGGCCTCGCTCCGCAAGCGGCCGTCGATCCGGATGACGCCGTTCCCCTCGTCCTCGGGGTAGCCCGGCCAGACGCGCGCGACCGCACGGCCGCTCCCGCTGCCCTCGATCAGGATGTAGTCGCCGTTCTCGAGGTCCATCTCGCGCATCGCCGCGCGGTCGATCGCCGCCAGCCCGCGCCCGGCGTCCTTCTGCTTCAGGGGCTTGACGGTGAGTCTCATCTCACTCCGCCACCTCGGTGCCGGTGGCGCCCCCGTCCTCGGGTTCGACGCCGTCCCCCTGCTCCACCTCGACGGTCAGGACGCCGTTGTTCATGGAGGCACGGGCCCTCACGCCCGCGGGGACATCGAACTCGTACTGATCGTCGTCGACGACGACGATGGCGGTTTCGCCGACGAGGTCGACGGACCCCCCGGCCTCGGCGCCGAAGTCCGCCACGAGGACCGACCGGCCGTCGTACTCGAACCGACGTCCGGTGAACTCCCCGTCGACGAACCGCTGTTTCTCGTTCATGCTAACCTCCAGTTAGTGCTTTACATATTTAAATATATCGTTCGAAAACCCGGATAGGGCGGAGGGATAGGGTAAATTCGGATGTGGTTGCGGTTCACGGAATCCCGGGTCCCACCGGGTTCATGCCGCGGGCGGTCGAGCCGTCGCGCGGACGACGGGGGCTTCGGTCCTGGTCGGCAACTCCCTCGGCGGCGCCGTCGTCAAGCACGTCGCCCTCGAGCGGGACCTCCCGCTCTCCGGGTTCGTCCTGGCGGGCACGGGCGCGAAGCTCGGGGTGACCGATCCGCTGAAGGAGCGGCTGGCGACCGACTGGGACCGGGCCGTCGAGTTCCTCCACGGGCAGGACGTGCTGTTCCACGACCCCGACCCCCGCGACCTCGAGCGGTCGAAGGCGACGATGCGCCGGACGGGTCGCGAGGTGACCGAGCGGGAGTTCCTCACCTGCGACCGCCTCGACGTCCGCGACCGCCTCGGGGGGACCGACGCGCCGGCGATCCGTGTCCACGGCGAGCACGACCGGTTCACGCCTCCGCGGTTCCACGAGTTCCTGGCCGAACACCTCCCCGACGCCGAACTGATCGAGAGAGCCGACGCGGCCCACCTCCCGTTCATCGAGGGTCCGGCGGCGTTCGACCGAGCCGTCACCGGGTTCCTCGAGGAGCCGTGAACGTCACCGGTTGGCTTCCCGGACGGGGGCGGGCACCCACCGGGCCGGAGGGGGTCGAGGGCACCCCGTCAGCCGTACGGGTCGGCGTGGGCCGGGCAGAACTCCGGCTCGCGAAGCTGTGCCTCGATCAGCGCCCCCTGTCGGTGGGCGTCGAACAGCCGACAGCCCGGCCGCTCGCAGAACGCCTCGCCCGTGCGGAGGTAGTGGACCGCCTGCAGGACGTACCCCTTTAGCGCGTCGGTCGTCCGCGGGTCGTCCTCGACCAGGAACTCCCCCTCGACCTCGCTCTCGAGGACCTCGCGGGGCGGCGCGTCACCGGAGAGCAGCGCGTGCTTTCCCTTCTCGCGGTAGTAGGCCTCCGGCTTGGCCGGCGCCTCGTAGAGCCCGGGGACGGAGACGAGCGCGAGCGGGCCGAGGACGTTCACGCGCTTGTGCCAGCGGCCGTCCCCGCCCCACGTCCCGAGGACGCGGTCGAGCAGCGCGACGTGGAGCCGGTCCAGCGAGCGCTCCTCGTCCGGAAGCCGGCGTTCGAGCGCCCGCTGGACCGCGAGCCCGTCGTAGATGACCCCCCCGGCCCGCTCCGGGTGCTCGAGGGCGCGCTCCTCGTAGCTGACGATCCCGAGCATCGTGTTGCCCGTCTCGGGGTCGTACGGCGACAGCACGCGTGCCTCGGCGAACTCGCGGGCGAGGCCCTCGTCCCGGTGCCGGTCGAGGAAGCGGTCGTGCACCTCGACCTCGGCGTCGATCCGGTCGCGGAGCCACGCGGCGATCCCCTCGGCGTCCGCGACCGTCGTCGGCGCGCGGTACAGGGCGACGTGTTCGACCATCCGGCGTGTTCGACCGTCCCCGACCCCGCCGGCTCAGTCGGCGCCGGCGGGGCGGGAGGTCATCTCGACCGGCTCGGCGTCGACGCCGAGCTCGTCGATGGCGGCCTGGGCGGCCCGCTTGCCCGAGAGGAGCATCGCGCCGAACGTCGGACCCATGCGCGGCAGTCCGTAGGTCGTGGCGACAGCCATCCCCGTCACCACGAGCCCGGGGTGGGCGAGGCCGGTGTGCTCGACCACGGCGTCCTCGCTCTTCCCGACCCACATCGAGTCGTGCCCGGGCGAGTCGTGGCCGGGCGCGCCGTACCGGCCCTCGTCCGTCCGGTCCATCCCGGTCGAGTGCTCGGTCGCGTGGTCGATGCCCGGGGCGTCCAGGACGCCGCGCTCGTGGAGCTTCTTGACCGCGACGGCGTCGTGGCCGGTCGCGTCGATCACCAGGTTCCCCTCGACCGCGATGGGGTCGACGCAGGTGATCTCCCGGGGGAGCGCGTGGACGGGCGTCCAGTTCATGACGATCCCGCCGACGCGGTGGTCCTCGCGGATGACGATGTCCGTGAACTCGGTCATATTTTGAATCTTCGCGCCGGCGTCACAGGCCGCCTTGATCAGCCCGGAGCAGGCCTCCGGCCCGTTGGCCACGTGGAGTCCCTCGGTGTCCTGGGCCCGCTTGTAGTCCACGTCGAGCTCGTCGAGGACGCTCTCGGCCGGGCCCCGGACGGTCACCTTGTTCATCAGGAAGCCGCCGAGCCAGAACCCGCCGCCGAGGTAGTTGTTCTTCTCTACGACCATCGTCTTCACGCCGCGCTCGGAGAGTTCCTTCGCGGCCATCAACCCGGAGGGGCCGCCCCCGACGACGATGACGTCGCTGTCCGAGAAGTCCATGAACTCCTCGGTCCACTCCTGGCCGATCGCACGGGTCACGTCCGCCTCGCCGACGTCGCTGAACGGTTGCGGGTCGGAGTTCATACCACGAAGTAGTACCACCTACTACTAGAAAGTCCTTGGGATCGGCGGACCGCGGACCGCCCCCGGACCCGAACCGGGTGTGTCCGTGGTCCCGCGGGACCGACGACCGCGGATCGCCGGCGTCACCGGCGGCGGGGTCGGCTCCGACGACGCGCCACCGCGGGAGCGAACGCTTATCGGCGGCGGGGCCGACCGGTCGCACGTGCCGAGGAGAGTCGAGTCCGCCGATCCCGAGGGCGTCGACTACGGGTGGGTGATGCAGACGACGTTCGTCCTCACCGTCGTCGTCGGCGCTCCCGCCGTCGCCCTGCTCTCGACGGGGGCGGACCTCCCGACGTGGGCCGCGCGGGCGACGTTCGCGCTCAGGGTGGGGGCCGTCGTCTGGATGCTCACCGCCGTCGGCGTCTTCCTCTACGCTCGACGGCGGGCCGGGGAGGGCGACCTGGAGGGGGACGCTCAGTCCCAATCGGAGACGTAGCGGAAGGGAACCCGCGCCCGCTCGGCCGTCACCTCGTCGCGCTCGGAGTCGCCGACGAAGACCGCCCTGGCGGGTTCGACCCCCAGCGGTTCGACGGTCGCGAGCAGCGGCGCCGGGTCCGGCTTCTCCGTCGGCACGCTCCCGCGTCCCACCACGACGTCGACCGACCCGGTCAGGTCGTGGGTTTCGAGCGCGACGTGGGCGGCGGACTCGGCGTTGAGCGAGCAGACCCCGACGGGGAGGTCCGCCGGGATCGACCGTGCCGCGGGGAGGGGCGTGGAGTCCCGGGCACCGGCCTCCTCGTGGTCGGCCATCGTCCGGTGGACCGCCCCCTCGTGGGGGGTTCCCTTCGAGCCGTGCCACATCTCCCAGAGGTCGGTCGACGTCGGCTCGACGCCGCGAGCCT
>PXRQ01000083.1:45223-58253 GCA_003022005.1 Halobacteriales archaeon QS_5_70_15
ATCGCGGCCTCGCTCGCGAACAGCTTCGCCATGCTCGCCGCCTGCATCGGCGGCCGACCCGAGTCGAGGTCCCGCGCCGCGTCGTAGGTGAGGAGCCGCCCCGCCTGCGTCTCCGTCCGCATGTCCGCGAGCTTGTGCCGGATGGTCTGGAACTCCGAGATGGGCTGGTCGAACTGCTCGCGGTCCTGCGCGTACGCGACGGCCTCGTCGAGCGCCGACTGGGCGACGCCGACCGCCTGGGCCGCGATGGCGACCCGGCCGCCCGTCAGGACCTCCAGCGCCGCCGAGAGCCCTCGCCCGACCTCCGTGAGCCGGTTCTCCTCGGGGATCCGGACCCCGTCGAACGTCAGCGTCGTCGTGTCCGAGGCCCGCAGGCCGAGTTTCCGCTCTCTCTTCCCGACCTCGATCCCGTCGAGGCCCTTCGGGACGAGGAACTGCGTGATGCTCCCCGGGTCCTCGCGGTCGGTCTTCGCGAAGACGATGCAGACGTCAGCCCGCTCGCCGTTCGTGATCCACTGCTTGGTCCCGTTCAGGACGTACTCGTCGCCCTCCGGTCGGGCCTCCGTCTCCATCCCGGCGGGGTTCGACCCCGCCTGTGGCTCGGAGAGGCAGAACGCCCCCACCGGCCGGCCCGTCGCCATCGCGGGGAGCCACTCCTCGCGCTGTGTCTCGCTCCCGAACGTCGCGATACAGGACGTGACCAGCGACTGGACCGACGCCGCGGTCGCCACCGCCAGCATGCCGTAGGCCAGCTCCTCGTTGACGATCGCGTAGGTGAGCCCGTCGGCGTCGTAGCCGCCGTACTCCTCGGGCACGGTGAGGCTCAGGAGGTCCATCCCGCCGAGTTCGTCCCAGACGTCCTCCGGGAACGACTCCTCCCGGTCGGCCTCGCGCGCGAGCGGCCGGATCTCCTCCAGCGCGAACGACCGGACCGTCCCGCGGACGGCCTCCTGCTCCGGCGTCAGCTCCATGCCCGCACCACGGTCCCGGGTCGCAAAAAGGGTCCGGGCATCCCCGGGTTCGCCCGCGGACGTCCCCGTTCCGTGCCGACGCGGCGAGCGCTCCGTCCAAGAGGAGCCGGACCGGCGGGGCGACCGCGACGGTTTCGCCGGGGTCCGGAGGGGCGCGAGAGGTCACCGGGAGCCGAGGAGGACGACGATCACGAGCCCCACCGCGAGCACCGAGAGGCCCCCGAGGAACCGCCACCCGGCCCCGTAGCCGATCGACTCGGTCAGATACCCGAAGGCGGGCGGGCCGAACAGCCCGCCGAACGTGGCCGCGAACTGCCCGCCCGCGGACGCGCTCCCGATGTCGTCCTCGCTGACGACGATCGAGATGAACGAGTAGTAGAGGCCGACCGACCCGAGCGCGAAGAGGCCGAGCAGCGCGAAGACGACGCCCGCCTCGAGCGGCGTGCTCGCCGCCGGAACGAGGAGGAAGAGCACGCCGCCGCCGAGGGCCTGGACCGAGAGGACCGACCCGACTCTCGTGCGCGGTTCGCCGGGGAGGACGTCCCCGAGCCACCCGGCGAGGACCCTGCCGGCGCTGCTGAACGCCTGCAGTACCGCGAGGACGAGCCCCCCGACCGCGACCGCGGCACCGATGGACTCCTCGACGTAGAGCACGGTGTAGCCGGTCGTGGTGTAGAACACCGCCCCGAGACAGGTCCCGGCGGCCACGAGGAGGAGATACGACCGGTTCCCGAGCAGTCCGCGGAAGTCCGGATACGCCGCCTCGGACGCTCCGGCCCCCGCGTACGCGACGTAGAAGAGCGAGGCGACGGCGAGACCGACGGCCGCCGCGACTAGGAACCCCGCTTGCCAGAAGAGGACCCCGACCAGCCCCGTGACGAGGACGGAGCTGATCGCGCTCCCGAGCGGCGGCCCGACCTGCTTGAGGCCGATCGCCCGGTGCTGCCGCGACGGGTCGACGTTGTCGAAGATCGCCTTGTTCGTGCCGGGGGTCGCGACCCCGTAGAACGACCCCAGCAGGAACGCGGCGACGAGCACCAGCTCGAACGTCGGCGCGGCGGCGATGAGCGCGACGCCGACGGCGAGCCCGAGGAGCCCGACGCTCAGGGTCCGCCGTTCCCCGAACCGGTCGGTCGCGACGCCGAGCGGCAGGAGGAAGGCCGCGTACCCGAGGGTCAGCGTCGTGACGACGAAGCCGACCGAGACGGGCGAGAGCCCGAACGCGTCCCGAAGGAGGGTCGTCCCCGCGAAGACGGCGTAGTAGCAGACGCTCGCCGCGACGTGCCAGGTCGTTATCAGCGACACGAGTCGCCAGTAGCGGGTCCTCATCGGCGTGCCGTGGGTTCGAGTCCGACGTGTGGGTTCGAGTCCGACGTGTGGGTTCGGATCCGCGGTGCTGTCGTCCGTTCGTGGCCGGCGGCGGGCCCGTCGATCGCCGCGGCGGACGGCGTTCGGACTGCCGAGTGCTACCGATCGGCGACGACGTCCGCCCAGCCCTCCTCGTAGTCGGCGAAGTAGTTGAAGTCGGCGACGATCGAGGCGAAGAGCCACTCGCCGTCCTCGCGGACGTACTCGTCGTCGTAGGTTCCCTGTATCCAGCCCGCCGAGCCGTCCTCGAACGTGCAGGGCACCTCGAAGTACCACTGCCCCGTGGCGGTTCCGGCCTCGACGTCGACGTCGATGATCGGGTTGTGGAGCATGTGCGAGAGGAACGGGTGGTTGGCGCCGACGACGTGCTCGGCGAAGCCACGGATCTCCTCCCAGCCGTCGAACTCCCCCACGGGCCCGAAGTCGAGGTGGGCGTCCTCGGTGAAGAGGGCGGCGTAACCGTCCCAGTCCCGACGGTCGGTCCGGTAGCAGTACGTCGCCCGCAGCTCCCTGATCTCCTCGCGGTACTCCAGCCGGGTGAGCCGCTCCTCGAGACTCCCGCTCATACTCACAGTCTCGGGAGGTCCCTGATGGCGTCTTCGATGTCTCCCGGCCCGGGGACGACCGCGTCGGCCAGCGGCGGCGAGAACGGGATCGGCGTGTCGTCCACGCCGACGACCGCGACCGGCGCCTCGAGGTGGTAGAATGCCGCCTCCTCGATCCGCCGCGCGAGGTACGACCCCGGGCCGCCCTGTATCACCGACTCGTCGGCGACGACGACCCGCCCGGTCCGCTTCGCGCTCTCGACCAGCGTGTCGACGTCCAGGGGCTTCATCGTGCGCGGGCTCACCACCTCGACGCTGATCTCGCCCGCGAGCGATCCCGCGACGTCGAGCGCGTGGTGGAGCATCAGCTGCGTGGCGACGACGGTGACGTCCTCGCCGTCCCGTTCGACGGCCGCCTCGCCCAGCGGCAGCGTGTACGCCCCCTCCGGGATCTCGGCCTCGCGGTTGTAGAGCTCCATGTGCTCGAAGAAGAGGACGGGGTCGTCCGACCGGATGGCGCTCTTGAGCAGCCCCTTCGTGTCGTGGACGGTGCTCCCGAGCACGACCCGGACGCCGGGCATCCCTACGAACAGCCCGTGGAGGCTCTTGGAGTGCTGTGCGGCGGCGTTGAACCCCGCGCCCCCGTTCACCGTCCGGACGGTCATCGGGACGGTCGCGTCCCCGCCGAACATGTACCGGAAGAGGCCGGCCTGGTTCATCACCTGCTCGGCGGCCAGCGCCATGAAGTCGGCGTACATGATCTCTGCGACGGGACGGCTCCCGGTGAGCGCCGCGCCCGCCGAGGAGCCGACGATGGCCTGCTCGCTGATGGGGGTGTCGAACACCCGTTCCTCGCCGAACTCCTCGTGGAGCCCCCGGGTTATCCCGAAGCTCCCCCCCGCGTCCGCGATGTCCTCGCCGATCAGGTAGACCGACTCGTCGCGCTGTAGCTCCTCGCGGAGCGCGTCGTTGATCGCGTCGCGCATGGACGTCTCCGACTCGCTCCCGCTCATCGCCCCAGCTCCTCCGCGTAGACGCCCTCGAACGCCGTCTCGGGGTCAGGGAGGTCGCTCTCCCGGGCGAAGGCGACGGCCCCGTCGACCCGCTCGGCGGCCGCATCGCGCATCGCCTCGACCTCGGACTCGGGGAGGTCGCCGGCCTCGACGAGTTCGGCGGCGAGCGTCTCTATCGGGTCCCGCTCCTGCCACCGCTCGACCTCCTCGTCGGTGCGGTACCGCGTCGGGTCGCCCTCGTAGTGGCCGCGGTAGCGGTAGGTCTCACAGACGAGCAACGACGGGCCCTCGCCCGCGCGTGCCCGGCCGACCGCCCGCTCGGTCGCGTGGGTCACCTCGCGGACGTCCATGCCGTCGACCTCCTCGGTCGGCATCCCGTAGACGTCCCCGCGGGCGAGGAACCCCCCGACGTGGTGTTGCTCCTCCGCGGGAGTCATCTCGCCGTAGCCGTTGTTCTCGCAGACGAACACCACCGGGAGGTCCCGCACCCCGGCGAGGTTCATCGCCTCGTGGACCTGGCCCTCGGCCATCGCCCCCTCGCCGAAGAAGGAGAGACAGACCCGGTCCTCGCCCCGGCGCCGGATGGTCTGTCCCGCACCCGCGGCCAGGGGCGGTCCCGCGCCGACGATGCCGTTCGCCCCGAGCATCCCCCGGTCGACGTCCGCGATGTGCATGCTCCCGCTCTTCCCGCCGCAGTAGCCCGTCTCCTTCCCGAACAGTTCGGCCATCATCCGGTCCGGATCGAGTCCCTTCGCTATGGCGTGGCCGTGTCCCCGGTGCGTGCTCGTGATGTAGTCGTCCTCACGGATGGCCGAGCACGCCCCGACACCGACCGCCTCCTGGCCGATGTAGAGGTGGACGAACCCCGGGAGCTCGTTGTTCTCGAAGAGCTCGCTCACCCGCGTCTCGAACTCGCGTATCAGTATCATCTCCCGCAGCTGTTCGACCACCCGCTCGCCGTCCTGCGATGGGCCGTCCGGCATGATACACTACCCCCGGGTGACGGACTAAAAAGTATGCTTCGACGCGGCGGTCGGCGGTTGGGGGCGGCGGCCCCGGTCGATCCCGGCCGCCCGACGGCCGGCGTCGGCTCCCGGGGGGTCCGGTAGAGCCGGCACACGGCTCGCGACTCCCACCCCGGCCGCTACTCCCCGCGGAACTCGGGCTCGCGCTTCTCGACGAACGCCGCCATCCCCTCGGCCTTGTCCTCGGTGTCGAACGCGAGCGCCGCGTACGCCGCCTCGAGTTCCAGCCCCGTGTCCAGGCCCGCACGGGCCTCGTTGATGCTCCGCTTCGCGAACCACTGGGCGTGCGGTGCCCCGGCCGCGAGTTCGTCGGCGAGTTCGTACACGCGGTCGTCGAACTCCTCGTCGGCGATCACCTCGTTGGCGAGGCCGATCTCCTCGGCCTCCGTCGCCGGAACGTGCCGGCCCGTGAGCACCAGCTCCTTGGCCTTCAGGTAGCCGACGAGGTGGGTGAGCCGCTGGGTCCCGCCGGCGCCGGGGATGATGCCGAGGCCGATCTCGGGCTGGCCGAAGCGGGCGCTCTCGGCGGCGAGTATCAGGTCGCACATCATCGCCACCTCGGTCCCGCCCCCGAGCGCGACGCCGTTGACAGCCGCGATGACCGGCACGCGGGCCCCCTCGATGGCGTCCTCGACGTCGGCCATGACCTCGCGGAACTCCCCGAGCCAGTCGGTGCTCGACTGCTCGTTGAACGCCTTGATGTCCCCGCCGCCGATGAACGCCCGATCGCCCTCGCCGGTCAGGACGACACACCGCGTCTCGCTCGCGAGACCGGCGATTCCCTCGGCCAGTTCCTCCAGCACCTGGGGGTTCACCGCGTTCATCGCCTCGGGCCGGGAGACCGTGACCGTTCCCACGTCCCCGTCGCGCTCGACTGTGATCGTCTCGTAGTCGTCGCTCATCGACACGGCGTTCGCCGGGTCCCCTCATAACCGTTCCCCGTGGGCCGGTTTCATCAGCCCGCGACGGGACGGTCCCCCGGATCCGGACCGGTTCGAACCCGTCGGTCACTCCGCCTGCGAGGTCCGGGGCGGCCGCCGTCGTGCGCGGTCGTGTTCCCTCCGGTGACCCCGGAGATCGAGCGCCGTCTTCGCGAGCACCATCACTGCGAGCGCGCCGACCGGGGCGCCGACCGGGGCGACGGCGAACGCGCCGAGCACGACCGTCAGGTGGAGGACGAACACCCGGCGGTACGGTTCGACCATCAGCGTCACCGGTCCGACCCCCTCGTACTCCCGCTCGCCGACGGAGTTGATCCGGTAGGAGACGACGTGATGGACGAGGAGGCCGACGCCGGCGAGCGCGACGACCCCCTCCATCCCGAGCCCCTCGCCGCCGTGCTCGAGTGGCACTGTGAGGCCCATGACCCCCGCCTCGGTCAGGTCGTCCCAGATCTCGGGGGGAACGCTTCGGCCTCGTCCTTCCCCCGCCAGTACTCCAGCCCGTAGTCCTCGGCGATCTCGCGGGCGAGCCGCTGCATCATCTCCTGCTCCTCGGAGAGCCCGAAATCCATCGGTCCATCCTTCCGGGGCCGGGAGTTAGTCTCTTTCGTCGGTCGGGCCCGCCGGACCGGGGTTCGTTACCCGGCCCCCGCAGGCGGCGACGGCGTCGGCGTCGCTTGGCTCCCGGAGGCCCGCGCGTGGGCCGCCAGCGGGGCCGGCGAGATAGACTCGGGTCTCCGGCCCGGTTGGCGCCGGTGCCGGGAGGGTAACGTCGACGGTATACCCATCTTGTATTAACATGGCTGATTCTGCAAGCGCACCGAAGATGCGGCACCCGCCCGTGGTTCGGGCGAGTGGTAGGAAGCAGAACCGCACCCACGTCCGAATGAACGACACTCACCATCCATCCGCCCCCAAGACCGAGGTCCCGTCCTCGGTCGCCGACGGGGGACTGGTCGTCGTATCGAACCGCCAACCGTACAGCCACGACTACGCCGAGGACGGCGGCGGGATCACCGTCGACGCGCCCGCTGGGGGTCTGACCGCCGGCCTCGACCCGGTCATGCAGGAGGTCGGGGGGACGTGGATCGCCTGGGGCGACGGGGAGGCCGACGAGACCGTCACCGACGAGGAGGACTGCGTGCCCGCCCCGCCGGACGACCCCGGCTACACACTGAAGCGACTGTGGCTCTCCGAGGAGGAGGTCCGCGACTACTACTACGGCTTCAGCAACCGGGTCCTCTGGCCGGTGTGTCACTCCTCGCTCTCCGAGATGCACGGCGAGGAGCCGTTCGGGCGGCGGTACCGCGAGGTGAACGAGCGGTTCGCCGAGGCGGTGATCGAGCGTGCCGGCCCCGGGTCGGTCGTCTGGTTCCAGGACTACCACCTCGCGCTGGCCCCCCGGATGGCGCGCGAGCGGCTGTCCGACGACACCCCGCTCATGCACTTCTGGCACATCCCCTGGCCGTCCTGGAACACGTTCCGGGGCTGCCCCAGGGGGCGGACGCTGCTCCGGGGGCTGCTCGGGAACGACCTGCTGGGATTCCACGTGGAGCGGCACTGCCGGAACTTCCTCGAGTGCGTCGAGGCCGACCTCGACGGCGCGACCGTCGATCGCGAGGCCGGCACCGTCGAGTACGATGGCCACGTCACGAGGGTCATGGATATCCCGCTCGGCGTACCGGTGTCCCGGATCGAGCGGGGAGCGAGATCCGCGCAGGCCGAGTCGTTCTGGTCGTCGTTCGCTGACCGGCACGACCTCGCCGACACCGTCGCGGTCGGCGTCGACCGCCTCGACTACACGAAAGGTATCCCGGAGCGTCTCCGGGCGCTCGAGCTGTTTTGGGAGCGCAACCCCGGCTGGCAGGGACGGCTCACGTACGTCCAGAACAGCAGCGAGAGCCGGTCGCAGATCCCCGCCTACCGGGCGGTCCAGGAGCGGGTCTCGGAGGCGGTCGACCGCATCAACCGGCGGTTCGGCGCCGACGACTGGCAGCCGGTCGTCTCGTTCCGCGACTACCTCCCCCGGGAGGCCCTGGCCGGGCTCTACCGGAACAGCGACGTCGCGCTGGTGAGCCCCATCCGGGACGGGATGAACCTCGTCGCCCAGGAGTACGTGGCGGCCCAGACCGAGAACGACGGCGTGCTCGTGCTCAGCGACCAGGCGGGCGCCCACGAGTTGCTCGGGGACGCCGCGATCACGGTCAACCCGCACGACACGGGGCCGTTCGCGACGGCCATCCGGGAGGCGCTCACCCTCTCCACACGGGGGCGGCGGACCCGGATGAGTCGGCTGCGCGAGCTGGTGGCCGCGAACGACCTCGCGACGTGGATGAACCGGAACCTTCACGCGGCGGACCAGCTTCTGGAGCGGGCCGGACCGCCCGTCAGGGAGGCCTCGCCGTAGGATGTCCGAGGAGACGCGGTCGCCCCCGACCACGCCTGTCGGCGACAACGAGCGGCTGGCCGAGCGGCTGGTCGACGCCGACGGGCTGCTGGTCGCCACCGACTTCGACGGTACGCTGGCCCCCATCTTCGAGGACCCCGAGACGCCGACGATCACGCCGGCGAACCGTCGGGCGCTGATCGCCCTCGGCGAGCGTCCCGACGTCGCGGTCGCGGTCGTCAGCGGCCGACGGCTCGCGGACCTGCGGTCCCGGGTCGGGATCGACGCCGCCCGGTACGTCGGCAACCACGGACTGGAGGTGGCCGAGTGCGACCGGGTCGCCACCCACCCGGCCGCCGAGGAGCTACGGCCGGCGCTGGACAGGGCGTCCGCGGCCCTCGAAGAGCGTATCGGCGACGTGCCGGGGGTCGAGATCGAGGACAAGGGCGCGACGATCACCGTCCACTACCGGCGCGCGTCGCCCCGCCGCGTCGAGGAGGTCGCGAGCGCGGTGACCGGCGTCGTCGAGTCCGTCGACGGCCTCCGGACCACGTCGGGCAAGCAGGTGGCCGAGATACGACCGGACGTCGATCGGGACAAGGGATCGGCCGTCCGGGAACTCGCCGCCGACGTCCCCGACGGGTGGCGGACGGTGTACGTCGGCGACGACACGACCGACGAGGACGTGTTCCGCGTCCTCGACCCGGAGGCCGGGGACGCCGGCGTCGTCGTCGGGGACCGCGAGACCGACGCCACCCATCGGGTCGCCGATCAGCGCGACGTCTCCCGACTCCTCGACTGGCTGGCCACCGAGGCGCTCGACGACCGTCCCTGAGCCCGACCCGTCGACACCCGTCGAGGTGACCGAACGGGCGTACACCGAGTGCGAAACGGCGTGCCATCGGATGCGCCGCCAACGTCGTACCATCGAGTGCGCCGCCAACGACGCGGCCCTCCAGTCCGGACGCGGTCGCTCGTCCCGGTCGGAATCGCTGGGGACTAACCGTAGCGCCGGCAGGCAGAACCGTCTGCTCGGGCGGACGATGCGGAGGGCACGTTCCCGAGGCGACCCCGGTAGAGCTGCCCCTCGTCACCTCACTGCCGGATGGTGAACCGGAACGCGACGGCAAAGTGGGGGCGTTCCGGGTCGCCGGGCGTCGCCGTCGGGGGTGCATCGCCCAATCCCCAGTACACGAAGCGGTACGCCCCGGGGGTTACGGTCCGCACACCTCCCACGGCCCGCCGTACCCGTCGGGATCGATCGTTAACCCCCACGTGAACCCCTCTCCCGGGGGATGATCCACCGCCGCGCCGTCGAAGCCATCCGGCTCGGCGAGGACGCTCCGCCGGCCGTCGTCCCGACGGGACTGGATCGTGTGTTGCTCGGACGTGCCGGTCCGCAGGGGTTCGTCGGTGGTGTTCCGCAACCGGACGGTGAGTTCCTCACCGAACGATATCGTCCCGGGAGTACCGGTCATCCGGGACCCTTCGTTCCTGCCGTAGGCGGGACGGTCGCCGAACGCGATCCCCCACCGCCACCCGTCGCTACACCCCTCGCCAGCGCCCCCGTCGCCCGATTCGAGACATTCCGCCAGCCCCACGATCCCGACACCGCCACACGCCCCGAGTACCTCTCGACGGCACGGTCGGGCCATACCGACAGGATCCGTCGCCGACGGTCATAGGTCCTCGGCCCGGGCCCGGGCCGAACCCCTCCGACCCGGCCCGTCCGACCACCGGGCGTCGGATCACCGGACCCCCGGCTCACTCCTCGCGCTCCCGGCGGTAGACCGGCGACCGCACCCCGACGCCGGGGGCGTCGAGCCGCCACCGTAGCTCGAATCCCCCCCCAAGTCAGCGCCGTCAGCACCGAGACCGTCGACGGCGCTCACCGTCACGGCCATCTCGGGGTCGACCTGACCGATCAGCCGTTCGTACCGCTCGGGCGGGAGGTGGCTCCCGACGGCGACCGCCCGGAGCGGGACGCCCAGGTTCTCGGCGAGACGCTTGACCAGGTAGATGCTCTCGGAGAACCCCTCGTGGTACCCGACAGCCGGCGGAAGAACGAGGCGTACCCGTGTCACCGTGTTTATGGGTCGACCGAGGCGCGAGACCAGCACCGGATCGGTCGTCCGGTCCCGGACCTGATCGATGATGCTACCGAACATCCGCCCGCCGAGCGACCGCCCTGCCTCCCAACCCAGTAGCACGAGGTCGGCACGGGTCTCGACGGTCGCGCGGGCGAGGCCGGACGCGACGCTGTGGTTGACCCGCGTCCACCTCCGCCGCGCTACCGGTCTCGGCCGCGGCCCGCAGGCCCCGGTCGGTCTCGGCCGGTTCCTCGTCGGTCGCCCCCGGGCCCAGCACCGTGAGCAGGTGGACCGGCGTGGACGCGGGGTGATCCTCGATCACGAACGCGAGTTCGAGCAAGCGTCGGTGGAGTTCGGCGGCCCGGGAGAGCGGGAGGAGTATCCGCGGGTCGGACGGTTCGGTGGCACTCCCGCCGGCCTCCGTCGCCGTCGCGAGGCGGAGCCTGTAGCGCTCGGTCACCCACGGGCTGACGACGGCGGAACGAGTATCATCAGGACGACGGCGTTGAGGACCTCGGCGGAGGACACGCCCGCGTCGAACCCGAGCAGCGTGATGGCGAGCGCCGCGGCGGCCTGTCCGACCGACAGGCCGAACAGCACGCCGGCCGCCTCGCGGCCGTATCCCTCGACCGCGGAGAACGCGGCGGTAGCGATGGCTTTCGTCGGGAACATCGCGCCGAGGACGACCACCGCGATCCACAGCGTCTCGCCGCCCGCGACCACGACGGCGGGATCGACGAGCATCCCGACGTGGAACAGGAGGAAGGGGACGAAGAAGGCGCTCCCGAAGAACTCGATCCGGTTGAGCAGCGTGCCGCCGCGCGTGATCTGCCGGTTGAGCGCGATCCCGACGACGAACGCCCCCAGGATGCCGGCCAGCCCGAGCCCCTCGGCCAGGCTCGCCGCACCGAAGATCAGCGCCGCGAGGAAGAGGAACTCGACGTAGCTCTCCTGGCCGGTGTTCCGGAAGAACCAGCGGGCGACCGGCGGGACGACGAGCCAGAGCCCGCCGAACAGGACGACCAGCGAGACGGCCGTCCCACCGACCAGTCGGAGCGTCAGCCCGTCCCGGATGACACCCAGCGCGAGCGCCAGCACGACGACCGACTGTTCGAACGGGAGCGTAGGGAGCAGTTCCGTCGCCTGTGGGGGGATCGCGCTCATGGCGCTGTGGGTCCGTTACCGTCTCGGAGCCACCGGTTGTAAGTTCGACGCGTGTCGATCGGTGCCCGGCGGGAGCGGCCACCGTTCGGAGGCCACGGCGGGGGGACGGCCCCCGTTCCGTCAGTACGACCGCGGCAGGCCGAGTTCGTTCGTCCCGACGAACGCCTTCACGAGTTCGTCGCTGACGGGGGCGACCCGGGCGAGCCTGACGTCCCGGTAGAGCCGCTCGACGTGGTACTTGGCCTCCATCGAAGGGTCCTCGCCGGCGTCGTACAGCGAGGCCGCCTTGTAGATCATCAGCTTGGCCGTCTCGAGTTCCATCTTCGACTCCGCGAGCGGGAACTGCACCCCCTGGTTCCTCCCGATGGGCCGCTCGAACGCCTCCCGCTCGCCCGCGTAGTCGACCGCGAGGTCGAGCGCGAGCTCGCCCGCCGACAGCGGGATGGCCGCCCAGATGATGCGCTCGGTGTTGAGGGTTCCGAGCAGGTGGTAGAACCCGCGGTCCTCCTCGCCGAGCAGGGCCTCCTCCGGCACCCTGACGTCGTCGTAGACGACCTCGCAGGAGCCGAGCGCGCGCATGCTGAGCTTGTCGATCTTGCTCGTCGAGATACCGTCAGAACCGCTCGGTACGACGAACAACGAGATGCCCTCGTGGCGCTTGCCCTCGCCCATCGGCGAGGTCCGGGCGAGGGTGACGATGTAGTCCGAGACGTGCGCGCCGGTCGTCCAGATCTTCGTCCCGTTCAGGACGTACTCGTCGCTGTCCTTCTCCGCGGTCGTCTTGATGCCCGCGGTGTCCAGTCCCGCGCCCGGCTCCGTCAGCCCGAGACAGACCATCGCGCCGTCGGCGATCTCGGGGAGGAGCCGTTCCTGCTGGGCCTCCGTACCGTGCTCCTGTATGGAGATCCCCCCGAACACCGGCCCGAGCGTGAGCAGGTTCGGGCCGCTTACCCCGCCGCCGTGTCGGCCGAGCGCGAGCGCCACCGCGACGACCTCCTCCATGCCGAGCCCCTCGCCCCCGTGCTCGATCGGTACTGTGAGCCCCATGAACCCCGCCTCGGTCAGGTCGTCCCAGATCTCGCGGGGGAACTCCTCGGCCTCGTCCTTCTCGCGCCAGTACTCCAGCCCGTAGTCCTCGGCGATCTCGCGGGCGAGCCGCTGCATCATCTCCTGCTCCTCGGAGAGTCCGAAATCCATTGCTCCCCCCTTCCGGCGGGGGCGGTTAGTCTCTTTCGTCGCCGGAACCGGACCCCCCCGACCGGAGGTCGATCTCCGGGTCGCGGAGCCCGGCGACCGTGTCCGCGTAGCGGGACTCCCGGCAGGCCGCGTAGGCGAGCCGCCGGAGCGTCGCCGGCGACGTTTCGCCGTCCCACCTCACCACGACGGTCGGCGGTCCGTCCCCGAGTCGCACCTCGAACTCCGGGACGGGCCAGTCGTGTGCGGCGGCCACCTCGCGGGCCCGCTCGGCGACGTCGCCCGCGACCGCGGACTCGACGTCGCCGCGACCGGACCGGCGGGCGGGCTCCG
>PXRQ01000084.1:0-13543 GCA_003022005.1 Halobacteriales archaeon QS_5_70_15
AACGAGACGCGAATGTCGCGCTCGCTGGTCCCGATGGTGCTATCGAACATCGCGTCTAATGCGTCTGGATCGATGAAATCGTACAGCGGGTCCACGTCATTCGGCTCGATGCCCTTTACCGCCGCGATGGCTCGAATCACCTCGTGAGACGGGGATTCGTCCGCGTCGAAGCTGCACCCGAACTCCGATTGACCCGCGGTCTCCGAGTTCCGAATCAAGATTTCACCACCGGTGTCCACGGTCACGTGGTGCTCGTGGTACACGAAACTGAGCCGAATGGGACGCCGCCGCCGTCGGACGAGCGCGTCGAAAACGATCGGGTCCACGATAGATTCGATAGGTTCCATTTCGTCCGGATCCGTCCCGGTCGCTTCCGAAAGCGAGGAAACGACTGCATCGCTCCCCGGTTCGGACGTCGGATCGAACGTGGCGTGATACTGCTCGGATAAATGCTCGTCCCCGAAGTCTCCATCTATAGTCATATATGTACCCACGCCCCGCAGCCGTATATGATTTTTCTATGTGTAATTTGACTTATGGACAGAGTCGCATGCTGTGCGTTTTTTTTTTGTCAGAGGCACACGTTCCATCGGACAGTTGTCGGGAATCATTTTAAAGTGATTGCTAAATTAACATCGGTGGTGGCAGTCATTCGGCCTCGGTACCATCCCCGTGTCGGTCCGTCCTATCGACCGCTTCCGAGAAGTAGAAGTGATTGAACGGCTGTACTCTCCGCTGTTTCATTATCTCCGAACTCTCGACTTCGACGCCGAGGTCGTGGATCGCGTCCGTAATACGGACGATGTCGCTCGTATCGCGGCCGACCACTTCGGTCTGGATGTTCCGCCTGCCGGTGACCATCTCTCGGATGTCTATGACACCCTGTATGTCCAGCAGTTTTTTCACGGTAGCGCTCCGCTGTTTCGGCGGTGCAGTGATGACGAACATCACGCGAAGCGGCAGATTGGCCGCCTCGTAATCGATCTCGGGATGATACCCCCTGATGACGCCGTCCTCCTCGAGGCGTTCGAGCCGGTTGCGGATGGTACTGGCGGAGACGCCCGTCTTGTCGGCGATGTCCTCCGACGTGGTGTTCCGAGCGTCCTCCTGGAGCATGTAGAGGATACCGCGATCGACGTTGTCCAGGTCACGAGCCATGGGTGGAGTACGTGCAGTTGGTACAGATTTTCTGTGACATGGCGTACTCGTCACTCCTGTCGTGAATCCAGTCCCGCTGTCCGTTCGTCGTAGGCCGCGCGGACCTGGTCGAATCCGTCCGCCGTCGTCCGGAGCGCCGATCGGATGGTTTCGATTCGAGACTCGTATCGGATCGTCCGGGTTTCGGAATCGTATTCGATCCAGCCGGCGGCCGCCAGTTTCGGAAGGTGGTTGTGGTGGAGTTCGATTCGCACTGCGTCGGAGTCGGCCGTATCGTCGTGACGTGTTTCCCCCCCCCGTATCTCCGAACTGCGTACGCCATCGGCGAGCACGGGGAGCCGAACGGGGCTGTCGTGGTTCGGTAGCTCGAGGAGCACCCGGTGTCGAAGCGGATGGTTCAGCAGGTCGTACGCGTCGACCGATTCGGTGTCCCCTTCGCTGATCGGTCCGGACATAGCAATTTCTGCTGCACTCTTTCGTCCTTGCAGTAATAAATCGCTAGTTTAACCCCGACTGTAACAAACGTCGGGGTCCGAGGCGTTCACTCGTCGTGGGTTTCGAGTTGCCACGTGAATATCGCCCTGAGTACGACGACCAGACTGTTCCGGTGACCGGTCCCCCAGATTGCGACTTCCTCGATGTCTTCGGTTGCTACCTCTTCGACACGCACGCTGACGAGGGCAGTTCGCTTGTCGGTGATGAGCAGCGTTCCCGCGGGTGTGTCGGCCCACTCCCACAGCGTCTCGAACAGTGTTGCGGACGGGACGGCGTGCTGAATGCGATCCCGAACGTCGTCGGAGATGCCACCGATGTAGATGTCCAGGCCCCGGTCGGCTGCGTTTCGGAGCTCGTCGAGGTCGTCTTCGGTAAGGTACTCATCGACCGTTAGGTAGATTAGTTCGTCGTCGGCCTCGTCAACGAACTCCCGGACACGTTGGTTCACGGCATCGTGACCACTGACAGTCCAGGTGCCGAACTGCTCCGTCGCGGGTTCCGTGGTGTCCAGTCGTTCGAGTTTCTCGGCGATCTCGTCGATGGTGTTCTTCCGGGAGAGATCGAGCTTGCTAACGATCGAGTCACGTGAGATGACGGTATATCGTTGTGGGGTCGCGTACTGCACGTCGACGAGCCCCATGCTCTGGAGGGTTTCCACGGCGTCGTAGACGCGTGTCCGTGGGACGCCGTCGGCGTCCGCGATGTCCTTGGCGGTTCCCGTTCCGATTCCAACGAGCGTAACGAGCGTCCGAGCCTCGTACTCGGTCAGCCCCAACTCCATGAGGTCATCGGACAGTTCCGCCCTGAGTCGTTCGTCAGCGTTCCCACTCATGCGTCGACGAACGGTTCGGGGCTACTTGAGTTCATGCCCGGGTTCCCATACTCGGAATATATGGGAAAGGTACGTAAACTACCCCGCCCTACTCGCCGCCTTCGGGGGCTCCTTGAGGACGGGGCTTTCAGCGGATTTCGGCGCTTTCCGTCCCGTCCCCATGCGTGGGCGTGGCGCGGTTCACTCGGCAGGACGGGGCACGCAGAGGGGATTCCTGTGCGGTGTGTCGTCCCGTGGTCAGCGTCCGACGCCGTCGCACCCGACGTTAATTCCCGGTGGACTCGGACGGACACGTTTGCGGTGCAGGGACGTGTCCTCGTCCCCGAGTTCGGGGCCAGTCTACGGTGGCCCGTACACCGGGTCCGTTTTGGCCCCGATGTACTATCATGTGCTGCTGTCTTACGGGCGAAAAACGTTGCGAACGCGCTTCCGCCCCGGCCTACTCGCTCGCGGTGCTCGCCTGTTGAGGCCGGGGCCTCCGCGCTACAGCTTGGTGAAACAACCTGTCGATGCCCCGCGTCGCCTCGGGTTCCGGTGGACGAACACCGGGCAGTCGTGGACGAGTTTGCACGGTCTCCGGCGCGGCGGCCGTCTCCTGATTTCCGAGGGACCGGCCTGCGATGCGTGGGTCGTGGGTACCCGTCCCGGTGGGGATCGGTCCGTGGTAATCGGTACCCGTGATACAGCAGTACGGGTCCAGGACCGCCTATCAGGGATGCAGAAACCAACGCTTCGGCAAATGACTGTCCTCCGGAGACAGTGACGATAACCTGCCCACGGGCAAGCGCAAGGACCAGTCCGCCCGGGGCCATGATGACACGTTTCCACCGGGACGTTCTGTGGCCACAGTGAACATAGGCCCCGGTCAGATTCCCACCGAACGGGCAGACACGGATTTATGAACGGTGCCGAGCGATCACCCGGTATGGCCGCTGAAATCTCCGACCGGGTTCGAGAAATCGCCGAGGCTCGCGGCCGTCCGGAGGCCGAGGTGTTCGAGCGTGCACTCGAACGCGGCCTCGGAGACCCCTGTGAGGACCTCGTTCTCTCGCGGTACTTCGACGGCGAACTCGACCGGGAAGAAGCAATCGAACGTGTCGGTCGGACGAAAGTCGAACGAGCGGAGCGAGAGCGCGAGGTCGTCGGGGAGGACGTCGACTGGGGCTTGAACGCGTGACGCTCGCGGCTGTTTCGGACGCGGGGCCGCTCGTTCACCTCGCCGAAATCGATTCGCTCGAACGTCTCTCGACGTTTGACACGCTCCTCGTTCCAGGGGCTGTTTACGAGGAGGTCGACACAGGTGGTGTTCCCGACGGAGTGGCCGACCTCGCGTACGAACTCCTCGAAGCCGATGAAAGCCGAATCGGGGCTGAAGAACTGGATGCCGGAGAACGCGCTGCGATTGGGGCCGCAGAAGACCGGGGAGTCCTTTTCCGTACTGATGACCTTGCCGCTCGAGAGACAGCATCGGACGCGGATGTCGGAGTCCATGGGTCTATCGGCGTCATTGCGCTCGGTTGCGGCCACGGATTGCTCGACAGGGATGGAGCGGCATCGGGTATGCGAGCACTCCAGCGTGAGACGAGTCCCTTCGTGACCGGGGCAGTCGTGGAGCGCGGAATTCGGATCCTGGACGAGTCGTAACGGAACGAGCGGACTTTATCAGCGCGCTGATCACATTCACTGTGGAAAGAGATGAAGTCGTGAGTGCCGAGGCCGCTACTTTTGACGGGAGACGGACCCCCCGAGGGGGTCTTACAGCGGACCGCGGCCCGCGCCGGGGTGGACATCGCCGCCCGAAGCCTCATACGGTCGTGCGTACCGATGTACCGGCGATCAACCCGGACGGGGTCGGCGATCATCGGTAACGGACGACGCACGACCGTATCACTACCTCACGGCCGTGAGACCGTCCGCCATCCGAGGGGCGGCCTCGTCCGGAGTGGCTTCCGCATCTCGCGGGGTAACGGTCGGCGGGATCCGCGGGCAGCGTTCGACGACGGGCGAGCGGATCGGGCCGGTCGCTGGAGCGGTCCCGGGTAGCGCCGTTCGACGGATACCGCCGTCGGGACGGGACAACTGTTATGTCCCGCCACGGCTCCGTTCGACCGTGATGTGGCAGGCGGTGACACGGGGCGACGCCGAACTGGTCGACCTGAGCATCGGTCTCGAGCCGGGGGCGAGCGAGCCGTTCCCGCCGGAGATCGACTACTTCGACCACCGCGAGGGCGCCCGGCGGCTCGCGGCGAACCTCCACGAACTCGGCGTCGAGGAGGTCGACGCCGACGACTTCCCGGACGGTATCGGCCTCGCGTGGGAGGAGGTCACCCTCATCCCCCACGCGGGGACCCACCTCGACGCGCCCTGGCACTACGGCCCGACGGTCGACGGCGAGCCGTCGAAAACCATCGACGAGGTGCCGCTCGAGTGGTGCGCCGGCGACGCCGTGGTTCTCGACTTCACATGGAAGGCGCCCCGGACGGAGATCACCGTCGACGAACTCGAGGGACAGCTCGAGGAGCTCGATCACGAGCTCGCGCCCGGCGAGATCGTCCTGATCGAGACGGGCGCGGACGAGCTGTGGGGCACGGCGGAGTACCTGACCGAGTTCCCGGGGATGGGTGCCGAGGGGACGAAATACCTGGTCCAGCAGGGGGTGAAGGTCATCGGGACGGACGCCTACGGCTTCGACAAGCCGTTCGACGAGATGGGACGGCGGTTCGTCGCGTCCGGCGACAACGGCGAACTCTGGCCGGCCCACTTCGCCGGGCGCGAGGTGGAGTACTGCCAGATCGAGAGCATGGCGAACCTCGACGAACTCCCGCGGCGGACTGGGGTCCCGCTCGTGACCTTCCCGATCGAGATACGGGACGCGAGTGCGGGCTGGGTCCGTCCCGTGGCGTTCGTGGAGGGGGAGGGATGAAACTCGCCAGCGTCGAGGTCGACACCCGGATCGGTCCCGCCCACCGGGTCGGCGTCCTCCGGACCGGGTGGTGCGTCCCGACCGACCGTCCGCACCCGACGACCGCGACTCCGGCGACCGAACCCGGGCGACCGCGACCACCGAAATCCCCTTGCGCCCGACCGCCGGAGTCCGGACGATGCGATACTTCGAGGACCTGTCGGAGGGCGAGTCGTTCGACCTCGGGGAGTACACGCTCACCCGCGAGGAGGTCGTCTCGTTCGCGGCCGAGTGGGACCCACAGCCGTTCCACCTCGAGGCGTCGGGCGCGGAGGGGTCGGTGTTCGACGGGCTCGTCGCCAGCGGGATCCACACGCTCGCCATCGGCGCGAAGCTCCTCGTCGAGGGGTTCCTCGTCGACGTGGCCAACATGGGCGGCCGCGGCATGAGTGACATCCGGTGGCACCGACCGGTCGGACCGGACGAGACGCTCTCGGGCCGCGTCGCGGTCGCCGAGAAGGGCGAGCCGACCCGGCCCGACCGCGGCGACGTGGCGTTCGAACTCACGCTCTACGGCGGCGGTGGCGACGACGACCCGGTCCTCACGACGACGTTCCGGAACATCGTCCGGCGGCGGGAGTGATCCCCCGGCCGCGTTCCGCCGACCGTCCGTGAGTTCCTCGTCCCGGATCGGTCGATGACGCGTCCCGCGGACGGCGCTTCCCCGGCTCGAAGCGGTCCGTGCGGAGCGGCGAGACCGCAACCGTCAGCGGGACGTCTCCCGGTACCGAGGACCCGGGACCGGCGACCAGCAGCTGCCCTCCCCGTGAGCGGCTGCCGTCCCCCTGGCGAGACGGGCAGGTCGAGGCGCGCCATCGCACCGATCCCGGCCGCCCGTGGTCCGGCGGCGTTCACCACGAACGGGGCGTCGATGGATCCCCGGTAGTCCCGACGCCGGCCACGACACCGTCCCGTAGCAGGACGTCCGTCACCTCGACGCTGGTCACGGCCGCGCCCCGCTCCACGAGGTAGTACGCGCTCGACGGACCGACGATACCACCGCCGCCCACGACGCGCGTGCGGAGGGAAGCGGCGTGGAGGACGTAACTCGTCGTGTGGGGGGCGGTCGACGGGCGGGTCGGACACGAGGCGTACACCGACCGACCCTCTCGAGACGGGGCCTCTGATACGGTCGTGCGTACCGATGTACCGGCGATCAACCCGGACGGGGTCGGCGATCATCGGTAAAAGACGACGCACGACCGTATGAACCGTTGTTTCCACCGTTGAACGATCTGAACCGAACGAACCGTCGGGAACGGTCGGGCCCCTCTATGTGCCGGCGGATCGATCGTGGTGGTATGAGCATGAGCAGAACGAACTGCATCGACTGCGGGTTCGACGTCGCCGCACGCGCGGAGTGTCCGCTCTGTGGCCACACCCTGCCAACCGGGGCGGGGACCACGACCGCACTGCGGACGCTGTTCCGGGACTGATACGGATTATTGTAGTTCTTTACCGCCGATCACGGACTCCGTTCGAGTGATCGGCAGTAAATCGTTACACCAATCCTATGAGTCGCCCCGTCGGCGGTCACGGGGCAGTCAGTCGACGGCTCCGCGCGAGTCGACAGCCCCGCCGTCGTGTGGGCGGATCGTCGGCCCCGTTCAGTCCTCCGGAGCCCGTTCCAGCACGTAGGTGTGTTCCCGGTAGGTCTCCCCGCCGATGGTCGTCTCGCCGTCCTCGACGCGCTCGAAGCCGAACCGACGGTAGAACTCGTTGCCGGGCTCGTTCGCCGCGAGCACCATCCCGTTGATCCGCTCGGCGCCGTGGGCGAACAGGTCCTCGCGGGTCCGCTCGAGGAGCCGACGACCGGACCCCCGGCCCCGGTGGTCGGGGTGGACGTACAGCCGCAGGACGTACCCCTCGCCGTCGCGCCCGAGTTCGGCGTGGGCGAACCCGACGACACGGCCGTCCCCGTCGTCCTCGTCGCCGTCGTCCGCCTCGCAGGCCACGAACAGGCGCGTTCGCGACCCGGAGAGTTGCCCCTCCACGTGATCGGCCTCGTACCACTCCTCGACGCCGCGTTCGACGGTCTCCCGGCTGAGTATCTCCGGGTAGTCGGTGGCCCAGGCCGCCCGCGCCACCTTTCGGATCGCCTCGATGTCGTCCGTCGTCGCCTCCCGGACGGTCACAGTCATGTGTTACCGTACCGCGATGTGAGGGTTAGCCCTTTCGACCGGAGTGGCAGCTCCCGTCGTCGGCCGTAGTCCGCCCGGGTGTGCGGGTGTGGGCCTCGTACGATCGGTCGTGGTTCCTTACCGGTGATTCCCCGGACGACGTCGGCGATCGCCGGTAAACCGTCACGGCCGTCCGCATCAGAAGTCGGCCCGCCGGAGCCACTCGACGCACGTGAGCACGAACCAGGCCATCCAGACGGCGAAGGCGATCAGGTACGCGCCGTAGCGGGCCGTCGGTGCCGCGATCAGTTCGGCGACGGCGAACGCGACGACGACCAGCGCTACGGCCACGGCGTGTCGCCGCCAGTCGGCCAGCGCGGCCCGGAGTGCCGCGCGTGCGGGCTGTCCGGTCACGACCGGGGGGTCGACCCGGGGCGTAATCAGTCCGGCGGGTGACGCGGCGAGTCGGCCCGTAGTTTTTTCAGACAGACAGGCCCACCCCGACGTGTGACGCTGGACGAACTCGCGGCCGGCATCGAGGTCACCGCGGAGCAGGTCGACCGGGGGGTCGCGGCGGTCGACGACACCGGCTCGGGGGTGGAGACGCGTCTCGAGCCGTTCGCGGAGGATCTCCCCTGCGGGGTGGAGGCGGCCGCGGAACTCGTCGCGGCCTACGCCGACGGGGCCTCCGTGGGTGCGGCGGCCCGCCGCGCCGGGCTCGCACCCACCACCGGCGCGAAGGCCCTCCACCGTCTCGGGGAGCCGGTGTCGCCGCTCACGCCCACTGACCGGGCGGTCGTCGACGACTTCCTCGAGGCCCGGGTCTCCCGCACCGAGGCCGTCCGGCTGGTCGGCGACGAGGCGGACTTCGCTTTCGGGGTGTACGTCCGGACCCACGACCCGCTGCCCGGCGCCGGCGAGGCCCTCGAGGGGCTGCTCGCCCCGGGCGGCGACGGCGTCGACCCCCTGTCCGAGGCCCGGAGCGGGGTCGACGACCTGCTGTAGACGGCCGTCGCCGCCCCCCGGGGCCGCCGAGGGTCGTTACAGGAACCGTTCCCTGAGCCCCGGCGGGCGCATGTCCGCGGGGTTCACCGACAGCTCCGTCCCCAGGACCTCCTGGACGGCGCTCCCGACGCCGACCGCGTACGCTCCGTCGTCGAGCGCGGCCGGCGCCGCCGAGGCCTCCGGTGGCCCCTCGGGTACGGCTACGGTGGCCCGACCGACCTCGGTCCCGTCGCCGCGGTTCGCAACCTCGACCGTGGCGGGGCTGTCGACGTCCCGGAGCCGGGCGACCATCCGGGGAAGCGCGTCGGCTCCACGGGGCGTGTCGGGCGCGACGACGGCGACCCGGTCGGCCGTGTCGACGGCTGCGAGCGACTGGTTGGCCGCCACCGGTGGGACGTCGAGGAGGACGTACTCGAACGCCTCGCCCGCCTCCGCGACCCGCTCGGCGAACCGGCGGGCCGCCTCGGGGGTCTTCGCCCGGGCGACCCGCTCGAACGGCGCGAGCGCCGGACTGTACGCCACGCGCCCCGGGGCGTCGAGGTGGACGTCGTACAGCCCCGCCTCGACGGGGTCGTCGCTCGCGTCGGTACAGAGCGCGGTGACGTCCGGGTCGATCCGTCCCTCGACGTGGTCCGCGAGCCCCTGGGTGGCGTACGCGGCGTCGACCACCGCGACGTCCCGACCGTCCCGGGCGAGGATGGCGGCGAACTCGACACACAGCCTCGTCGTCCCCGCTCCCCCCACGGCCCCCACGAGGGCCAGCGTCTCGGCTCGACTCATACGGCTGGTGCCTCCCCTTCGGACAAAAACTTACGGAGCGACTCGACGCGTCCCGGGGGATCCCGTGTGGGTGTGGTGGGATGCGGCGGTGTGGGTGCGGTGGGGACGGGCTGTTCCTCTGATCCCCGACGGGCGAGGCGGACCATCCCCGCTCGGGGGAGGTTCCACTGCGTGCAGAGGGACCCACGGTGACGGATCCGGCGACCGTGGGTCCCGGACACCCGTCGGAGACCCCGGGGATCCCGGGACCGGGGCCGGAGGCGCCCGGAGCGGGAGGACCGTCCGCGACGCCGGGGCCGCGAGCACGTCCGGCGTCGGGCGTACCGAAGCCGGGATCGGACCGAGCCGACCTACTGCGCGTCGCGGATGGCCTCGGCGACGTCGTCGAACGCCGCCTCGTCGAGGTCGGGTCGGTTCCACCGGAGGGAGTGGATGGGGCCGACCCCGTCCCCCTCGAACCGGGGGACGAGGTGGCCGTGGACGTGCGGGACCTCCTGGCCGGCGGCGGCCCCGTCGTTCACCGCGACGGTCATCGCGTCGGCGTCGACGGCGTCCTCGACCGCGGGCGAGAGTTCGCTCATCGCCGTGAAGGTCGCCGCGGCGACCCCGTCGGGCAGCCCCCCGATCCGTGGGTCATGGACCGTCGGGATGACGAGGGTGTGGCCCCTCGCCAGGGGGTTCACGTCGAGGAACGCGAGCACGTCCTCGTCCTCGTAGACCGCCCGGCTGGGGATCTCGCCGTCGATTATCTTGCAGAAGATACAGTTCTCGCTCATAACCGGGGACAGGCCCGGCCCGCCCATGAAGGTTTCCCGAACCGTCGGGATCCTCCGCGGCGGGTGGCCGCGGCGCGGTCAGAACCCGAGTTCAACGACGCCCGCGTCGTGGAGGTCGATCAGCAGGTCCCGGGCGTGGCCGTCGGGCGACACGCCCTCGTACGTCCGGATCACCTCGCCGTCGTCGTTCACGAACGTCGTCCGTTCGGCGCGCCCGGCGTGGTCGCGTTCGACGCCGAACGCCTTGCAGAGCTCCCCGTCGGGATCGGCCAGCAGGTCGAACTCGATCCCCCGCTCGGCGGCGAACTCGCGGTGGGACTCCACGTCGTCGGTCGAGACCCCGTAGACCGCGACGTCCGCCGCCTCGTAGCTCTCGGCCTCGAGGTCGAACTGGTCGGCCTGCGTCTCACAGCCGGGCGTACCGTCCTCGACGTAGAAGTAGACGACCGTCGTCCCCTCGAAGTCGGGGGTCACGGCCTCGCCGTGCTGGTTGGTCGCGGTGACGTCCGGGGCGGGATCGCCGGGTTCGAGCGGCATGCCGAATCCTCCGGGCGCGGCGCTAATGTGTCCACCGGGCCGCCCCGGATCGACCGGACCGCGTCGCGGCCAACCGGACCCCGCCGCCCCACCGGTCGCCGGACGGCCGGGCGGACCGACGAGGGGGCTCCGACTACGGCGCCTCCTCGCGCTTCTCGCGGTAGACCGGGCGCAGGTCGGTTGCGTCCTTGCCGTATCCGAGCCAGACGCCGAGTGCGGAGGCCGCGAACACCAGGTAGATCGGGAATACGAGCAGGAGGGTGAACCCGGCGAGCAGGGGCGGCAACGCGGCGGCCCAGCAGAGCAGGCCGATGACGCCGAGCCCGGCCACGGCGGCCGCCCATATCCCGAACCTGAACGCGCTCCGCGCGCCGGGCCCCGGGGTGAACTTCGGGTCGCTCATTAGGGAGGACGTCGGACGGGGACGAGTATAACGGTATCAGTCCGTATCCTGCGTGAGCCGCCGCCGTCCGGGCGGTGGGTCGCCGTATCCGGAGTCCGGCGTGGGGCTCCGAACCGGGGACGGCCGCGAGAGCCGACGGTCGTGGCCTCCCGGTCGTTCCGACCGGAACCGACTGCTACTTCAGTCACCCGAACGAACCGTCCCCCGTGACCGCCTGCGAACCGACAGAGGGGGACGAGGGAGCGTCTATCACCAGCTCGGCGTATCGCATCACGGTCGACGAGGGGCGGGATTCGTTCTTCGCGCTCTGTATCGAGGACCCGACACGAGAGGCGGCGTGGCTGATGTCGGACACCGTCCGGTCGCTCGGCGAGATCCGGTGAGCGGCCGTCGGTCGGGGTCCGTCACGGGCGACATCGGGGGATGCGAGATCCCGGCGTCCGCCGCGAGACGCGGCAGTCACCGCCGCCCTTCCCGATCCCGACACGGTGTCGGTCCGCGACCGGGTGTGTACGGCGTGGAGGTGTGTCGGCTCGGCAACCACCGCTCGGCCGTGTCCGAGTCTCGGCCTCCGACGTCGGGGATCGTTCCCGACCGGGGGATGGCGGGGTCGGGAGAGCACCGTCCTTTCCTCGCGAGGACGGCGCTAGTCGGAGGCTCGCCACCCTACACCGTCGCCTCGGAAGTCCCGGAGCGGCGCCAACCGGTCGGATCCCCCGTTCCGCTCCCACTCTCGGGCGGCGGTTCGGGGTCGGCCCCCGCCGGGACCCGGACGATGCGGATTCTCCCATAGCCGGATCGGCTCCGGCCGGTGGGGACTCCCGTCCCCCGCGTTCGGACCCGGTACCCGTCGACGGGATGGGGAGGCGTGGACTCGACTGGCCCCTCTGTGGCGCCCGTTCGTACGGTCGTGCGTAACGAGTTACCGGCGATCCTCCGACAGGAACCGGGAATCGTCGGGACCGGACCACGCACGACCGCATCAGTCGCCCAGCAGATCCACCAGTTCGGCGAGGTCCGACACCTCGTAGTCCGGTTCCTCGCGGAGCCGGTAGTCGGTCCGGTGCTCCCGGCGGACGAACGCGCTGTCGACGCCCGCCCGGGTCGCGGCCTCGACGTCGACCCCGCTGTCGCCGACGTAGAGCGCGTCCCGCGTCCCGAGGTCCGCCAGCGCCCGGTCGACGTAGTGGGGATCCGGCTTGCGTCGGCGGAGCGCATCGACGGTGTGACCGCGCCCGTACGCGGTCTCGAACAGGTCCTCGAGCCCGAACCGATCGAGGGCGTAGCCGACGGTGTGGTGCTGGTTGTTGCTGACGAGACCGATCCGGGCGTCGAGCGCAGCGAGCGCGTCGGCGGCGTCGTCGTAGGGCCGTTTCCGCCCGGCGTCCATCTCCCGGGCCTGGAGCCAGGCGGCCGCCCACTCGCGGGCCGGCCACACCCCACCGGGGTCGGGATCGAACGGCTCGCAGGCCGCGGCGAGCGCCGCCGCGTCCCCCCTGACGAACGGTTCGACGGCCTCGTCGGTCGGATCGACCCCGAACGCGGCGAACGCCTCCCTGGCCGCCCGGTCGATGACGGCGCCGTCGGTCATCGTCAGCAGCACCCCGTCCATGTCGAAGACGACCGCCTCGTAGGCCGGCACGTCCGGGGGCTCGCGACGGTCGCTGGAATGGGTTGCGGTTCGCCGGCACGCCCGGCCCCCGTCCGAGGAGTCGTGATGGGCCGTCGGCAGGCCCCGTCAGGGTGTCCGATCACCTGCTCGAGGATCGTCGCGAGCCGTTCGCCGGCCGGGGGTCGGCCCGTTCCCGACGAGGCCGACCGGTCGGGATCGCCGTCGGCACGCACGACGACGGGCGCTACCACCTCGTATGGGATGGGGTCGATGCTGTCGGCTCCGGGGCACGGGAGGGGCTGTTCAGGCCCGGCGGGCGGTGATGTCCGTCGAGGAGACCTTCCCCACGCACTCGCCGTCCTCGACCACGGGGAGGTGCTCGAACCCGTTCCGGGTCATCGTCCCCGGGGGTTCCTCGAGGAACCCGTCCGGGGGGAACGTCTCGGGACCTCGCTCATCACGTCCTCGACCCGGAGCGGGGCGAGTTCGTGACCCTCCGCGAGCGGGTCGAGCAGGTCGGTCGTCCTGACGATGTCGAGCGGCTCCGCGGTGACGACGAGCGCGCTGATCTGCTCCGAAGTGACCGCCGGGACGTCTCCCGGGCCCGGATGGGGGGACTCGAGGCTCGGAGGTCGGCGCCGAGTCCGGCCCGGGGGACGGGTCCGTCTGACCGGTCGGACTGCTCGGAGTCCTCGCCGGGCTCGGTTCGTGGCCGATCACGGAGTCCAGCCGGCTCGTGCTGTCGGCCCTTCTCTCGTCAGTCCGGTGCTGCCCGTACCCGGCGGGACGGATCGACGATCCCGAACCCCTGACGGGGTATCATCCTCTCACAGCGCCGGACCGCTACAGCGGGTGGTCGGGGG
>PXRQ01000084.1:13637-21407 GCA_003022005.1 Halobacteriales archaeon QS_5_70_15
CGAGCGGCTCGCCGCGGACGAGCCGCGCGACCTGCCGACCGGTGTAGGGTCCCATCTGGAGCCCCGTCGGGCCGTGACCCGTCGCGAGATACGCCCCCTCGGTACCGGGGACCTGGCCGCAGACCGGCAGGCCGTCGGCGCTCCCCGGTCGCAGTCCGACGCGTATCTCGTCGATGGCGGCGTCCGCGAGGCCCGGGACCACGTCGAGCGCGTCGCCGAGCACCTCGTGGACGCCCTCGACGGTCGAGTGCGGGACGAACCCCGACCCCTCCTCGTAGGTCGCTCCGACGGCGACCCGGCCACCCTCCCACGGGACCGTGTAGAGCGAGCGGGTGCCCGTGACGATGGGCCGGGCGGTCGTGTCGTGGTCGGTGTCGAGGTGGAGTATCTGCCCGCGCATCGGCTCGACCGGAATCTCGTAGCCGAGGTCGTCGGCGAACTCCGGGGACCACGCGCCGCCGGCCACGACGACCGCGTCGGCGTCGACACGCTCGCCGTCGGCGACGACACCCGTGGCCGTCCCGGACTCCACGCGGATCGACGCCACGTCGGCCTCGCGGACCGCCAGCCCCGCCCGCCCGCCGGCCTCCCGGAGCGCGGCGGCGAACCGCCGCCCGTCGACACGGGCCCCGTTCGGGTTCCAGAGCGCCCGCTCGACGTCGCCGACGATGGGGCTCCGCTCCCGGGCCTCCCGGGGCTCCAGTTCGTCGATCCGGTCGGGCGCGCCGAGGCGCTCCTGGCGGTCGCGGATGCGCGCCAGCGCCGCGTCGACGGCCCGCGCCTCGGCCTCGTTCACCGCGACCTGGAGGAGCCCCGGAACTGCGTAACCCGTCGCCCCGACACCCGCGTCGAGCAGTTCGGCGTTCAGCGGCTCGTAGTAATCGACCGCGTCGATAGCGAACCGGAACCACGGCTCGGAGTCGGCGTTCGAACTCGTCGCGGGCGAGAGGATGCCCGCGCCGGCGTCGGTGGCCCGCCCCTCGTCCTCGCGGTCGAACAGCGTGACGTCCGTCCCGGCCGTCGCGAGGTGGTAGGCGGTGGCACTCCCGAGGATGCCACCCCCGACGACGATGGCCTTCATGTTCCCCGGGGGCGGCCGGATCTGACTTACATCTGTGGGTCGTCACAACGGGATCGTTCGGCTAACGACGACGGCCTCCGGGACGTCGGGTGGGACTGAAAGCCCCGGGCGCCCCGGTCGCGCGGCTCGCTGCGCGCGCTTGCTTCGCTCGTCCAGCGGCGTTCGCCTCGCTGCGCTCGGCCCCTTTCAGTCCCACCCGATGGTATGATTGATTCCCTTGCGAACACCGGACTCCGAGAGCGTTCGGACAGGTACAAGATCCCGGCCCGCGAGCCACCGGTATGCCAGCAGCAGTCGTCACGGGGTCCTCGCGGGGTATCGGCCGGGCCATCGCGCTCCGGTTCGCCGACGACGGGCACGACGTCGCGGTCAACTACCACAGGAGCGGCGACGCGGCCGAGGCGGTCGCCGATGAGGTCCGCGAGCGGGGCGTCGGGGCCGTCGTCGTCGGGGCGGACGTCTCCGACCCGGAGGCCGCCACGGACCTCGTCGAGTCGGCCGCGGAGGCGTTCGGCGGCGTCGACCACGTCGTCAACAACGCGGGGGTCGACCAGCACGTCTACACCGAGGACCTCGATCCCGCGGACTTCGACCGGGTCATGGACGTCAACGTGAACTCGGCGTTCAACATCACGAAGGCCGCGCTCCCGCACCTCCGGGAGTCAGGGGACGGCCCCTCGGTGACGAATATCTCCTCGATACTGGCGCACACGGGCGCGCCGATCGAGTGTCACTACGCCTCCTCGAAGGGGGCGCTCGTCTCGCTCACCCGGAGTCACGCACGGGGCTTCGCCCCGGGGATCCGGGTGAACTGCGTCGCGCCCGGCCACGTCGAGACGGACATGACCGCCGACCGCACCCCGGAGGAGAAGCGCGAGGGGCTCGCGGGGATCCCCGTCGAGCGGTTCGGCCAGCCCGAGGACATCGCCGACGCGGTCGCGTACCTCCGGGACGCCGGGTTCGTCACCGGCGAGACGTTGAACGTCAACGGCGGGGAGGACATGCGGTAGGGCTTCGAGAGCGGGGGCGGCGGGGTGACGAACGGAACCAGTAACCCCGATTAGTGATAATTAATTGTTATATGATCATGCATCACCTATTAATACACCGAGACTCTGCCTCCGAACGCCGTACATGACACTAACCGGAACCACTCTGGAGAGCGCCGTGTCGGTACAGCTACTCCCCTTGCAGTTCGGGGGAGGCTTCATCGAACTCGCGGTCCTCTTCCTGATACTGGCAGTTGTCGCCGCAGTCTTGGGAGCGCGCGGGGTGGCGGGTCTCAGCATGGAGATCGCGAAGTGGCTCATCATCATCTTCGTCGTGCTCGCAATCATCTCGTTCGTCCTGTAACTGCCGAACCCTTTTTCCTACCCCGACCACTCCGCCAGCCCGGCCTCGATGCGATCGAACCCCGCCTCCAGCCGGTCGGGCGAGTTGGCGAAGGAGAGCCGGAGCCGTCCCACTCCCGCCTCGCCGAAGGCGCTCCCGGGCGCGAGGACGACGTCGTGCTCGCGGAGGAGGTACTTAGCGAACGCGAGGTCGTCGGTCACGCCGTCGGGGTCGAGGAAGGCGTAGAACGCACCCTGCGGCCGTGGCGCCGAGGGACCGTCGATCCCCTCGATCCGGTCGACGACGTAGTCCCGACGCTCGAGGAACGCGTCGTACATCGCCTCGAACGCGTCCTGCGGACCGGAGAGCGCCTCGATGGCGGCGTGCTGTACCGGGGTCGAGGGACAGGACGTGGTCGCCTCGCGTACCGTCACTACCTCGTCGGTCACCTCGGGAGTCCCGGCGAGCCAGCCGGTGCGCCAGCCCGTCATCGCGTGGGTCTTCGAGCACGACCCGACGGTGAGGACGTGCTCCGGGTGGCCGGTGCAGGCGGCCATCCCCTCCGGCTCGCGGTCGTCGGTCAGCGCGGTGTACACCTCGTCGGCGGCGACGTACGCACCGTGGTCTGCGGCGGCCTCGACCACCGCGCGGACCGACTCGTGGTCGAAGACACGGCCGGTGGGGTTCGACGGCGAGTTGAGGACCACCAGCGCCGTCCCCGGACCCGTGTGCTCGATGGTCCGGTCGGCGTCGAGGCCGTACCCGTCCTCGGGACGGAGCGGGACCTCCACCGGTCGCCCGTCGGCGAGGTGGGCCTGCGTCTCGTAGTTCGGCCACGCGGGGCCGGGATAGAGCAGGTCCTCGCCGGGGTCGACGACCGAGAGCGCCAGCAGCTCCAGCGCCTCGACGCCACCGACCGTGACGACCACCTCCTCGACCGGGTACTCGACGCCGAACGCGTCGGCCATGTGTCGGGCGACGGCCTCGCGACAGGCCGGCATCCCGGCGTTCGAGGTGTAGTGGGTCCCGCCCGCGCGGGCGGCGTCGGCCGCCGCGTCGATACGCCCTCGGGCGTGTCGAAGTCCGGTTCGCCGACCTCCAGTCGAACGAGGTCGGCGTCCGGACGCCCCTCGGCGAGTTCGTACACGATCCGGATGCGCGACTTCTCCGCGCGCCGCACGCGGTCGGACGGCCGGTGCGTGCCTCCCCCTGTATCGGGGCGTCAAAAACGGACCCGGTTCCCTCGAGGGCGGGGACGGAGCCGCAGTGCGCGTACCGGCCGCCGACCCCACCGTTATGCCCCCCTCGTTCGTGGGCACGGGCACATGGACGACCTGCTCACCTGCTACGCCTGTGGCGAGGCGGCGACGCTCGCGGACGGCCCGCGCTGTGACTGCGGCGAACCCCGGTGGATCGACACCGACCCGACGGGGGGCGAGTGGCCGGCGACCGACGACCGCTCGCTGTGGCGCTACGCCGGCCTCCTGCCCGGCGAGCGACCGACCGACCTCGCGGCGGGCGCGGGCGGGACGCCCCTGGTCCGCGCGCCGCGGCTGGACGCCGACGTCGGGGCACGCCTCCACGTCAAGTACGAGGGCGGCAACCCGACGGGGACGTTCAAGGACCGCGGGAGCGCGGTGGGGGTAACCGTCGCCGCGCTGAACGGGTACGACGCGGTCGGCACGGTCTCGCACGGCAACATGGCGCGGTCGATGGCCGCACACGCCGCGAGCGCGGGGCTCGACTGCGTGGTGCTCGTCCCGGCGGACATCCCCCGGTCCCGGCTCGGGCTCATCGCCCGGCACGACCCGACGATCCTCCGGGTGGACGGGGAGTACGGCCGGCTCTACGAGGCGTCGATCCGCCTCGGGGCCGAGCACGGCGTCGCGTTCGTGAACTCCGACACGCCGCTACGCGTTGCCGGACAGAAGACCACCGGACTGGAGATCGCGGAGTCGTTCGCGCCGGACGTCCCCGACGCCGTGGTGATGCCGGTCTCGAGTGGCGGCCACGCCAGCGGCGTCTGGAAGGCGTTCCGGGAACTCGACGCGGCCGGCCTCGTCGGTTCGGTCCCGCGGCTCTACTTCGTCCAAGCCGCGGCCTGTGCGCCGATCGCCGAGGCGTGGAAGCGGGGCGACGGGACGGTGTCCCCGGTCGACGGCGGCGAGACCGTCGCGTACTCCATCGCCAACGCCGACCCGCCGAGCGGGAACCGCGTCCTCGCGGCCGCCCGTGAGACGGGCGGCGGCGCTCTCGCCGTCGATGACGGCGCCGTCATCGACGCGCGCCGGGCGCTCGCGGAACGGGCGGGCCTCTTCGTCGAATCGGCCTGCGCCACGTCCCTCGCCGGGGCGAGGACGCTGGCCGAACGCGGGGACCTCGCGTCGGACGAGGACGTCGTCCTCGTCGCGACCGGGACCGGGTTCACCGAACGTGACGTCGACGGGACGGACGCCGAGGCGGCGACCGTCCCGCTGCCGGGTCTCGGCGACGCGCTGGTCGACCGGGTCGGCTGATACTGTCGGACAGGGGAACGGGTAATAAACCGGTCGGCTATGTCCGGCCCGTGGGGCCCAGACAGTCCACGAGGAGCAGGCGACGCCGCCGGCTGGAACTCGCGTGGCACGGCGTCAACCGGGGACGACCACCCACCGGACACGGCCGCGAGGGCGTCCCGGACGTCCGCTCGCTCGTGGAGGACCCGTACGCCTCCGTCGACGAGAGCGACCGACGCCTGGACGAGCTGCTCGAGGCGTTCGAGGCCCGGGACGACCGGCGCTCGATGTTCCTGACGGTCTACTCGCGGGTGACCGAGGCGGTCGGGAAGCGGATCGACCGCGGCGGGTTCGAGGAACCGGACTGGGTGGCCGACTACCTCGTGACGTTCGCCAACCTCTACCGCGAGGCGGTCCACGACTTCGAGGCGGGGAACCTGAACGCGCTCGCCGACCCATGGCAGCTCGCCTTCGAGGCCGCCGAGCAGGAGGGGTACCATGCCCTCCGGCACGTCGCGCTCGGTATCAACGCGCACATCAACTACGACCTCGCGCTGGCGCTCGACGAGGTCGGCATCGAGCGGAACCGGGGGCGGAAACGGGCGGACCACGCCGCGGTGAACGAGGTGCTCGGCAGGCTGGTCGACGGGAACCAGGACCGCCCGGCGGAGAATTACGATCCGAGCATCGTCGCAATCGACGAGTCGCTCGGGGACCTCGACGACCTGTTCTCGATACTCACCATCGACGAGTGCCGTGACAGCGCCTGGCGGACCGCCGTGGCGCTCTCGTCCCCGCTGGCGGTCCGCCGGCGCTTCGCGATGTGGGTCGCGCGTCACCTCGACCGGCGGCGCGTACCTCGTCCTGAGCACCCCCGTACCCCGATGACGACGACCCTCGTAGCGACCCTTTCGCCGGCGACTCCAGCCCGACACCGACACCGCCCCGACCCTACTCGTCGGGGAACGTACAGTCGTCACACCGCGGTGCCGGGTCGGCGTCGAGCGCCTCCGCGACGTCGTCCCACGGTCCCTCGCGGTTGAGGTACGCGTCCACCTCGTCGGCGGCGACCGACCCAGAGGAGCCCTCCCCGATCACGTGCCAGTACCGGTTGTTCCGGGCGATCTGATAGACGTCGCTCATATCCGCGGACACTCGTCCGGGGAGCATAAAGTCGTCGTCGGGTCGATTCGGGGGCAACCGCAAGGACGCCCGTCCCCGCCCTGCTCCCCGAGCGATGGAGTTAGGGACGAGCGGCCGTCATACCCCGGCATGTCATCGGCGCTCGCGGACGAGGCGTGCGAGGCGTGCACCTCCGAGGACGACCCGCTCGGCCCCGACGAGTACGCGGCGTACCTCGCGGAGCTCGACGACGACGTCTGGGAGGTCGTCGACGACCACCACCTCGAGGGCACCTACGCCTTCGAGGACTTCCGGGACGCCCTCGAGTTCACCTACGAGATCGGCGAACTCGCCGAGGAGGAGTGGCACCACCCGGACATCCACCTGCAGTGGGGCGAGGTGCGGGTCGAGATGTGGACCCACAAGATCGACGGCCTCCACAAGACCGACTTCGTGGTGGCCGCGCGGATGGATCGCATACACGAGAAGTACGCGCCGGAGTAGCGACCGTCGGGGAACGGGTCGGGCTCTCGGTATCGGGATCGCGCGACCGCGTCCCCCGTGCGGCGTTACTGGTACTGTCGGATCTAGCTACTCGAACCTCCTCGCCACCACGACGCAGCGACGTCGTTCGGGGCCTCATGTCCCGCATCTCCACCGACGGGTTCCGCGACGGCGGTTCCGTTACGCGGAAACGAGGTCTTATGCTCCCGTAGACTGTAGCTGTCCCGACGGGATTCGACTCCTACGACGGGAGCGAGCAGGAACGCCAGGAGATCGATACGACCGAGATCGACACCCGTGACGACACCCGGACCGGTTTCGAGGGCGAATTCGCGCTCCAGTCGGGGGCGAACAGCGAGGACCTGCTCGCGAAGTTGCGCGAGATCAAAGCCGAGAGGGAGCGGGACGGCGAGGGGGAGTAGCGAGTCCCCGTTCCATCGGGGCCGGACCGTCGATCCGTAGTAGCGTTTGAAACCGATGACACACTCCGGACGGGGGCGGTCCCCCGGCCGTGAGTAACGACTTCCAAACGCTACTATAGTCCCGGTGGGGAGGCCCCCTGGCCCGGTCATGCTCAATCTTCAATACCCCTCCCGCTGATGCCGGTCACGGAACCGATGGCCACACAGGACCGGGGGCGGGTCGGGTGGTAGCCGAGTGGCTCACGCAGTGGTTCGGGACGGACCCCGTCGTCAACGGGCTCGTCGGGGGGCTCGTCATCGCGTCGCTGAACCTCCTTGGGGCGTCGCTGGTTTTCGTCTGGCGGGACCCCTCCGAGCGTGCGATGGACGGGGCGCTCGGGTTCGCCGCCGGGGTGATGCTCGCCGCGGCGTTCACGAGCCTCGTCATCCCCGGCATCGAGATCTACTCGAACGGGAACCCGCTCCCCACGCTCCTGGGGGTGGCGCTCGGGGCGCTGGCGCTCGACCGCTCGGACGTGCTCGTGCCACACGCCCACTACGTGGTCTCGGGCCGACGGCGGGAGGACGCGGCGCGTCCGCGCGAGGACCTCCCGGTAAACGACGAGCGGCTCGCCGGCGTCGTGCTGTTCGTCCTCGCCATCACGCTCCACAACGTGCCCGAGGGGCTCGCCGTCGGCGTGGGGTTCGGCAGCGGCGACCTCGGCACCGCCGTCCCGCTGATGCTCGCCATCGGCATCCAGAACGTCCCCGAGGGGCTGGCGGTGTCGGTGGCCGCCATCAACGCCGGACTGGACAGGCGGTTCTACGCGGTGGT
>PXRQ01000085.1 GCA_003022005.1 Halobacteriales archaeon QS_5_70_15
CCCTCGGCGTCTCCAGCCCACGCCTCGATGTCCTCACCTTCGAGGCAGATGACGAGCTTCTCGGGGCTGTCCTTGTGGGTTCCCAACGCCTTCCCCGGCGCGATCTCGAAGTAGACGACGTTGTGGCCGCCTTCGAGTTCCATCCCGGTTGCCGCCGGGAAATGCGGTGAGAACGGGAAATTGACGTCCACTTGCATATCCGTTTCCGATTGGGTCACCTCGACCAGGTCGAGATCGTCGAGGCTGAGCGTCTTGAGTTCGGACACGGGTTCGGTTACTCGAGGTCACTCTGGTCGAACTGGTCGTCCATACGTGTCAGCTCCGCCACGGGGAGGCCGGCGCGCTCGGAGTGCTCTCTGATTGCCGCCTCGTTCGGGGCGCGATAGTGACAGTACGCGCAATCCGTCTCGCCGTTCGGGTCCTCCAGCACGTCGGTACGCACCCACTCGACCTCGACGCCCTCGTCCCGAAGTTCCGCGATCGCTCCCTGCGATGCCTCGAGGGCGTCTTGCTTGGTCTCCTCAGTCGTGACGTCCTCGTCCATCCGGCGCCAGATGCCGAAGTCGATCAGGTCCTGGTCCGTCATGACCGGCTAAGTCTATGGCGAGGATGGCACTTATCTATTCGGAGAATGATATTTCACTAATCGAGTCTAGTGAAATTTCCTTCATGGACTGAAACCGAGAGATCGGTTCGGTACCACCTGGATAGGGAGGGGGGCCGACCTCGGGGTTACGCCGACCGTTCTCGGTCGAGGCCAACGGTATCCAAATCGTCGTCGAGTGAGACGTTTAGCGTCTCCGTATCGCCCTCGATGGTGACTGATACGCGGAACGGCTCCTCGGTGACGGTGGTCTCGACACGACTCTGGAGGAGCTCGAGGATCTCGGTGAAGTCCGGCGCGAGGACGTCGATTCCCTCGTTGGCGAGGAGTCCAACGACAGGAGAAAGCGTCAAAACGAACGGTTCCACCGGTAGCCGCTTGCCGAACCCGCAGGTATCACACTGCTGGTCCGTCCAGACCGGGAATCGAGTCCCACAGTGAGGACAGGGCTCCCGCTCCAGCGTCTGATGATCGTCACAGACCGAGACTGACGTGGAGATCGAGCCCGCACATTCTCGGCAGATGTCGCGCATCATGTACGTGATATCCAGCATACATCGGTAGAAGCCAGTAGTGAGTGCTTCGTCGGGAGTGCGATCCGTCAGCCCTGCAGCCGGGTAGCTCGAGAAGAACACCGACCCCTCCGGTGCCTCGTCCCCGAACAGTCCGTCGCACTCCGTGCAACTGATCCGAATCCACTGATCCTCGTACGCAGCCGTCATGGGTCCACTACACAATGGACAGTCCTGATCGAGGCCAGTCGAAAAGTCCACGTGGTTCTCACCCGAGACAGCGATTACGGTTCTGGCTATTTGCTTGCCGGCGCCACTCAGTCGGTACCCCTCGTCAGTGTGCTGAACGAAGTGAGGGGTGAGCTGCGAGAGGTGGTAGTTGAACCGTCCGTTGTCGTCGAGATCGACCTGGTGCCGCAGCTTCGAAAACGAGATCGTCTTGGCAGTATCGGTGACGTCGTCGTATTCGTGAGCTGCATCGGCGTGCCACAGCACGCGGATGATATCCAATCGGATTCCGTTTCCCAACACGGCGAACGCTTCGTCCGGAGACAACCCGTCCAAATCGAGCTCTGGTGTGAATCGAGTTCCAGCCATGCTAGCGAATACCACTTGTTGGTCTATAACTCTACTTCTTGGCCTGAGCCACGGGGTGGGAAATACGCGTCCTGTCTCGAGCACTTCAACCAGTCCAGTTCGGAAACCCGCTCGTGTCAGATAGGCGCTCCACATCTTGCACGCGCCGAGAGAACTATACCGTCGGACGGAACGGTTGATAGTCCCGGCCAGGGTCGCTACCGGTCGACTCTATCAGAGCCTCTGTCCGACGGTGTATGCGAAACGAACCAAGTGAGTTCGTGGAGTGCGACCCCGCACGTCCCCGGTTGAGGAACCACTGAGACGGAGGGACGGCCGTATCAGACCAGCCGGAGGATGCCGAGCCAGTCGAAATCGAACACGAACAGGTAGATCTGCGCGACGCCGGCCAGCGCGAGCAGCGCGCCGGCGACCCGCGAGACGCGGCCGGTATTCCGCGAGAGCGTGCGGAGCAAGCCCGCCCGGCCGACCGCCACAGCGGCCCCGAGCGGCCCGCTCCCGAGCGCAAACAGCGCGAGCCCGACGAAGATGGGGGCCGTACAGCCGGCGGCGGCGACACCGTAGACGACGCCGAAAAGGAAGAACCCGCCCGCCGACCGCTCGCGCTCGGGCAACTGGACGTGTAGCGAGGGGTCGAACCGGCCGCTCGCCATCGCCAGTCCGAGGAGGATCAGCAGGCCGCCGACGCCGAGCTCGAGCGTGGCGATGTCCGCGAGCGCGCCGGCGCCGAGCGACGCGACGATCCCCGCGAGGGCGCCGTAGACGACGAAGAACCCGAGCGAGGCGAGGGTGCCGACGATGGCCGCCCGCCGGAGTCGGATCGCGAGCGGGGCGCTGTCGCTCCCGTCGACCTGCCCGAGGTAGTACGCGACGTAGCCGGGGAGCAGCGGGAACGCACAGGGGGCGAAGAACGTCGCGGCCCCGGCCGCGAACGCGAAGCCGATCCGCAGTCCCTCGACGTCGACCATCGTCAGGCCTCCTCGGCCCCGGCCTCGCGTAGCGCTTTCGCTATGCTGTCGGCGGCCGCGAGTCCGACGTGCCGCCACTGCTCGCTCCCCTCGGGGTCGAAGGCGATGAGCGTCGGTATCCGGTCGACGCCGAACCGCTCGTTCGTCCGGAGTTCGGTGTCCCGCGCGACCGGCCAGGTCCCCTCGTAGTCCCGCCAGAACCGCTCGACGGGGGCGTTCTCGCCCTCGTTGGTGATCGAGAGCATGTGGACGTCGGGGAACCGCCCGCGGATCGAACGTAGTTCCTCCATCTGCGGTTTGCAGGGCGCACACCACGTGGCCCACCAGTCCAGCAGCGCCACCCGGTCGTCGGGGAGGACCGGGACCGAACCGCCGGGTGAGCCGGCGACGTCGAGCGAGCGGAGGGTCGACGCCTCGCTCGAGCCGCCGGACCCGCCCGAGCCGCCGGAGCCGACGATGGACGTGCATCCGGCCAGGCCGACGGCGCCGACGGCGAGCCCGGACCGGAGGAACCCCCGGCGGGTCGAATCGGACATATGGTTCGATTAGGCGCCGTCGGTTCAAATCCTTGCGCCGGGTGTGGTGGCCGACCACACAACCCCGGGGTGGATACGTAGACGGCCGGACAACGGGTCGGTATGAGACGTCGACGTTATCTCACCACCCTGGCCGCCGGCGGGCTCGCGGGACTCGCCGGCTGCACCGTGATCGGGGGGTCGGACGGCGGGAACGGGAGCGGCGGGGACTCGGGCGGCTCCGGCGGGTCGGACGGTTCGTCGGGGAGCCCGACCGACACGCCGGAGGGAACCGCGACGGACGCGTCCGAGTCCGGAACCGAGACGGTCAACGGCGTGGAGGTGCCGGTGCCGGACTCGGAACTGCGCCGGGGGGCCGCCAAGGACGCCATCCCGGCCATCGTCGACCCGGAGTTCGGCGAGGACTGGTCGGGGGTCGAGGTGAACGTCGGGTCGAGCCTCGCCGGCGGGGGCGGCGGGACGACCGAGCCGCGGCTCTCGGACAGCCACCGGGTCATCGCCGTCGGGCGGGACGGCGAGGCGCGGGCCTACCCGCTCCGGATACTCAACTGGCACGAGGTCGTCAACGACACCTTCGGCGGGCCGCTGCTCGTGACGTACTGCCCGCTCTGCGGGAGCGGCGTGACGGCCGTCCGGACCGTCGGGGGCGAGGCGGCCACCTTCGGCGTCTCCGGGCTCCTGTTCCGGAACGCGCTCGTGATGTACGACCGGGCGACCGGCAGCCACTGGTCGCAGATCGCCGCCGCGGCGATCCAGGGCCGGCAGGTCGGGACCGCCCTCGAACTCGTCCCCTCGGCGCTCACCACGTGGGGCGAGTTCAGGGAGCAGTACCCCGACGGGGTGGTCCTGCGGCCGCCGCCGGACTCGAGCACCGTGAACGGCCGGAACGCCACCCGGGACTACAACCAGAACCCCTACACCGGCTACGAGTCGAGCGAGCAGATCGGGCTCGGCGGATCGTTCGACGACGACCGGCTCCACCCCAAGACGACGGTCGTCGGCGTCGAGCACGGCGACGTCTCGCGGGCCTACCCGCTGGAGCGAGTACGGGAGGCCGGCGTCGTCAACGACGAGGTCGACGGCCTTCCCGTGGTCGTCGCGGCTACCGAGTCGGGGACGCTCGCCGCCTACGTCCGCGAGGTCGACGGCGAGACGGTCACGTTCGAGCGGGAGAGCGAGGCGTTCCTCGCCGCCGTGGGCTCCCGCTGGCGGCTGGTGAGCGGGCTGGCCGTCGACGGGCCCCACGAGGGAATCCGCCTCGAACAGGCCAACACCGTCGCCCAGGAGTTCTTCTTCTCGTGGAAGAGCTTCCACCCCGAGACCGAGGTCTGGTCGGCGGGGTAGCCCCGGTCTCTATTCCAAGAGGACGCCGCCGGGCGTCGGTCCCTGACCGCCGGTCGGGCCCGCTACCCCGGCGCGGCCCGTCGGGCCCGCGGTCGACGATCCGGGATCGTGACGCGGTTCTCCGACGGGGACGAGTCCGATGGCCACTGGCGGTGATCCGGTCGAGTCCGGACGGGCCCTGCGACTCGACGTGCGGCGTCGAGGGGGAGAGGGGCCGGGAAGCGGACGGCGCGACCGACACGGACCGGTCACTCCCCGACGAACGCGGCGAACCGGTTCATGTCGGCGTCGGTCCCCGCGACGACGAGGTCGTCGCCGTGCTGGACGCGGAAGCCCGGGCCGAGGTCGGTCAGGACCTCCTCGCCCCGCTCGACGGCGATGACGGTGACGCCGGTCCGGGCCCGGACGTCGGCCTCCGCGAGCGTGTGGCCGGCGAGCGCGCCACAGCCGGCACGGACGACCTCGACCTGCTGGTCGAAGGAGATGACCTCCTCCTCCAGTATCGTGGAGGCGAGCATCCGCCCGGAGACCGTCGCCAGCGCGAGCACGTAATCCGCCCCCGCCCGGTAGAGTTTGCGTACCGACTCGGTGGCGTCGGCCCGCGCGATGATCTCGACGTCGGGGTTGAGCTCCCGGACGACGAGCGTCGCGAACACGGTGGTCGTGTCGTCGGAGATGGCGATGATGACCGTCGACGCCTCGTCGATGCCCGCCTCGCGGAGCGTCGCCTCGTCGGTGACGTCGCCCACGACGTCGACGCCCTCGATGTCCCGGCGGTCGAGGACGACTGTCTCGACCGCGTCGTCGATCCCTTCGACCACCGTCGTCCCGACCTCGTCGAACCCGGCGACGATCACCGGCCCGCCGTCGCGGCGCCGACGCTCGGAGAGGGTCAGCCGCTTCAGCTGCTCGAGCTGACGCTCGCGCCCGGCGACGACGAGGATGGTCTGCTCGTCGATCCGCGCGTCCGGCGGGGGCGGCGAGAGGAACTCCCCGCGGATCCACGCCCCGACGATGTTGACGCCGGTGCGCTCGCGGACGCCCGCGCCGGCGACGGTCTTGCCGACGATGTCCGAGCCGGACTGCACCGGAAGCTCGACGATGTCGAAGTCCTCGGCGATCTCGATGGCGCCGTCGAGTTCGGGTGTGACCCCGGCAGTCACCTTCCTGCCGAGGGATTCGCCGATGAGCTGGCTGGGACTGAACACCTCGTCCGCGCCGGCGTAGCGGTGGTACTCCTCGGTACCCGCATCCTCGACCAGCGTGACGGTGGTACAGTTCCCGACACTGCGGGCCGTGAGGACCACGCTCGCGTTCGCCTCGTCGTCGACGTCCGCGACGAGGGCGCGGGCCTCCTCGATGCCCGCCGCACGGAGCGCCCCCGCCGTCTCCGGGTCGCCGTGGATGACGGTCAGGTCCGTCTCGGCGTCGAGCTCGTCGGCCAGCTCGCGGTCCGGCTCGACGAGGACGTGTTCGCGCCCCCTGGCCGCGAGTTCCTCGACGAGCGCCACCCCCCGGGGACTGTAGCCCGCGATCACCACGTGATCCGAGAGGCTCTCCACGCTCGTCGGCGCGTTCGTGGACAGCCGGTCCTCGAACAGGGGGAACAGGAGCACCGGGAGCGCGAGGAAGATGATGAACACTCCCGTCAGGTCCATCACGATGACGAGGAGGTTCATGACGTCGGACCCCCACGGCGAGTCCGAGCCGAACCCGGTCGTGGTGAACGTCTCGACGACGACCTGGACGGCGTGTAGAAAGGAGAGCCGTTCGCCCTCGAGGTGGATCATCCCGTAGTAGTAGAGCACGGAGTAGGCGAGCATCACCACCACGAGGGAAAGCAGATAGTAGATCGTCCGCCGTTGCCGGTCGTCCATGTGCGGGAAACGCGAGGGGGACCGTCTAAGGCGTTCGGTTCCTTCGATCCCCGCCGGGCCACCGAGACGTCAACCGTTTACGGCCCGGCCGCCCTTGACCCACCCATGCGCGAGGTGACCCACGAGGCCGACGGTCCCTACATCGTGACCCCCGAGGACATCGACGAGGAGAAGGGCGACGTGGCGGTCTGTCTGTGCGGGCTCTCCGCCGACCGTCCGTTCTGTGACGGCTCCCACCGGGCGACCGAGGACGAGGACCCGGACACCCGATACACGTACGAGGACGACCGGCCGGGCGAGCGGCGGGTCGTCGAGGGGTTCGAGTTCGCCGACGAGGGGGCCGGCGCGAACCACGAGGACCCGGAGGACCGCACCTGACGGGGGACCGGCGGTCGCGGGAGCGCCCCGGAACCGCCGGACGGACCGAGCACGCGAAGCTCTAACAGCGCGGCCCCCTCCGGGCGTGGTATGCCCTCCTCCGCCGAGTACCGGGGGGCGCCGTCACCCTCGTCCGTGCCGCCCTCCTGGTCTTCGCCGGGGCGGTCACGGTTCGTCGCCGGGACAGGGGGCTCACGCTGCTCTCCGTGGCGACGGGGCTCGGGTTCCCGACGCTGGGGGCGGTCGGGATACGGGGCCTGGTCCGAGGTCCGAGGACGTGCTCAGCCGTGACAGTTGGGATTGCTGTGTGCGGCGACCTCTCCGACCCCGCCGACGAGGAGCAAAACCACGAACAGGAGCGCGATCACCAGCCCCGGTCTCGCGGTCACGTGTCGGATGACGGTGTCTCTCATGCTACAGCCACCGGATGGACGACGGTCGTTTAGTTCGTTATGGTTCGATCCTCGAACCGGACGCCGTGCCGACGGGAGGTCTCAGTCGGCGCTCGCGGGGACGCCGTGTTCGATGTGAGTGTCGAGCACGTCGAGGAACTCGGCGAGCCACTCGGCGTGGTCCGGCCACGCCTGCCCAGTGACGAGGTTGCCGTCGCGGATCACCCCGTCGACCCACGAGCAGCCGGCCGCCTCGACCTCCGCGCGGACCGCCGGGTAGGAGGTCATATCGCGCCCGTCGAGGACGTCGGCGGCGGCGAGGATCTGCGGGCCGTGACAGAGCGCCGCGACCGGCTTGTCGGCCTCGAAGAAGTGACGGACGGTGTTCGAGGACCACCTCGTGGGTCCGGAGGCACTCGGGCGCCCGTCCCCCTGGGACGACCAGGCCGTCGTAGTCGGCCGGATCGACGTCCTCCAGCGCGACGTCGATCGGGAGATCGTGGCCCCGCTCCTCGAGGTACGTCTGGTCGCCGCGGAAGTCGTGGATCGCCGTCTTCACCGTCCCGCCATCGCCGCGCTCGGGACAGGCCGCGTGGACCTCGTGGCCCACCATCTCGAGGGCTTGGTACGGTACCTTGGCCTCGTAGTCCTCGACGAAGTCGCCGACGATCATCAGGAGTTTCGCGCTCATGGTATCACGTGCCACGGGGCACGCCCGGCGCTTGGTTCCGAACGGGAGTAAGACTGACCCGGGAGGTCCCCGCACAGGCGGACGCGACTCCCCGACCGTCACCGCCGCCGCGGTACGAGAGGTCGTTCGCGGGCTCGCATCCGAGAGTATCAGCCGTCGAACACGGCGTCGATGTCTGCCAGCGAATCGAGGACGTCGTCCGGTTCGATGTCGCTCCCGGCCAGCCCGCGGTCGTCCGTGACGCCCGTCCGGACGAGGACGGTGGTCATCCCGGCTCGGTCGCCGAACGCGAGGTCGGTGTTCAGGCGGTCGCCGACGACCAGACACTCCGAGAGCGGGACGCCCATCGCCTCGCGGGCCATCTCGACGGCCTCCGGTGAGGGCTTGCCGAGGACGCGGTCCGGGTCCCGCTCGAGGACGCCCGCACACGCGTTGACGATGGCGCCGGACCCGGGGACCATCCGCCCGTCCCCCGCCGGGATGACCACGTCGGGGTCCGACCCGACGAAGGCGCCACAGTCGCCGACCGCGCGGTAGGCGTCGGTCAGGTCGTCGTAGTCGAACTCGTGGTCGTAGGAGGCGACGAGCGCGTCGGCCGCCCCGGGGTCCTCGGTGACGGTGAGATCCGCCTCGTCGAACTGCTCGAGGAGCCCGGGCGACCCGATCACGAACAGCGCGTCCCCGGCGTGGTGCTCGGCGAGGTAGCGCGTGGTGACGGTGCCGGCCGAGAGCACCTCGCTCGCGTCGGCCTCGATGCCCATCCGCCCGAGCCGCTCGACGTAGGCTTCGCGGGACTTCGTCGGGTTGTTCGAGAGGAAGAGCAGCCGCAACCCCCGCTCGCGGAGTCGCTCGATAGCTTCGGGAGCGCCCGGGATGGGATCGCGGCCGCGGTAGACGGTTCCGTCGAGGTCCAGCACCGCACCACGGTACATACGTCCGCTTCGCGCGAGGGGCCGTTGAAACGTCCGGTTCCGGTAGCCCGGATCTCCGGCCGAGCGCCGCCGGCACCTCTCCCGCGCCCGCCGTTCGAACGTCGGTCGACCGGCCCCCACACCGGCGAGCCCCCGGGAGACGGAAGGGGGGTCGACCGTGGCGAAACCCCCTTCGCCCTCGGTCCCGATGACGTGACATGGACGTGGTCGTGAACGCGGCGACGAGCGCCGACGGGAAGCTCTCGACCCGCGAGCGCCGACAGATCCGGATCAGTGGCGAGTCGGACTTCGCCCGCGTCGACCGGCTCAGGGCCGCCTCGGACGCGATCCTCGTCGGGGTGGGAACCGTCCTGGCCGACGACCCGTCGCTGACCCGCCACGACCGCGAGCACCGGCGGCGGCTCCGCGAACGGGGGACGGTCCGCGAGGGGCCGCCCGCGCGGGTGGTGGCGGACTCGCGCGGACGGACGCCGCTCGACGCCGAGATACTCGAGGGCGAGCCCCCGACGCTCGTGTTCGTGAGCGAGGCCGCGCCGGACGAACGCCGGGACGCGCTCGCCGGGGCCGGCGCGTCGGTTCACGTCGCCGGGGACGAACGGGTCGACCTCGCCTCGCTGTGCGAGACGCTGGCCGGAACCGGGGCCGGACAGCTGATGGTCGAGGGCGGCGGCGAACTCGTTTACTCGCTGTTCGAGGCCGGGCTGGTCGACCGGCTCTCGACGTTCGTCGGGCCGCTGGTGATCGGTGGCAGGGACGCACCTACGCTCGCCGACGGCGAGGGGTTCACCGGGGCGGAGGGGTTCCGGGAGCTCCGGCTGGACGGCGTCGACCGGTTCGACGGCGGCGTCCTGCTCGAGTGGGACGTGGTCGACTGAGAACTGACGGGGTCGACCGAGAGCGCGAGTGGGACGCGACCCCGGCGCGCGAACGCACACACGAAGCGGAAACGGGCCGACCGGGCCGATCAGTGCGAGTGTCCCGTCATCTCCCCGTAGGTGGCCCCGAACCGCTCCTCGAACAGCTCCATCGTGAGCTCCTCGAGCTGCCGTATAGTCGGGTCCACCCCGTCCTCGCTGTGGTGGACCGTCGCGTGGATCCGCTGGGCACAGCCCATCATCGCGAGGTCGCTGACGACCTCCGCGGGCGTCTCCTCGCCCTCCTTCAGCAGCTCGATCAGGTGCGAGGGGAGCGTCACCTCGTCGCTGCCTTCCTCGGACTCGACGGTCAGGGTCACCGTGTCGGACGGGTCTGCCATGGGGCCCCTTCTCGTCAGAGGGACATGGGTCTGTTGGGTCCCGACCGTCCGAGTACACGGCCGAACACGCGGCCGGTCCGGCCGACCGCAGTCACCTCATACGGTCGTGCGTAACGATGTACCGGCGATACCCCCGACAGAGTCGGGTATCGACGGTAAAAGACTGCGTACGACCGTACCAGCGGAGGGATCGGGACCGTCGACCACGCGGAGCGGCGGGCGGCGACCACGGGCCGTGTCCGCGGGGGTGACACGGGATCGACCGGTACAGTCCCCGGGATCAGTCGTCGTCGGCCGTCGTCGCGCCGGCTTCCGAGTCCGCCTCGGCGGCCGCCCGCTCGCGGTCGAGGTCCTCGAGGTAGCTATCGGCGTCGAGGGCGGCCTTGACGCCCATCCCGCCCGCGGTGGCGGCCTGCTGGTAGTGGAAGTCGACGACGTCGCCCGCGCCGAAGACCCCCTCGACGGCGGTTCTCGTCTGACCGCCGCCGCGGCCGCCCTCGGTCAGAAGGTACCCTTCCTCGTCCATCTCGACGCCGGTGTCCTCGAGGTAGTCGGTGTTCGGCGTGTGGCCGATGGCGAGGAACACCGCGCCCACGTCGAAGTCGTAGGTCTCGGTCCCGGGGTCGTCGAGGTTCTCCTTCGGGTGGCCCGACTCGTTCGTGGCGAGGATGACGTGCGAGACGCCGTCCTCGGCCGAGCCGTGGATCTCCAGCAGCTCGGTGTTCCGCAGGAGTTCGATCTCGCCGGCCTCGACCTTCTCCATCGTGCGGTCGACCCAGTAGTCCTCGGCGCGGAACTCCTCGCGCCGATGGGCGACGTAGACGGTGTCGGCGAACTTCGTGAGGAAGTTGGCCTCCTCCATCGCCGCGTCGCCGCCCCCGACGACGAGCATGTCCTCGCCGCGGAAGAAGGCGCCGTCGCATGTGGCACACGTCGAGACGCCGTAGCCCATCAGCTCGTCCTCGCCCGGCACGCCGAGCGTGCGGGCGCTGGCCCCCGAGGCGGCGACGAACGCGTCGGTCGTGTAGACCGTGCCGTCGCGGAGCTCGACCCGGAACCCCCGGTCGGGACCCTCGTCCTCGGCCGCCACGTCGACGACGACGCCGTGGTCGATCTCGGCGCCGAACCGCTCGGCCTGCTCCTTCATGTTATTTATAAGGTCCGGCCCGGAGATGCCCTCCGGGAAGCCGGGGTAGTTGGCGACGTCGGTCGTCAGGGTGAGTTGGCCGCCGGGTTCGACCCCCTCGAGGACCAGCGGCGCGTTGTTCGAGCGACCGGCGTAGATAGCCGCGCTCAACCCCGCGATCCCGGTCCCGGCGACGATCATCCGGCGGTGTTCGGCGTCCTCGGTCATGAGGGAGAGTAGCCCGGGACCGGACATTACGCTTGTGCTGTCTGCGCGAACGACTACACGACCGGCTCGGTATCACGGGGCACGTGTGACCGCCTCCGGACGGCGCCGTCGGATGGTGGGCGGTCCGGAGAAGACGGTACGCTGATGCCGGGCGACGCCGACGGGCCGGACATGGACGCACGCGTCTCCCGCTCGACGGTGACTGGTCGGGCCCGGGCGCCCCCCTCGAAGAGCTACACCCACCGGGCGATACTCGCCGCCGGGTACGCCGACGGTGCCGTCGTCCGCGACCCGCTCGACAGCGCCGACACCCGGGCGACGATGCGCGCGGTCGACCTGTACGGCGGCGACGTCGCCGAGCCCGACGGCGACTTCGAGGTCGTGGGGTTCGACGGCCGGCCCGAAGTGCCGGCAGACGTCATCGACTGCGCCAACAGCGGGACGACGATGCGGCTCACGACGGCGACCGCGGCGCTCGCCGACGGGCTGACGGTCCTCACCGGCGATTCCTCGCTCCGGTCGCGGCCGCAGGGCCCGCTCCTCGACGCCATCGAGCAACTGGGCGGCCGCGCGGAGTCCACCCGCGGGAACGGGCAGGCACCGCTGGTCGTCGGCGGTCCGATCGAGGGGGGGCGAGCCTCGATACCGGGCGACGTCTCCTCACAGTTCGTCACGGCGCTGCTGATGGCCGGCGCGGTCACCGAGGAGGGGATCACGGTGGACCTGGAGACCGAGCTCAAGTCCGCGCCGTACGTCGACGTCACGATCGAGGTCCTCGCCGCCTTCGGCGTCGACGCCCGCGAAACGGACCGGGGCTACCGCGTCGACGGCGGGCAGTCCTACGAGCCGGCGGACGGGGAGTACCGCGTTCCGGGGGACTTCTCCTCGATGTCGTACCTGGTGGCGGCCGGGGCGCTGGCGGCCGAGGACGGCCTCGTCGTCGAGGGCGCGGTCCCGAGCGCACAGGGGGACAGCGCCATCGTCGACGTCGTCGACCGGATGGGCGCCGAGGTGGAGTGGGACCGCGACGACGGGACGATCACCGTCGGCCGCGGCGGCCTCTCGGGTATCCAGGTCGGGGTCGCGGACACGCCGGACCTGCTCCCGACGATCGCGGCACTCGGTGCGGCCGCCGACGGGACGACCCGCATCACCGACTGCGAGCACGTCCGGTACAAGGAGACCGACCGGGTGAGCGCGATGGCCGAGGCGCTCGGGAAGATGGGTACGGTCGTCGAGGAATCGCAGGACGAGCTCGTGGTCCACGGCGGGGAGACCGACATGGTCGGGGCCGAGGTCGACTGCCGTGGCGACCACCGCATCGTGATGGCGCTCGCCGTCGCCGGCCTCGTCGCCGAAGGGACCACCACCGTCGCCGGTGCCGAACACGTCGACGTCTCCTTTCCCGGGTTCTTCGACGTGCTCGCCGGGCTCGGGGCGGACGTGACGACCACCGGATAGGGAGACCGCGCGACCGTACTGATTTATCCCGAAGGGGAGCGGGGAGTACGACGATGCTCCGCGAGTCGCTCGCCGAGGACCTCCGTGCGGACGAGGTAGCACCGGGGTTGGTGCGGCCGGCGTGGTCGGACTACTGCTTCGCGAACGTCCCGGACACGGTGCGGTCGCTGTTCGGCACGGACGCCCGCCGACCGCTCCCCGCGGACGCGCTCGACGGGATCGACGGAAGCGTCGAGCACGTCGTCTGCGTGTGGATCGACGGGTTCGGCTGGAACCACCTCCGTCGAGTCCGGCCGGACCATCCGTTCCTGGACGAACTCGCCGATCGGGCGACCGTCACCCCGCTCACGAGCACTTATCCGTCGGAGACGGCCGCGGCCGTCTCAACGTTCCACACCGCGACCCAGCCGGTCGAACACGGCGTCCTCGGCTGGTTCGCTCACGAGGAGCGCCTCGGCGGGAACCTGCAGACGCTCCCGTTCGCGGACCTCGACGGGGAGGTACTGGAGTCGGTGCTCGTCGATCCCGACCCGTCCGTGCTGATCGACGAACGGCCGATTTACGAGACACTCCCGGCCGACTCGTATCTCGTCGCCCCCGAGGGGCAGGGCGAGACGAGGTTCTCCGCGCAGACGACGACCGGCGCGACCCCGGTCGACTTCCGGAACGTTGCCCAGGGGGCTTACCGGGTCCGAGAGCGGCTCGAATCGGCGGAGGGGCCGACGTTCGTCCAGCTGTACGTCCCACAGGTAGACACGCTCTCGCACCACAGCGGCGTCCGCCATCCGGAGACGGACGCACAGCTCGCGGCGGTCTGTGCGGCCGTCCGCCGCGAGATCGTCGAGCGGCTCGACCCCGACCTGGCCGCGCGGACCGCGTTCCTCCTCACCGCCGACCACGGGGAAGTCGACGCGACCCCCGAGACGACGGTCGCCCTCGACGGACTCGACCTCGAGCCGCACCTCGAACGCGACGCCGACGGTGCCCCGATCCCCGCGCAGGGCGGCCCCCGGAACCTCCAGTTCCACGCCCGAACGGGGCATCGGGACCGGCTGGTCGCCGAACTCGAGCGCGGGCTGGCGCCGCTGGACCCGCTGGTACTCACCGGCGGGGAGGTCAGGGAGGCGGAGCTGTTCGGCGACTGCGAGCCGAGCGATCGGTTCGAGCGGCGCCGACCGGACGTGCTCGCGGTACCGCGCGAGGGGTTCGCCTGGTACGAGGCCGAGGACGCGGACGGCCACCTGTCGTACGTCGGGATGCACGGGGGGATGCACGAGGACGAGACCCTGGTCCCGTTCGCGGCGGCGGCGGTTTCGGACCTGCAGGGCTGACACGGCGGCACCGATCCGGGCACCACGCGAGGGGAGGTGCCACGCTCGGGACCGGGTCCGGCGATCCCGTCCGGGCCTCTACGGACGGGTGTAACGATTTACCGGTGACCGCCCGGACCGTATTCCCGAGCGCCGGTAAAAGACTACAACCGTCCGTGTCGGGGCCCGCGGATCCCCCCGCGGTGGGTCTCAGGTCACGCGAGGGGGTGGTCCCGTCACCGCGGTTAAACCCTCGGGCCGACCCCCCACCCGGAAGGCGGCGCGTCCCCGTGTCGGTACCGACGGGGGAACCTGCAACGCCTAAATGCGAGCCACTCTCAGGAGGGTGTAATGAACGGGAACGAGTTCGGTCGGCTCTTTCGGGTGACGACCTACGGGGAGAGCCACGGGCCGGCGATGGGCTGTACCGTCTCGGGCGTGCCGGCGGGCGTCGAACTGGACGAGGACGACGTGCAGGTCGAACTCGACAGACGGAAACCCGGCCAGTCGATGATCACCACCTCCCGGGGCGAACCGGACGAGGTGACGATCAACTCCGGCGTGCAGGACGGCTACACGACGGGGACGCCGGTCGGGATGGTCATCCAGAACAAGGACGCCCGCTCGGGCAAGTACGAGCCGTTCGTCACCGCCCCACGCCCTTCGCACGGGGACTACACGTACTCGGCCAAGTTCGGGACGCGGAACTGGGGCGGGGGCGGGCGCTCCTCGGCCCGCGAGACGGTCAACTGGGTGGCCGCGGGCGCCGTAGCGAAGCAGGTGCTCGAACAGTCCGACCACGACGTGCGGGTCAAGGCCCACGTCAACCGGATCGGCGACATCGCGGCACCGGAAGTGAGCTTCGAGGAGATGCTGGAGCACGCCGAGGAGAACGAGGTCCGGTGTGCCCACCCCGAGACCGCCGAGCGGATGCGCGAGGCCATCGACGAGTACCAGGAGCGGGGCGACTCCATCGGCGGCTCCATCTACTTCGAGGCCCGTGGCGTCCCGCGTGGCCTGGGCGCCCCGCGGTTCGACTCGTTCCCCTCGCGGCTCGGCGCGGCGATGATGGCCATCCCCGCGACGACGGCGTTCGAGTTCGGCCTCGGACGGGCGGCCCGCTCGGTCGCCGGGATCGACCGCAACGAGGACTGGACGTTCGACGAGGGCGACCGCCCCGAGGTCGTCAGCGGGGAGGGCGACCCTGTGCCGGTCGGCAACGATCACGGCGGCCTGCAGGGTGGGATCACGACCGGCGAGCCGACCGTCGACTGGGAGACGGGCGAGCACAAGCGCATCCAGGTCGTCGGCCGGCACGACCCGTCGCTCCCGCCCCGCGCGGTGCCGGTCGTCGAGGCGATGCTGAACCTCACCATCCTGGACTTCATGCTCCTCGGGGGCCGCATCAACCCCGACCGACTGGACGACCGTCCGGGCGAGTACGAGACGGACTACCACCCGAGTTCGCCGCAGAACGACCCGGACGACGCAGCGACGCGTGCCGAACCGACCGAGCCGACCGAGGACTGATACGGTCGTGCGTCGTCTTTTACCGTCGATACCCGACCCCGTCCGGGGTATCGCCGGTACATCGTTACGCACGACCGTATGAGGGATCATCGGGGCCGTCGTGAGTTTCGACGAGTCTCGGCCGAGCGGTCGACCGGCTACCGCACAGTCTGTCGTGCGGAGAAGGTGCCCCTTCACCCGGTTCGCCGCGCGACCACGGCGTAGAACGGGTCCCGCTCCGGCGTCTCCCGGACGACCTCCGGTTCCACGAACGCGCCGGTCGAGTCGAGCTACCGGCACACGAGGTCGGCCCGCCCGTCCGCCCCCCGTCGCCGGAGCTCCGAGCGGCCGAACCGTGCTGGAGGTGTTCCCTTCCCGGTGGCGGGCCGTTGTTCCCTTCCCGGTGGCGGGCCGTTGTTCCCTTCCCGGTGGCGGGCCGTTGTTCCCTTCCCGGTGGCGGGCCGTCGGTCACGGGGGGCGTGAGGGGAGCGGGCCACGGGGAGAAGACTGGTAGCGTCCGCAAGCGGCACCCTTATGCCTCGCCTACCGGCAGCCGGCTGTATGTCCAGCGACTCCGGGATGGAGTCGGGAACCGAGTCGGGGACGACGGCCGTGGACGCGGCCGACGAGCCCACGGATACGCGGACTGGACAGCAGGAGATACTGCGGGTCCAGCTCGACGAGGCGCTGTCCGAACTCGAACGGCCGAGCAGCGGGCTGTTCATATCCGCGCTGTCGGCCGGGCTCGACATCGGGTTCGGTCCCCTGCTGATGGCCGTCGTGCTCACCGTCGCCGGGTTCTCCTTCGAGTCGCCGCTCGCCGGGGAGCTCCTGATGGCGAACGCCTACGCCCTCGGGTTCGTGTTCGTCGTCCTCGGCCGCTCGGAGCTGTTCACGGAGCACACGACGCTCGCGGTGCTGCCGGTGCTCGACGGGCAGGCATCTGTCGGACAGCTCGGCCGGCTGTGGACCCTCGTCTACCTCGGCAACGTCGTCGGTGGGGCGGTGTTCGCGGCGATCATCGTGACTGTCGCACCGGCACTCGGGGTGGCCGAACCCCGTGCGTTCATCGAGATCGCCACGGGGCTGACGGACCACGGCTGGTGGGTCATCCTCGCCGCCGGTGTCCTGGCCGGCTGGCTGATGGGACTGCTCTCCTGGCTGGTCGCGGCCGCCCAGGAGTCCGTCTCCCGTCTCCTGTTCGTCTGGCTGATAACGACAGCCATCGGGTTCGCACACCTCCCGCACAGCATCGCGGGAACCGTCGAGGTGCTCGTCGGCGTGTTCGCCTCCCCGGAGGTGACCCCCGTCGACTTCGTCCGGTTCCTCGTGGCGTCCACCGTCGGGAACGCCATCGGGGGGTCGGTGTTCGTCTCGCTACTGAAGTACAGCCACGTCGTCCGGAATGGGCCCACCCACGAGGTCGGATGAGGGGCGATCGCCCCACGAACGACCTCCTCCGGCGGTACACCTCGCGGCCGGCCGAATCCGGTCCGGGCGTTCCCGCTACCAGTACCCGCCGTTGTAGAGCCACCGCCGCGAGCGGGCACCCCTTACCGACGCCAGCGCGACGGCCCCGGCGACCAGCGCCGTGACGAGGAGCGTCGCGACGACGGGTCCGCCGAGGAACAGTCCGGTGACGAGCGATGCGAGCGCGCCGCACGCGGTGGCGACGACCAGCAGCGTCGCCAGCCAGCCGGAGAGCTTCGAGAGCCGCATACCCGGTCCTCCCGGCGGAGGAATATAAAGCTCAAGGCGGTCGACGTCGGAGTAGCCGTATGACCACGGTCGCAGTCCTCGCCGACCCGCCGCGCGCGGGCCTCGTCCACGGACGCCTCGTCGAGACGACGCCGCTCACCGCCGCGGAGGCGGCCGATCTCTACGCGGCCGGGTTCCGCGACGTCTGCCGCGCCGTCGCCACCAGCGGCGGCGACCTGCTGGTGAACTACCGGGCCGACGAGGACCGCCCCGGCGCGGACGGGAACGGGGACAGCGAGGCCGAACTGCGCGGTGCGCTCGCACCCGTCCCCGAGATCGACGCCGCGGAGGCCCGCTTCGAGGTCCAGGTCGGCGAGACGTTCGCCGGGCGGGCCGGCAACACCGTGACCCATCTCCTCGAGAACGAGGGGGCCACGAGCGTCGCGATAGCGACCCCCTCCGCGGCGCTGCTCACCCGCCAGCGGATCGACGAGGCGGCGATGAAGCTCCGCCGGCGCGAGGTCGTCCTCGGTCCCGCGCCGGGCGGTCGGGTCCACTACGCCGGGTTCCGCGAGCCCGTGGACTTCGACGGCGCCTACGCGCCGCCGGCGCTGGAGACGCTGACCCGGCGGGGCGTCGACGCCGGCCTCGACGTCGACTACGTCGCGACGTCGCCCGTCCTCGAGACGGGGGCGGACCTCGCCGACCTGCTGACGCTCGTCCGCGCCCGCCGGACCGCCGACCGGAACCTCCCGCTCCACACCGCCGAGGCGCTGGCGTCGCTCGACCTCCGGGCGGGCGCGGACGGCGACGCGCTCCGGGTCGTGCGCGAGAGCTGACGGGATCGACCGGGGCCTCTCCCGTCGCGGCCGCCCGGGGACCTGCTACTCCCCCTCGGGGAGGAGTCGTGCGCCCTCGTTGGAGACGGTCGTCCGCTCCGGGAGGACGCGGTCGACGTCGACCGCGAACACGGTCTCGCCGAACAGCGCCATCCCCGCGGCGCCGCCCGCGGCCTCGACGCGCTCGATCTCCCGCTCGACGAACGGGGTGGCGATGCCGGTCTCCCGGAGGAACGCCCGTGAGCGCTCGGCGAGCGACCGGAGCGTGGGCTCCTCGTCGAACCGCTCCAGTTCGCGGAACCCGATCCTGCTGGCGGTCTCCACGAACGACTCGTCGGAGAGCATCTCGCTCGTGGCGATGCCGCCGGCGGTGGCGTACTCGACGTCCGCGACGACTTCGCTCCGCCGCACCCCGTCGCCGGCGTTCCAGAGCAGCCCTCCCCGGTCCTGGATGATGACGTCGCTCTCGCCGGTGCCGGCGGCCACCTCGGCGTCGTAGGCCGCGTCGAGCAGCGCCTCCCGGTCCCGCCCGAGGTCGAACCGCTCGTTCGCGGCGAGCGCGGTCGCCAGGGTCGCCGCGCCGCTCGTCCCGAAACCGTTGCCCAGGGGGACCTCCGGCCGGACGTCGACCGACGCGGTGACCTCCAGCGCCGCGAGCACCCGCTCGACCGGCTCGAACGGCGCCCGCTCCCCCTCGACCGTGATCCCCGTCTCCGCCGCCGGCTCGACCTCCACGACGACCCCGTCCCGAGTGGCGAAACTCGCCCCGCCGGCGGCGCCGCCCTCCTCCGCCGCCGGCGCGAACAGCCCGGTGACGCTTCCCGGTGCGTGAGCCCTCATCGGTCACCCCTGACCCCGGAGGCCCCTAAGTCCGACGAACGGTGCGACCGCAACCGCTTTGGGCGGGCCGACGGTAGCCTCGGGCGAGGTGGGATGGCAGAGCGGCCCATTGCGCCGGTCTTGAAAACCGGTAGCCGAGAGGCTTCCTGGGTTCGAATCCCAGTCCCACCGTACTCGGCTCGCGAGCGGCGGGGTCGGCTCCGGCTGGTCCCACGGCGCGGGTCACCGTGCCGGGAGGCGTCGGCCCCCGTCCGTTCACTCGAGGACCGTCCCGGAGCGTCTCCCGGGTGAACGGCCCCACCGCGTCCCGCATTCGAACGACGGGTCTTCCCCGCGTGAATCAACCGTTTCGCGTGCCGAACCCGAGCAGGTCGGGGTAGTCGGCGATGCGTCCGTCGACGCCCGCGGCCGCGAGCCGTTCGGCCTAATACCATGTCGTGAGCGTGTAAACGTTCACGTCGCGGCCCTCCTCGTGGGCCGCCGCGACGAGGTCGATGTCCGCCCACTCCGACCCCTCGGTGAAGTAGGGGTCGCGAAGGCACGGCGTTCCCTTCACCATGTCGTGCGGCGGGTGGACCGCCTCGGCGTCGTACGTCCGCGCGATGTGGAGTCCGTCCTCGATGGAGTCCCGGAGCAGTGGCGCTACCGGGTACTCCGAGGCCTCCCGGGTCGTCGCCAGCGCCGCCTCGTAGAACGACGAGAAGAGGAACTCGTTCCCGTAGTCGTCGACGGTAGCCAGTACCCGCCCGACGAACGATCGCCAGACGGCCTTCTGCTCCTCGAGTTCCTCGCCGGAGAGACCGTCGGCGAACCGCAGGTCGGGCGACCCCGGGTTCTTCAGTTCGACGTTCACGCCCACGCTCGTCGGGACGGCGTCGAGTACCTCCGTCAGCAGCGGGACCGTCTCGCCGCTCGCCAGGACCTCGGCGTCGGTGACCGTCCCCGTGCCGGTCTCCCAGACGATGTCCTCGGTGTCGGTGAGGCCGCGCTCGCCGCCGTCGCGCTCGGCCAGTCCGTTGTCGTGAAAGACGACGACGTCCCCGTCGGCGGTCGGAAGTACGTCGATCTCGACGGTGTCCGCCCCCCGGGATGGCGCTCGGTTCGAACCGCCGCCACGAGAGGCGGCCTCGACGGCACCGACCGTGTTCTCGGGGTAGAGCCCCGCGAACCCGCGGTGCGCGATCAGCGCCGGGTCGGCGTGGTCGTCGCCGTCCCTCCCGCTCTCCTCGTCTGCCCGTTCCTGCCCCGCAGCGGCTACGTCGGTGACGCCCACGGCACCTGCGGCCGCGGTGCCTGCCCCCGCGAGAACCGTTCGTCGTCCGAGGGCGGTGGTGTTCGGATGCCCGGTACCTCCCCGTTCCTGCCCGTCAGTGTCGGACATGCGTTCAGACAGCTATCCGATTTAGTATTCAGATTTTATAATATTTTTATATACAGCGTGTTAGGAAACGTATCGGGACGTACACCAACGGACTGGAGGGGTCCAGTAATCCGAGGTTCGACGCGGACCGTCGTGGGGTTGTCGGGTACGTGCGGGTCCCTCGTCTTCCATCGACACCGCCCCTCCCGGTTCCCGTGGTTCGGGTCCGGCGTGGCGATCCGTTCGGGTCAGGTATTTCACCGGCGGGATCTGAGGGTCTGTCGTCGATGCCCTCCGAGAGCCCCCGCAAACGGACCGTCGTCCTCGCCGTCGTCGCCGTCGCCGCGGTCACCCTCCTCTACAGCGGCCTCGTGGCCCAGCAGGTACTCGCGTGGTTCGGCATCGCCCTCCCGCTGGTGCTGCTCTACCTGTTCTGGCGATTCGTCCGGGCACACGAGCGGGTGGCCGACGCGCTGGAGGAGTAGCGCCGCGGGACCCGTGCCCTCGAGGGCCCTTAGAGCCGTCCGGGGCCCGCCCGCTCCTCGGCCTCGTCTCGCACGTCCCGGTAGAGGTCGCTGAGGACGTGGGCGTAGAGGACTACCCCGGAGAGGGCGGCGACGTACGGGGCGAGAGGGTAGATCGCGGCGACGAGCAGGCCGGCGATGACGACGTGGCTGAGCAGCCGCTGGAGCTTCGTCAGGCCCTCGCCCTCCTCGAAGACGTTCTCCTGGTCGAACAGTATCCGCCGGGGGTTCCGGAAGACCCCGAGCAGCGCGTCCCAGTTTCCCGTGTTGAGCCGGGCGACGAGGAAGTGGTCGACGTCGATGCCGACGCCGAGGACGGCGGCGTAGGCGACTGTCGCGGCGGCGACGGGCGGCTGCTGGCCCGCGATGAGGGCCACCGCTCCGCCGGCGACGGCGGAGATGAGGAGATGGGCCTTCGAGTACATCCGATCGTCGCTTCGGGTTTCTCGGCGGGTGGTGTTGTGCCTTCCGACCCGCTCGCCGCTCGTGGCGTCCGGCGCCGACCGCGGACCGCCCGCCCAGAGCGGAACGCCTTTGCTCGGGGCCGACGGACCCGCGGGTATGAGCGACTGGCCGCACGACCCCGACGGCGAGGAGGGCAGCGAGGGGATGCGCAAGTACGGACAGGCCGTCCTGGCGAAGAAGGTCGACGAGGAGGGGGACTTCCCGCTCTCCAGGGAGGAGTTCCTCGAGGCGCACGGCGAGGAGCCGGTCCGGCTGGGCCACGAGACGGTCGTCAGCGTCGCCGAGATATTCGAGCACGTCCGCGAGGACGAGTTCGCGGACATCGGGGCGTTCCACCGGGCCGTGGGGCGGGCGATGCGCCGCGGGGGTATGTGGTTCGTCGACCCGGAGACGTCCCCCGAGTAGCCGGGGACCCGACGACCCTTTCACCCCGCTGTCCGCTGGAGGAAGTATGGCCGATCCGACGAACGAGGCCGACCTCGACTGGCGGGAGTACCACGAGGGCGACGCCCGGTTCAGGCGCAAGCGGCTCGCCGACGGCGAGCGGATCGGGGCCAGCCTCTACGAACTCCCGCCGGGCGAGCGCGCCTGGCCGTACCACTACCACACCGCGAACGAGGAGGCGATGTACGTCCTGGCAGGGTCGGGCCGGGTTCGCGGTCCCGACGGCGAGACCGCGGTGACGGCGGGTGACTACCTCGCGTTCCCCGGGGGCGAGGACGGCGGCCACGGCGTCGCGAACGACTCGGACGAGCCCCTGCGGTACCTGATGCTCTCGACGATGGTCGAGCCCGACGTGACGATTTACCCCGACTCGGGGACGTTCGGCGTCTTCGCGGGCGCCCCGCCGGGCTCGTCGGGCGAGCGCACGCTGTCGGGGTTCTACCGGATCGAGGAGACCGTCGACTACTGGGAGGGGGAGCCGGCCGGCGACGACGCGCCGGAGGAGGACGGATAGGACGACGGCGAGACGGGGACGGGTGGACGGGGACCGGTTCACTCGGAGAACGGTTCGGGGGGGTCGCTCCCGACGACGCCGCGGACCCGCTCTCTGAGGAGGTCGACGGCCGTCTGGTTGGCCCCCTCGGGGATGATGAGGTCGGCCTCGGCCTTCGTGGGCCGGACGAACTGCTCGTGCATGGGCTTCACCGTCGAGAGGTACTGCTCGATGACGCCCTCGAGGTCCCGACCCCGCTCGACGACGTCCCGACGGATGCGCCGGAGGATGCGGACGTCGGCGTCGGTCTCGACGTAGATCTCCAGGTCGAGCATCCCGTCGACGACGTCGTCGTACAGCGCGAGGATCCCCTCGACGACGACCACCTCGCCGGGTTCGACCCGGACGGTCTCGTCGGTCCGGTTGTGGGCGGTGAAGTCGTACTGGGGCATCTCCACGGTCCGCCCCTCGCAGAGCGCCGAGAGCTGCTCGCGGACGAGCGGCCAGTCGAACGCGTCGGGGTGATCGTAGTTGATTTCGCGGCGCTCCTCCAGCGGGACGCCCGAGCGCTCCCGGTAGTAGTTGTCCAGCGGCAGGACCGACACGGAGTCGACCCCCTCGGTGATCCGCCGAGCGATGGTGGTCTTGCCCGCGCCGGTCCCCCCGCCGATGCCCATGACGAGCGACGGGACGGTCATTACTCGTCGGTCCCGCCGCGGCCGTATGAACCCCCGGATTTCGGCCGTCCGGATCGGTCCGGCCCTCGATCCCGGGGCACCGGGAGCATCACGGATACGGGAACGATAACGCGTATTAGGGGCGGGCTCGGATCCCCGAGCGTGACGAACACGCAGGTCACGCTCGTTCAGATCGACAACTACGGGCCGTGGACGGTCACCCCCGAGCCCCGGCGCGAGGTCGACCTCCAGACGCTCCAGTCGCGGCTCTACGCCGACCTCTCCCAGCTCGTCGGCAACCGGGAGGGGTACGTCTTCTTCTCGCGGTTCGACAACATGGTCGCGGTGACGAACGGGCTGGACAGGGACGCCCACGCGCTCGTTCAGGAGTCCGTCGGCAACCGCTACCCGGTGTCGGTGTCGCTCTCCATCGCCGTCGACCCCTCGCCCGCGGCCGCGCTGGGGGTCGCCACCGACCAGCTCCAGGACGCCGGCAGCGCACAGGACGAGGGCCGGACGGAGATACTCCGGGGGGAACCGCTCGCGGAGAACGCACGGACGGACGGTGACGTCCGGATCGCCCACTTCGACGTGAACGACGCCACCGGGAAGTACACCGACCGGCTCAACGAGTTCGACACGTTCATCCGGATCGAGCAGGGGTACGCGGAGCTGATGCGGTACATGCGCCGGGCCCACGACTCGCTCGCGTTCTTCGTCGGTGGGGACAACGTCATCGCGGTCTGTTCGGACGTGACCGAGGCGGAGTACGCCGACGTCTGCGAGCACGTCAACGAGGCCGTCGGCGTCGACCTGAAGGTCGGCGTCGGGCGGGCACGGACCGCTCAGTCGGCCGGGATCTCGGCCAAGCACGCCCTCGAGACCTGCCGCCACGAGGGCACGACGGTCGAGTTCGAGGACTGATGCGGTCCGCCCGACGCTCTGCCGGTGAGCACCCGACCGGGGTCGGCGATCAGGACCGACCGCGCACCACCGCACGATCCGGCCCCGGAGCCGACCGCCGGGACCGTCTCGCCACCGGGTGTCGGTCGCGTGGTCCCGTGACGGGGGTCCGTGGACGCCGCGACGGATCGCTACCGGTCGACGCAATCGTGTGAGTTTGTCACGCTGTGACATAAGCCTGCCGGGAGTAGCTTTTAGCCGTACTGCGGCCAACGTCGGGGCATGAACACCGGACTCACCGTCAGGGAGGTGATGAACCGTGAGTTCGTCGGCGTCAGCGAGTCCGACGACGTGCGGTCCGTCGCCGAACTGCTGCTCGAGGAGGGCGCCGAGTGCGCCGTGGTGCTCCGCGGCCAGGAGCCCGTCGGGCTGCTGACCGAGCGGGACGTCCTGAGCGTCGTCAGCGACGGCCGGGACCCCGGGTCGGTGTCGGTCGGCGATATCGTGCTCGGACCGGTCCCGACGGTCGCCCCGGACAGCCGCGTCGACGCCGCCGTCGACACCATGACCGCCCAGGGGACTCGCCGGCTGCTCGTCACCGACGAGGGCGTGGAGGGGCTGCTGACCGAGCACGACCTGCTCTCGGCGACCACCATCGAGCGCTACGACGAACCGGCCGACGTTGAGGCGGCGCTGAACGGGGACGCCCTCGGCGACGACCGCGCGGTCACGACTGACCGGGCCGTCTCCGACCAGAGCATCTGTCAGGACTGCGGTGCCCTCTCTCGGGAGCTGATCGAACAGGACGGGCAGCTCCTCTGTCCGGACTGCCGGGACGTCTGAACGCTCGCGCGACCGGGTCGGTCGAGTCACATTTATGGTGGGTCCGCCAGAAGGGGAGACTGGTATGACACCACAAAGAGATGTCTCGCGCCGTGCGTGGCTCAAGAGCGCCGGAGTAGCCGGTATTGCTGCGCTCGCCGGCTGTACCGGCGGCGACGGTGGCGACGGCGGCGGGGAGTCGACTCCGACCGAGGCGACGGGCGACGGCGGCGACACGCCGACGGAGGCGATGGACGGCGGCGACACGCCGACCGAGACCGAGACCGAGACGATGGGCGACGGCGGTGGCGGCGGCCCCGACGTCCTCGTCGTCATCGGCTACCCGCAGGACGGCATCCAGCTGTTCCGGGACTACTACAGCCAGAGCGACGGCTCCGAGGAGATCCTGATTCCGGACGGGCTCCGCGACCCCGCGCTCCCGGGCCAGGTCGGCAACGACATGCAGAACGTCACGGGGACGGCGCCCGCGGCCGGCGGCCCGAACCAGGAGGCGTTCGCCCAGCAGTTCCAGGACGAGTACGGCAACGCCCCGGGCGTGTTCACCTCGCAGTCGTACGACTCGGTCGCTATCGGGATCCTGGCGAACGCGGCCGCCGGGGAGAACAGCGGCACGGCCGTCCGCGACCAGATGCGCCGCATCGCCAACCCCGGCGGGATGGAGGTCGGCCCACAGAACCTCGTCGAGGGGGTCGAGGCCGCGGCCAACGGCGAGGACGTCAACTACCAGGGGGCGTCCTCGGCGACGAACTTCGACCAGAACGGCGACCCGGCCTCCGCGGCGTACGCCATCTGGACCTTCGCCGGCGCCGACGAGGAGGCGACCGAGACCCAGGAGGTCCAGAATTTCGAGGGATCCAACCCCGGAGGGGCCGGACCCTCGGGCGATAGCGGCCCCGGTGGGCTCGGACGCACCGTCAACGTCGGCATCCTGCTCCCCGAGACCGGCAACCTCGCCTCGACCGGCCAGCCGATGATCCGGGCGGCGGAGCTCCCGGCGATACTGGTCAACGACGCCGACCTCGACCTCGACATAAACGCGCAGGTCGAGGACACCCAGACCGACCCGAGCGCGGGGGTCGCGGCCGCGAACTCGCTGGTCAACGCCGGGATGCCGTTCGTCTGCGGCTCGGCGTCCTCGGGCGTGAACGTCCCCGTCTCCAAGCAGGCGCTCATCCCCAACGAGGTCGTCGGCTGCTCGCCGTCCTCGACGGCGCTGTCGGTGACGAACCTCGACGACAACGACTACATCTTCCGGACGGCGCCCTCCGACCGCCTGCAGGGTCGCGTGATGGCCCAGGTCGCCTCCGAGCGGCTGGGCGGGTCGGCCGCCGCGACGCTGTACGTCAACAACGACTACGGCCAGCAGCTGTCGAACCGGTTCTCGAACGTCTTCGAGGACGAGTTCGGCGGATCCGTGTTCGCCCAGATCGCCTACAACCAGAACGAGTCCTCCTACACCTCGGTCGTGCAGGAGGCGCTCACGTCGGGCAACTGAGGTTTGGTACGGCCGGACGGGCTCGGACCGCCCGACCCACCACCCTTCGGTTCTCTCGCGCCTCGCGAGCGTCGCGGCCGTCCGAGGCAGCCAGGCACGGCCGCGACGGAGACCGGGACCGGGACGGCCGGGGCTGGCCGGGTCTCGTCGGGGGGGGACGCGGATCGGGGCGGACTGCGGGAAGGAGGGGGCGGTGACGGAAACGAGGACGGAAACGCGAACGGGGCACGGACGGGTGCGGGTGCGCGGTCGCGGACAGGGACCGGCGGGGGCCGGCCTCAGCCGCCCAGGAAGTCCTGGCGCACCTTCGGGTCGTTCAGCAGCGCGTCGCCGGAGTCCTCGTAGCGGTTCTGACCGTTGACGAGGACGTACCCCCGGTCGCACCGCCGGAGCGCCTCCTTGGCGTTCTGCTCGACCATGAGGATCGCCGTCCCGGACTCGTTGATCTCGTCGACCTTCTCGAACATCTCGTCGACGAGGTCCGGCGCGAGCCCCGCGGAGGGCTCGTCGAGCAGCAGCAGCGGCGGGGAGAGCATCAGCGCCCGGCCCATCGCCAGCATCTGCTGCTGTCCCCCGGAGAGGTTCTCCGCGCGCTGGTCCTGTCGCTCCTCGAGGATGGGGAACCGCTCGAACACCATCTCGAGGGCGTCCTGGGGGACCTCGTCGAGGATGTACGCCCCCATCTCGAGGTTCTCCCGTATCGAGAGCGTCGGGAACACGTTGCCGTTCTGCGGGACGTAGCCAAGCCCCTCGTGGATGATCTCCTCGGGCTTCCAGGCGGTGATGTCCGTCCCGTCGAACGTGACGGTCCCGCCCATGTGGGTGGCGAGCCCGAAGACCGACTTCATCACCGTCGACTTGCCGGCGCCGTTCGGGCCGACGATGGTGACGTACTCGCCGTCCCGGACGTCCATCGTGACGTCGGTGAGTATCTGCAGGTCGCCGTAGCCCGCGTCGAGCTCCCGGACCCGAAGGAGGCTGTCCGACCACGTCGAGACCTCAGTCGCGGCCCCGGCGGCCTCCCCGGGCTCCGCCGGTTCCGAGCCCTCGGGCGAGCCGTCCTCGGCCCCCGAACCGCCGGCCGGTTCGGTCCCGCTCATTCGACCTCACCTCCGAGGTAGGCCTCGACGACCCGTTCGTCGTTCTTGACCTCCTCCGGGGTCCCCTCCATGAGGACCTGTCCCTGGTGCATGACGATCACGTGCTCGCAGTTCTGCATGATGAGGTCCATGTCGTGTTCGACGATGAGGAACGTGTACCCCTCTTCGCGCAGTTCGTGGATGTGATCGAGCAGACGTGCCTCGAGCGAGGGGTTCACCCCCGCGAACGGCTCGTCGAGCAGCAGCATCTCGGGGTCGGTCAGCAGCGCCCGCGCGAGCTCGAGCAGCTTGCGCTGGCCCCCCGAGAGGGTGCCGGCGTACTCGTGGGCGAGGTGGTCGATCTCGAAGAACTCCAGGGTCTCCCAGCAGCGTCCGAGCACCTCCCCCTCCTGTTCGACGACGGAGCGCCGGACGAACGGGAGCACCGACCGCCAGAGCGACTCGCCGCGCTGGCCCCGCGGCGCGAGCATCATGTTCTCGAGGACGGTCATCTCCTCGAGCTCCCGGGCGATCTGGAACGTCCGGGCGAGCCCCCGGTTCGCGACGACGTGGGGGGCGAGGCCGGTTATCCCCTCGCCCTCGAAGTAGACCGAGCCGCTGGTCGGCTCGAGCACGCCGGTGATGCAGTTGAACGTCGTGGACTTGCCGGCGCCGTTTGGGCCGATCAGCCCCGTCAGCGTCCCCTCCTCGACCTGGAAGGAGGCGCCGTCGACGGCGGTGATACCCCCGAACTGCTTGTGGAGGTCATCGACGCGGAGCGGTATCCCGCGGGGGGTGTGCTTGGCCGCCTCCTCGGTCGCCGAGTCCTGCGTCTCGGCCTCGGTCACCTCGACGTCGGCGTCCTCAGGGACGTTGCTCCGTACGGCGGGTTCGTCGACTTCGCCGTCACTCATCGGTATCGCGCCCCCTCGTTCGGCCGCTACTGCTCTCGGTCCCGCCGTCGGCCGCGGCGGGCGGTCGTCCCTTCCCCTCGCCGGCGGGCCGTTCCGGCCGGCCGAGCGGGACGCTCGAGGCCGGTTCCTTGCGGTGGCCGAGCAGCCCCTGCGGGCGGTTGTGCATCAGGTAGACCAGCACCAGTCCCATGATGACGAGCTGGAGCTGCCGGATGCTGTCGATGGTGTAGAACAGGAACGGCACCGGGTCGAGGTTCGAGACCAGCGGGGCGACGGCCGGCCCGAACCCCGAGGGGGCGTCCACCTCGACCAGCGTCTCGATGACGTTCTTCAGGTAGCGGGGGCCCTGGAACAGCAGCGCGGCGAAGAGGGCCCCGCCCATGACGCTCCCGGTGTTCGAGCCCGCGCCGCCGATGATGAGCGCGATCCAGACGAAGAACGTCAGCCGGGGCCGGTAGGTGTTCGGCGTGATCGCCCCCTGGGACATGAACCAGAGGATCCCGCCGAGCCCCATCAGGGCACAGCCGAGCATGAACGCCTTCGTCTTGAACGCGTCCGTGTCCTTTCCCAGCGAGTTGGCCGCCTGCTCGTCCTCGCGGATGGCCTTCAACACCCGCCCGAACGGGGAGTTGCCGACCCGGCGGAGCAGGAGGTAGTAGCCCGCGACGACGACCAGCAGGAGGACGCCGTAGACCAGCGAGTCGACGACCGGCTTGGGGTTGTTCGGAACCACCACGGTGAACGCGTCGACGAACCCGAGGTAGGCGTCCCAGAGTCCGATGGCGGTGAAGAACGCCTCCACCGGCGGCGTGAAACCGAGAATGAGCCCCGAGCCGCCGCCGAGCCCGACGACGTAGCCCGCCACGGTGAACTGCTCCAAGTCCCCCGAGAGGAACGTGAACCGGAGGATCTCGCTCATCGCGATGGTGACGATGGCGAGGTAGTCCGCGCGGAGCCGCAGCGCCGGAAGCGCGACCACCAGTCCGAGCAGCGCGGTCACGACCGTCCCGACGACGACCCCCGCGAGGAGGGGGAGGCCGAACCCGCCGGCCCGGCCCGTCTCGGCCGCGAACATGGGCGCCTTCGAGACGATGGCCATCGCGTAGATGCCGATGGCCATGAACCCGACGATGCCGATGTTGAAGAGGCCGGTGTACCCCCAGTGGAGGTTGAGCGCGAGCGCGAGCAGCGAGAACACGGCGATGTAGAAGGTTAGGCTGGCGATGGAGTTGATCTGACCCCGGGGTTCGAACCCGAGGATCGCCCCCGTGATCAGGTAGATCGAGTAGATGACTGCCAGCAGCGCGGCGATCTTCGTGACGTCGTTCTCCCAGAGATCGGCCAGCGGCTCGGGGAGTCGCTCGGCGACGCTCATGCCGTCGTCCTCCCGGCGAACAGCCCCTCCGGCTTCACGATCAGGATGACGATCATCACGAGGAACGCCGCGGCCCTCGCGAAGTCGCTCGGTATCCAGACGACCGACACCGAGGCGGTGAGACCGATGATGAGCCCGCCCAGTATCGCGCCGTAGATCGAGCCGATGCCGCCGAGGATCACCGCCGCGAAGATCAGTAGCAGCAGCAGCCAGCCGTCGAAGTAGCCCATCGTCCCCTTCCAGAGGAAGAACATGTACCCCCCGACGCCGGTGAGCCCGCTGCCGATGATCCACGTGTAGCGGACGACCTGCTCGGTCGGGATGCCGGTCACCCGGGCGAGGTCCTCGTTGTCGGCCATCGCCCGCATCGCCTTGCCGAGTTTCGTCCGCTGGAGCAGGAAGTGAACACCGAGCATCAGCCCGACGGCGATGACCGCGAGGGTGACGTCGTGGGCCCTGAGCTGGAGGGTCCCGTCGATGAACGGAACCGTGATCGAGGGCTGCGTGGTGGTGACCCCCCGTCGGCTCGGGCCGAAGACGAACTGGATGAGAAAGCGGATGGCGAACGCCACGCCGATGCTCGTGATGAGCAGCGCGATGCCCGAGCGGTCCCGGAGCGGCTCGAACGCGTACCTGTCGACGAACAGCGCGAGCGCGATGGTGAACACCCCCGCGACGACGAGCCCGACGACGACGGCGAGCGGCGAGCTGACGATGCCGATGCCGAGCGCGCCGCCGAACACCGACCCCCCGGCCCCGACGAGCAGGAGCGACCCGATGTCCGCGCGGGCGCCGAAGCCCCCCGCGATGACGTACGTCGTCGCCCAGCCGGCGAACCCCCCGGCGGTGATGTAGTCGCCGTGCGCGAAGTTCGCGAAGCTGAGGATGCTGTACGTCATCGAGAGCCCGATCCCCGCCAGCCCGATGACGAGCCCCCGCATCAGGCCGTCCTTGATCAGGACCCCCAGCCGGAAGAACTGCTGGTCGCCGACCAGCAGCTGTCGCCCGAGGTCCAACAGCAGGACGGCGACGATCCCCACGAGCAGGACGTTACCCGGGTTCGCCCCGAGCAGTTGCCGCCCGCGGGCGTACGTCTCACTGATACCCATGCGAAGCCCTGTGTAGCCGAGTGCCTTAAACGACACTCCGTGCCGACCCCGGCGAGCACCCGGCGACGACCCCGCCACAACACTTTCCTCCGGCGGGGGGGACGCTCCGATATGGCACGGACGCTGGACGACCTCGACCCGTCGGGCCTCGCGGTTGGGGTGCGGGTCGACGTCAACAGCCCGCTCGACGGGGAGGGGGGACTCGCCGACGACGCCCGGCTCCGGGCACACCTCGACACGCTCTCCGAACTCTGCTCCCGGGACGCCAGGGTCGTCGTGCTCGCCCACCAGGGGCGTCCGGGCGGGGGCGACTTCGCGGATCTGGCCGCCCACGCCGACCGCTTCGACGGACTGCTCGACGCGCCGGTCGACTACTGCGACGCGACGTTCACCGCGAACGCCCGCGAGGTCGTCGGCTCGCTGTCCCCCGGCGAAGCCGTCGTCCTCGAGAACACCCGCTTCTACAGCGAGGAGTACATGGAGTTCGACCCCGAGGCCGCCGCCGAGACGTACCTGGTCTCCCGGCTCGCCCCGGTGCTCGACGTCTACGTCAACGACGCGTTCGCGGCCGCCCACCGCTCGCAGCCCTCCCTCGTCGGCTTCCCCGTCCGACTCCCCGCGTTCGCCGGCCGGGTGATGGAGCGGGAGCTCGAGGTCCTCGGGGGGCTCGGGGACGCGCCCCGACCCCGCTACTACGTCCTCGGCGGGGCGAAAGTCGAGGACTCGCTCGACGTCGCCCGCTCGGTACTCGACCGCGGCATCGCCGACGGCGTCCTCGCCACCGGCGTCGTCGGCAACGCCTTCCTCCTGGCCGACGGCGTCCAGCTCGGCGCCGCGAGCGCCAAGGTCGTCAACGAGCGTTCGAGGGAGGCGGTCCGCCGGGCCGGCGACCTGCTCGGCGAGTATCCCGAGCTGATACACCTCCCGCGGGACGTCGCCATCGAGCGCGACGGCGGTCGGATCGAGATCGGTATCGACGACCTCCCGGCGGAGGCGCCGGCTCTGGATGTCGGCGCGCGTACCGTCAGCGCCTACGCCGAACTGCTCGACGACGCGGGGACAGCCATCCTCAACGGGCCCGCGGGCGTCTTCGAGGAGGAGCGGTTCGCGCTCGGCACCCGCGAGATACTCGAGGCGGCCACGCGCGCCGAACTCAGCGTCGTCGGGGGCGGGGACACGGCGGCCGCGCTCCGCCGGCTCGCCGTCGGCGGGTTCAGCCACGTCTCGACCGGCGGCGGCGCCTGCCTCCGGATGCTCACCGGCGACCCGCTCCCCGCGGTCGAGGCGCTCGAACGGTGACCGGCGACGACGGGGGATCCCCCACCGTGAAGCGGCCGCCCACCGACGCCGCGGAGGCCGTCGCGGACATGTGGGTCGACCTGGCGGCCGACCAGCGCCGTCACGGCTCGCACCTGCTCGCCGGACCCAACCGCGAGCGGGTCCGCGAGGCCGTCCTCCGGGGGATCGCCACGGACTCGCTGCTGGTCGCCGCCGACGGGGACGACCTCGTCGGGTTCGTCACGTTCGAGGTCGAGTCCGGCGTCTACGAACAGGACCTCACCCGGGGACTCGTCGAGAACGTCTACGTCGTCCCCGAACGCCGCGGGGAGGGGATCGGGTCGGCGCTGCTGGCGGCCGCCGAGAACCGGCTCCGAGAACGGGGGTGTGACGCCTTCTTCCTCGAGATACTCGCCGCGAACGGGAGCGCGAGACGGTTCTACCGCGAGGCCGGCTACGAACCACACCGGATCCAGTTCGAACGGCCGGCCGACGGGGACGGGTCGTGCGGCGGCGACACCGGGACCGCCACCGAAAGCGATACGCACACAAGGGACGACTGAATACTACCGCGTGCGCCAAGGGAGCTTGGGCGGTTCAAGCACTCGACTTGTAATCGAGAATTCGTGGGTTCGAATCCCACCCTTGGCTAATATCAAATTATTTACACTACAGTAGCGCCAGCGACGACGCCGAACACGGAGGTGGTCGCGGTGGGTGACGTCGGCGCCTGTCCCGACTGTGGGACGCGGGTCGGCCTGCCGCTTGACCGCGACGGCCGGAAGTGGCTGTGTCCGTCGTGCGAGACGGCTATCGCCCCCTGTTCGGCATATGGTGCGTTCGTCCGCCGCGGGCGCGTCTGGGACGAGGGCGCCTGCCCGGCCTGTCGGACACCACGGGACGAGTTGACCGTTGACGATCCGGTGGTGAGTCAGATACGAACAGGACAGAGAGCAACTCGTCGAGTTGCTCGAAGAGGGAGCACAAGCACACGGCTGGGAAACTGATCTGTGGACCTCCAAGCGCGTCGCGGCACTGATCGAACGGGAGTTTGAGATCGCGTTCACCCGCCGCCATTGCTCGCGGATTCTCCGCGAGCTTGGCTATCGGCCCGTCAGACCCAGAGCAGAAGCCGCTGAGAACAGACTGCTTGAGAATCATCGCATGTTCGGCGTATATCGGGTTCACCACACAGAATGCCGCCGGCTCGTCGACGATGACGGGGTCGTAGTAGCACTACTTCCGAGGTTTAGCGGTGGTTGAGGTCAGCAGTATACCAGACGGCCAGGCCGACCAACAGCGCCAGCAAAACGAGCACCGCCACGGCGCGCATCCGTATCCAGCGGGACATGGCATCCTGATCCAGGTACCTTCGGCCCCCACAAGACTATCGGACGTACGCAATGACGCAAGCGAAGGTGTCCGGTCGGCCTGGTACTGTCGCGTGTGGAATCCGACGGTACGTTCCGACGTGACGTTCCGACACCAGCCACTCCCGTTCGACTGGGGGCCCGTCGGGTGTCCCGCCACGTAGTGAGTCGGGGGGAACATCCATTTACGTCTGGTCGCGGAACGTGGTTTCGATGGCGGATCAGTCGGAGACCGAATCACTCGCGGTTGCCGACGGCACGCGGGCCCGCGAGACCCGACGCGTGGTGGCACCCATCGCCGTCCTCGTCGTCGCGGAAGCGGCGATCCTCCTCCAGGAGATGGTGTTCGGGCTCCTGGTGCACGCGACGGCACTGTTCGTGCTGTTCGGGATGATCGCTCTCGGTGGCTATCACCGTGTGCTCGAAGCACTCGTCTTCGTGCCACTGCTCCGCCTGCTGAATCTCGGTACGGGCATCATCTCGTTCGATCCGTTCCTATGGCTCGTCGGGGTCTATACGCTCTTGCTCGGCAGTCTCGGTCTCGTCATGCGCGGCCATGGCATCCGAAGCGTCGACATCGGGCTCTCGTTGCACGCGTCGCGCCGACAGTGGCTCGTCGCCGCCGCGGGTGTCGTGATCGGCGCCGTCCTGGGGGTAATCCAGTGGCTCTTCGAACTCGAGAGCCTCCCCGTCGCGCCAACCGTCCAGAACGCCGTGCTGAGCGTTCTCGTGCTCGGTGTACTCGTCGGATTCGTCGAAGAGGTGTTGTTCCGCGGCCTCCTGCAGCGATGGCTCGCGGACGTCGTGTCGACGCGGACCGCGATCGTCGTCGTGAGCGTCCTGTTCGGATTCATGCACAGCATCTGGTTCAACGTCGGCAACGTCGCGTTCGCGTTCGCCGTCTCGCTTCTCATGGGCTGGCTGTACGCCCGCACGCGGGTCTTCTGGTCGATCTGGGCGATCCACGCGATGATCAACGTCATGGCATTCGCCGTCCTGCCGCTCGTGGCCGGGTGACGACCTTTCCCGGACCCATCGACCCCGGCAGGCGTGCAGGCGACCCAGAGGGTGGCGTCGGAGCGGCGGCCCCGTCGTCATCGCCGTCCCGTTGAGGGCCGAGCTCGCGCGACCGGGACGTACTTGTCGCGGCAGGGAGAACGACCGTCCGGATGGTCGACAGTCGTCGTTCAGGCGAGGTATTCGGCGATCTCGTCGTCGTCGGGCTCTGGACGCTCGTGACCGTGGTCGTGGTCGCGATCGGGCTCGGTAGCGACCTCGACGGGAGCGGGTCGCTCGTGCGTGTCCTGTTCGCCGGGACGTACCTTCTCGTCGTCCCCGGCTACGCGTTCGTGGCCGCCCTCTTCCCCCGCGCGTCCGA
>PXRQ01000086.1 GCA_003022005.1 Halobacteriales archaeon QS_5_70_15
CTCGTCGACCGCGTCCTCGGCCGCCCGAACGGCGTCCTCGGCCACCCGCTCCGGGTCCGTCGTCCCGTCGGGCGCGTTCAGGTAGACGTCCACTTCGAGGGTCCCGCCCTCGAACCGGACGGTCACGTCGAGGTCGTCGATCTCGGACTGGCTGTAGCGCGAGAGGACAAGCCCCTCGGCCGCGTCGGATGCGGCCTCGACGATCTCGTCGTCGGTCGGCCCGTCGGCGTCCGCATCGCTGTCGCTCATGCGAGGGCGTGGGTCGGGACGCGAGAAAGGTCTGGCCGTTCGCTTACGAGCCGCCGGCGCCCGGACCGCCCGGACCCATCGGGCCGCCGGCGCCCGGACCGCCCGGTCCGCCGCCGCCCTGGAGCATCTGCTGGAGCTCCCCCTGGAGTTCCTCGAACTTCTCGCGGACGCGGTCCTCCTGCTTCTCGAGGGTCTGGACGCGCACCTCGAGGCTGTCGACCTTCTCCTCGAGGTCGTCGTAGGCCTCGTCGTACTCCGTCTCGACGAGCAGTTCGCCGACTTCGCGGTACATCTCGGTGTCCTCCTCGATGTCCTCGAGCGCCTCGAGGGCGGTCTTGGACTCCCGAAGGGTGGTCTCGGCCTGCTGTTTCTGCGTCGCGACCTCCTGAGCGGTCTCCTGGAGGTCCTGGAGCTCCTCGATCTTCTCCTGGGCCTCCGGCGGAAGGTTACCCTGCATGGGCGAACGGTGGGGTTCCCCCCTGAAAAACCCACGCTATTCCGCCGAGCGGCGCGGTAAACGCCACACGCGACCCGACACCGACGGAGGTCGACGCACAGGGACGGACGCCGCCCGAGGGGCGGTCCTCACGCCGGATCCCGGCTCCGGTCACCGACGGCGGCGGCGCGTTCGGCCACCTCGACCAGCGTCGACCAGGTGTTGATCCCCGCACGGAGCGCGACGAGGTCCTCGGCCGCGACGTCGACGACGAGCGAGCGGCCGCGCGCTCCCACGGTCGCCCGGGTGCGGTCGCCCCCGATCTCGTCGACCTCCTGGCCGACGCTGCGGGCGAGCAGTCGTGCCCGTCCCGGGCTCTCGCAGTCGAAGACGAGTTCCGCGGCGTGGGGCGCGTCGGGGGGCTCGTCCGGATCCCCCGTCGAACCGTCGGGCTGGTGGTCGGTCACCGACGGTCCGCGCTACTCGACCTGGATCTCCTTGACGTCGGGCGAGCGCTCCTTCAGCAGGACGCGGTGGCCGCAGTACGGACACCGGACCCCGCCGTAGGCGTCGAGTTCCACGTCGCGCTTGCACCGCGAGCACTTGTAGCTCATCGGCGCGTCACTCGTCCGCGCCCTCGGCCTCGCTCTCGCCCTCGGAGAGGGCGGCGCGGATGGACCGGCGGACGGTCTTGCCGGCGGGCGTGACCGGACGGTACGCGCCACCGGTGAACGTCTCGCCGGTCTCCTCGTTCACCCAGACGCCGGTACCGAGGCGCTTGACGTCGTCGCCGTCGACCTTCGAGTTCCGCATGTCGTCCTCGATCTGCTTGACTCGGCGGCGGGAGACCCGCCCGTACCGGGCGCCGAACCGGCCCGCGCTGCCGACCTTGCTCTTGGCCATGGTGGTCGTACGTGGGTCCGTCGGGTGAATAAACCCTGCGAGTCGCGGCCAGCGATGGCACTTCGGCCGTCCCGAGCGTCGGGTGAGGCGTGCCACGATCGTCGCGCCCGTCGATCCGCTCCGCCCTCGTCGCGACCCCCACGCTCGGTCCCGTCGGGATCGACCGGTTCCTGGCAGTCGGCGCGGCGGTCGGCGGCGTCGGATGGGGCGTCACCGTTCTCCGGACCGCCGTTCCGGGGCTCGTCGCCGACCCCGAACTCGTCGCGATGGTCGTCTGGATCGGGCTGGTCGGGGTGGTGGTCGGCGTCGGGACGCTGGCGACCCCCGACGCCGTGCGGTTCTCCCGCCCGCTGCTCGCGTGGGGCGGGGCCAACGCCACGGCGACGCTCCTCTCGACGCTCTCGCTCGTGGGGGTCCTCCCCCGACCGTCCACCTGTACGCCTGGCCGCTCGCGGGGCTCGCCGGCTACGCCGCCACCGCCCGGTCGGTCCGCGGACGGGACAGTCGGGACGCCCGGCTCTACGCGACCGCGGCCGTCCTCGGGGCGGGGACGCTCGGTTTCGCACTGGCGGGCGGGCCGTCGGTGCTCGTTGTCGCGCTCCTGGGCGTCTGTCACGCGCTCACTCTCGCGCTGACCGCGGGGGCGCGAACGGCCCGAGCCCCGTACGTGCTCGTCGGTGCATATCTGCTCGTCGTGCTGGCCGCGCGGGCCGCGTAGCCCGCGGTCGGTCGCCGCCGTCCGGGGCGACGGGTCCGCCGCCGGTCACTCCTGCAGGTCGGCCTCGCGGAGCGCCTCGTCGAGGTCCTCGCGCACCCACTCGCCGGACTCGCGGTCGCGGGCGGTCGTGACGACGCGGTTCTCCTGGACGCTGGAGCCGTCGCGTACCAGCAGCCGGACGTTGCCCTTCTCGTCGGCGCGGGTCGCCTTCGCCCGCACTCCGGAGTTCGACCCCGACCCCCCGGCGTCGATGGGGCCCGGGATCACCTTCTTCACGTGGGGGTGAGCGGCGACCGTCTCGATGGCCCGCTTGCCGTCCCGGTTCCCGATGAGCGTCGAGTGCGTGCCGCCCATCTTCTCGGCCACGGACTTCTCGACCACCTCGAGCGGCTCCTCGCCGCGGCGCTCGCGGACCGCCTCGACGGGGTCCTCGTCCCTGACCCGGTAGAGCGGGTAGTGGAGCTGTGCCCGGACCGCGTTGAGGGTGTCGCGGTCGCCGGTGGCGTACACCTCCTCGGGGCGCTTGCGGTGGACCTCGTCTGCGACCTGCCCCGCGTAGTTCCGGAGTTCGGTGGGGCCCCACCGCTCGGAGGGCTCCTCGCGGGTGGTGACGACCCGCCGGGCGACGACGCCGTCCTCCAGGAGGACGACCACCGCCGCCCGCTCGCGTTCGAGGTCGAGGACGACCGTGTCGGCGTTGCGCGTCTCACACCGGAGACAGTAGTCTCCCGGCCGCTCGAGGGGTTGCGCACACTGCCGACACTGCATACCCGAACTGGGCGCGGCGGGTGGATAAGGTGGGCGGTTCGGTCCGAGGCCGACCCGGCCGGACGGGGATCCCCGCTCGCTTGCAGGTTACGTGTGCGTTTTCACCGCGGGACCGTACGGAACGTGCAAGGTAACGGACGACACGCGACGGATCGTCGGGGCCCTCGAGGACGCGGGGGAGCCGCAGAGCCGCCGGGAACTCGCCGACCGGGTCGACCTGGGCGAGGAGGCGTTCGGGACGGCGCTCGACCGGCTCAGGGGACCGCAGGTGGTCCGGTACGTCCCCGAGCACGGGGCGTTCCGGCTCACGTACTGGCCGGAGCAACAGGACTGCGCGGTCTGTAGCGACGAGTTCGTCGGCGAGGAGTACGACGAGCTCGAACTGCGGGAGCAGGCGACGAACACCGGGTCGACCGTGTCGGGCACGCTCCACACCGAGTGTGCGCTCGACTTCCTCGACGAACTGAGCCTCGAGGGACCGGACTGAGACCCACGCGCCGCCCGGGGACGCTCCCGTACGACGGACGGGAGCAGGAGCACCGGATCCCGACAGCCGGCCGCCGAACACCGCTCGGCGGGGCAGTCGCCGTTCCGTCCTTCGGTCAGGGGGAAAGCGGGTCGTCCCTGCCGTCACCCGCGACCGGGTCGCGTCACCCGGAACCGACGAACCCGTCGGGAGTCGGCCTCGATCGACCGTCGCTCCCGGGAGAGTCCCCGGCGGCGGCCGGATCCGACGCCCTTGGCCCGTCGAGACCGCCGACCCGTCAGGTCAGCGTCCCGGGATCGGCCTTCAGGAACTCCCGCAGGACGACGGTCGCGTAACTCCCCTTCGGCAGCGCGAACGAGAAGGTCAGCGGGTCGGTCCCGACGTCGAGGTCGGTTCGCAGGAGCGCCGCCCGCCGGGTCCCGGTCGAGTGGAACTCCCCCGGCAGGTCGAACGCCTCGCATGCGACGTCGAACGCCTCCAGGACCTCCCGGGTGATCTCCCCCGGTTCGCCGTCGGCGAACTCGGTGTCCGTGCCGACGAGCGGCGCGGTGACGAACGCCCGGCCCCGGGCGCAGTGGCGGTTGACGGTCCGGAGGCGGTCGCCGTTCGCCCGCTGGAGCCGGGCGGGGTCGGGAAGCGAGAGCCCCTCGGGGGCGTCGCGGTCGGCGAAGCAGACCACGTCCCCCTCGACGGCCTCGTGGAACGGGAGCCCGCGCTCCAGCCGCCGGCAGAGGATCTCGTTGAACAGGTAGGACTGCGCGGCGTTGACGAGCAGGCGCTGGAGGTTGGTGGGCATCGTCTCGAGCGCCCCCCGGAACTCCTCGGGGCCGGGCTCGCCGTCGACGTCGGCGAGCGCGTGACACATCGCCCGCTCGTAGCGCAGCCGACCCGGAAGCTTCTCCACCGCACCGGCCCAGTCGCGCGTCTCGGCGATCCACGCCCGCGCCTCGCGGGTGTCCGCGGGCTCCGCCTCGCCCCCCGTCGTGACGTACTCCAGCACCGCCGCCTCCCAGTTCCCGCCCACTATCTCGAGTCCGACCCGGTGGGTGACCGGCCTGAGCGAGCCGAACCGCTGGTGACCGAAGGAGTTCGGGACGCCCGCCGGCGCGTCCGGGCCGTCGGGGTCACCGCCGGCGAACGCCCGGAGCTCGCCGGCCACACCCCCGGTGTGCTCGGGGCGATCGGCGTCGCGGACCCGTATCTCGAAGGCGTTGCCCGCCAGGTCGCCGAACAGCACCGGCCGTCCCGCCCGGCCGAGCACCTCCACCTCGGCGTCACGGACCGCCGGAAGCCCGTCGGGGGCGACCTCCCGGACCGAGAACAGCTGCGTGGTGACGGCGCGCTTGTCCTTCGTCCCGGCCCAGGAGACCCGCTCGCGGCTGATCCCGAGCTTCTTCGAGAGGGCGTCGGCGAAGTCGTTCGTGTCCCATCCCCGTAGCGTGGCCCGGAAGACCGTGTGCGGATAGCTCCCCGGGTCCGCGTCGGGTGACTGGACCTCCGCGCCGAACCGCTCGATCTCGGTGACCCGGAAGTCCTCGGGCTCGGCGCGGAGCCGTCCGCCGGTCCCGTCGTGCTCGCTCGCGTAGTAGCGCATCCCCATCTCGCGTTCGAGCGGGCTGGCCTCCCGGGGCATCTCAGCGGTCGCCCCCGGTCGTCCCGCTCGCTCCGGCGCGTGGTGGTGTCACGACGGACGGTTGGGAGGGGTACGGCAAGTGCCTGCGGGTTCGCGTGCGGGGGCCGTCGGTGCGGATGGAGGCGGAACCCACTCGGGGCGTGCGACGCTTTCGGGAATGCGTTCGGGCGTGGATGCTGGCGGACGCCGGCGGGCGCGGGCCCGGGCGGCGTCGGGCCATCCGAGCACGACGCCATCCCGAACCGTTACGGTCCGTCGTCGCCTACGCGGGGTATGGTCGAGGTTCCGGGACTCGGTCTGCCGCTCTCGCTCGTGCTGTTACTGGCGGGTGCGGGGCTCATGGTCGCGGAGGCGCTCGCGCCGGGCGCACACTTCATCGTGCTCGGGGTGGCGCTGCTCGTTGCCGGGCTCGTCGGACTGCTCATCCCGCCGTCGCTGGCGGCGATCACCCCGTTCGTCCTCGCGGTGGTGGTCCTCGGGGCGGGCGGCGCCGCCCTGTGGGCCTACCGCGAGTTCGACTTCTACGGCGGGCGCGGATCGGGCCGGACCTCCGACTCGGACTCGCTGCGGGGCAAGACCGGCCGCGTCACCGAACGGGTCACCGAGACCGAGGGGGAGGTCAAGCTCGAGGGCGGGGGGTTCAACCCGCACTTCCGGGCCCGGACCGTCGAGGGGAGCATCGACGCCGGCGAGGAGGTCATCGTGATCGATCCCGGCGGCGGGAACGTCCTCACCGTCGAATCGGTCCCCCGGTTCGACGACGACATCGACCGGGAGCTCGCCCGCGAACGGCGACAGCGGGAGGCCGAGCGGACCGACGCCGAGTCCGGCTCGGATACCGACCGCGAGACCGAGACGGCCTGACCGGTCGCGCGCAGCTACCGTCGGCCGTCCTCGTGTGCGGGTCGTTCGCGTGCCGAACCGCGGCTCCCGTGACCCCGAGGGACGCGGAGTCGTGGCCGACGTCCCGAGGGGGATCCCGCCCGCGGCGCCCCGGGGACCGCGTTCGGGCGGGCACGGCTCCGCGGGCCGGAACAGCACCCCGAAGGAGGGACGACACGACCGGACGGGGGCGACAGGGTAGACGCTCGGCGTGACTCACGGCGAATCCGGAGCAGGGTCGTTAATACGGTCGGCCCCCTACCATCACGCATGGACCTCTCGCGGCTGTCGGAACACGCCCCGACGGAGGTGACCGACGAGGAGCGCGAGGCCGCGGTCCTCGCGCCGGTGGTCACCCGGGAGGCCCGGCCGCACCTCATGTTCGTCAAGCGGTCGGCGGACCTCTCGAGCCACGCGGGGCAGATGGCGTTCCCGGGGGGTGGCCGCGAGCCGACCGACGCCGACCTCCGCGAGACCGCGCTCCGCGAGGCCCGGGAGGAGGCCGAGGTCGACCCCGGGGAGACGGAGGTGGTCGGCCGGCTGGACGACATCCGGACGACCTCGCGCTACTCGGTCCGGCCGTACGTCGCCCGCGTCCCCGACCGCGAGTACGCCCCCGACGGCGTCGAGGTGACCGAGGTGGCCGTCCTCGCCGTCGAGGACCTGATCGACCGCTCGAACTACGACTCCGAGCGCCGCGACCACCCCTACTACGGGGACATCCGGCTCCACTACTTCCGCGTGGACGGCTACGTCGTCTGGGGGGCGACCGCCCGCATCCTCGCTCAGCTGCTGGAGCTCACCACCGACTGGACCGTCCCCGAGGAGCCCGACCGCCACGTCGAGCCGGACGCCGAGTTCCGGGTCTGATACGGTCGTGCGTAACGATGTACCGGCGATCGCCCGGCCGGGATCGGCGATCATCGGTAACGGACGACGTACGACCGTATGAAACCAGTCCTCGGAGCCGACCGCCGGGGTCGGCTCGCTACCGGCCGTCGGCGCTCGCGCCGCCGCCCCGGAACGGGAGAAGCGTTCGCGGGGAACGATACGGTTTTACGGCGGGCACGGCTTTCCCGGGACAGACACGTCCGCTCGCGCCGCGAGGCTTCGCGGCGACGAGGGACGGCGAACACACAGACCATGCTGACAGGCGAGACGCTGACGCGCGCTGGTATCGACGTGGTGACGCTCAAGCCCGCCGAGTGCGACGTCTCGCGGGGCCGGGAGCTGCCGATCGACACCGTCGCGGTCGACTACGAGGGGCGCAAGCACCTCCCCGACGAGCGGACCCTCTCGCGGCTGGCCGAGGAGAAACGGGTGCTCGTGACGACGCCGGTCAGGGCCGACGGGTTCGACCCGCTTGGCGACGACTCGCTGCTCGACCGCCTCCCGTCGGAGGTCCGCCGCGTCCTCGTCGCCGGTCACCCGGCGTACCTGAGCGAGGCCGAGAAGGACCGGGCCGTCGCGCCGCGGCTGAGCCGCGCCCTCCAGTCGGCACCCGACGCCTGGGTCGGCACCGAGGGGGTCGAGCGGCTCGCGATGGCCGCGGGTGGCGTACAGTACGACCTCCTCTCGCGGGACACCGAGTCCGAACTGCGGGGGCTCCGCGCGGCGGGGTTCGGCGGCGAACTCGCCGTCTACGCCCCGACCGTCCTGACCGACGACGGGGACGCCATCCTCGACGCGGTGGGTGCCTACGCCGCTCGACGGGGGCCCGTCGCCATGGCGCTCCCCGAGGGCGCGCCGACCGATTCCTCGGCCGGGGGCCGGGCGCGAGAGGTGCTCTCTGCCGCAGTTCGGGACTACGCGCTCGTCGGCAGCGTCGAGGACGTCCGCTCGCAGGTCGAGGCGCTCCGCGAGGCCGGCGCCGACCACGTCGTCGCATACCCGGCTCGCGGCATCGACGACTTCCTCGCCTGAGCCCGCTCCGTGCGAGCGGATACGGGGAGCCCCGGTGCCCGTCCGGCGCCGAGGTCCCGGACGGGGGTTACTCCTCGTCGGTCCCGTCCGGCTCGGCCCCGCCACCGGCGCCGTCGCCGTCGTCTACGTCCGTCGTCTCCACCTCGGTCCCGTTCTCCTCGTCGGTGGCGATCTCGACGGCCCGGCCCTCCTCGTCCTCGACCTTCGGGAGTTCGACGCGGAGCGTCCCGTGGTCGGTGAGGGTCGCCGTCGCGCCCTCCGGATCGACGAGCGCCCCCTCGGGGAGGGTCGCCCGCCCGTCGAGGGACATCCCGCGGCCGGGGAGCCGCATCTCGTATCCCTCGAAGAACTCGCGGAAGCGGTCGATCCGGACCCGGACGGCGTCCTCCTCGTACCGCACCTGTACGTCCGCGGCCTCCGCGCCCGGCGCGTCGAAGACCGCGAGGTAGGCGTCGTCGCTCTCCAGCAGGTCCACCGCGAGCGGTCGGCGTTCCTGGAGCTGCGAGGCCGCCCGGCCGATCCCGTCGAGGACCGCCGCGCCGATGGACTCGCCGATGTCGCGCAGCATCGACATCGTCAGACCTGGATCTCCTCGAGCGCGTCGCCCGACCCACAGTACGGACAGGTGAAGGCCTCCACGCCCGTCCCGTCCGGCATGTTGTACGTGTAGCGGAGCTCGAACATGTCGAGGTCGCAGTCCTCGTCCGTGCAGACGACTTCGAGCGTCTTTGGCATACGCGGGTGTAGGTCGGGACCGAACATGAATGCCCCGCTCTGTGGAGGCGATCGGATGGTGCCCTGTGCGTCCGGTCGGGTGTCGGCCCGCGTACCGGGCAGCGGTGACTGGAACCACCTCGGAAGCCCCTGGCTTCTCGGCTCCCGGGGCTCGCTGCGCGACCGCAGCCAGGGTTGCCGGCGGAGCCGGCAACCGATAACGTGGCGGCGGCTTACTAACACGCGACCCGAACCTCACACCGAATGCGGCTCCACGGCGTCGACTTCAGCGGCGCGAGCGAACCCGGGGAGAGCATCTGGCTCGCCACGGCCGAACCGACCGACGACGGGATCGAGGTGACCGCGTGTCGCTCGGCACGCGAGGCGTTCTGTGCCACCGGCCGGGACGAGGTCCTCGACGCGCTCCGCTCGTTCCCCGGCGATGGCGACGTGCTGGGGGTCGACGCCTCGTTCGGCCTTCCCCGACCCGTCCTCCCCGACCGGGTCGCAGCGAGCGACGACTGGCGCGAGGCCCCCCGGTGGGTCGCCGAGGAGTACGCCGAGGCGGACGCGCTCGCCGCGCAGGCCGACTGGAAGGACCGTGCGAGGGAGAGCGACGCCGACGGCGTCGAGCTGAAACGGCGAACCGACGGGCCGACGGGTGCGAACTCCCCGTACTCGTTCATCACGCGGTACGGGACGTTCCACGCGATGCGGGACCTGCTCGCGCCGCTGCTCGGCTCCGTGTCGGTCCCGCCGATGGCCCCCGACGGCGACGGGCCGACCCTGATCGAGGTCTACCCCGCGGCGACCCTCCGGGACCTCGGGCTCCCCGACCGGAAGTACAAGGACCCGTCCGACCCCCGTGCCCGCGGGCGGCGCGAGCGGATACTCGCCGGCCTGCGCGAGTGGGGAGTTACGCTTCCCGACTCGTTCGAGGAGCGAGTGCTCGACGATTCGGGCGGCGACGCGCTCGACAGCCTCGTCGCGGCGGCCGCGACCGCCCGGGCCGTCGAGTCGGGCTTCGCGGTCGAGGGAGGGCGGTACGATCCCGTCGAGGGATACATCTACGTCTGACCGGCCCCGTCGGGGATCCCGAGCGGCGATCGGTTCCCGGGAGCCGTGCCAGTACGGGGCGCGCTCGCCACGCCTCGGACCGCGCTCGGCGGAGCGAGGGATCGATCCGTGGGTGGCACAGTCAGAACCGGCGGACCCTCCGGGCACCCTCGTGTCGCGTCTCGGGCCGAGCCTCACGACCCGAACTCCCGCCGAGCGACGTGAGCGCCGAACCCGCCGACGGAACCGAAGAGGCCGCCGCCGACGAATCCGGCCCCGGGCCCGGCCCCGAGTGACCCGAAGACGAGCGTAGCCTCCGAGAGGTCGGGGACCCGGCCGTGGGCCGGCGTCATGCCCAGGAGTATCAGAGGAGTCGTAACGCCGGCGACGGCCCCCACGGGGGGAGACCGCGTCCCACGATGTCGGCCGTCGCGAACCCGAGAAACGGAAGCAGGACGAGCGTCACGACGCTCAGCCAGCCGGTACTGAACGCCCCGGCGACGACACAGCCGACCGTCCGCGATCGGGACACCGTATCACGGTACGGCAGGCGACGGTACGTGTCGATCGGCCGGCCATCGAGGGCTCGTTGCGCGTCATACGGTCGTGCGTAACGATCTACCGGCGATCGCCCGGCCGGGATCGGCGATCATCGGTAACGGACGACGCACGACCGTATCAGTGAACGAGGAGCCGTTCGTACGCAGCAGGCCATCCCGTCCAGTGTCGACGGGTTCGACGGCGTCGTTCGATCCGCGACCGCTCCCGTTTTACCACTCGAGCGGGTATCGCGGCCCATGAACGACCCGGCGGACCTCTCGGTCACCATCGTCGACGGCTACGTCGACGAGCCCGCGCATTTCGGGGTCCCGCCGTACGTCTCGACGTACCCCCGGTACACGGCGGGGGCCCTCGTCGACGCCGGCGTCCCCGAGTCGGGGATCACCTACCACACCATCGACGCGCTCCGCGAGGACCGCTCGCGGTGGCGCGACGTCGAGGAAGCGGACCTCATGATCTACGTCGGCGGGATGACCGTCCCCGGCAAGTACGTCGGCGGCACCCCCGCGGAACCGGACGAGGTGCGCGAACTCGCGTGGGTCGCCGACGGGACGACGCTGATGGGCGGGCCGGTCCGGTTCGGCGTCGGGGAGGAAAACGCCGGCGCGCAGGACACCGAACGGGACGACCTCGACTACGAGTTCGTCGCGAAGGGCGACGTCGAGGCGGCGGCCCACGACCTCGTGCGGAACGGGCTGGAGGGGTTCGGCGACCGGGTCAGGGACAACGAGGAGATCGACCGCTGGGGCGCGAAGGGCGCGTTCGTCGTCGAGGACCACCCGAACCACCCGGACTACCTCATCGCGGAGATGGAGACGTCTCGGGGGTGCGCCTACCGGTGCTCGTTCTGCACGGAGCCGCTGTACGGCAACCCCGCGTTCCGGACGGCGGAGTCGGTCGTCCGGGAGGTCGAGGGGCTCTACGACCGGGGTATCCGGCATTTCCGGCTCGGGCGACAGGCTGACATCCTCGCGTTCGGCGGCGACGGCGAGGCGCCCAACCCCGACGCGCTCCGCGAACTGTACGGCGGCATTCGCGAGGTGGCCCCGGACTTACGCACTCTCCATCTCGACAATATGAACCCCGTGACGATCGTCGAGTATCCCGAGACGTCCCGCGAGGGGATCCGGATCATCGCCGAGCACAACACGGCGGGGGACACGGCGGCGTTCGGGCTGGAATCGGCCGATCCGGTGGTTCAGGAGGAGAACAACCTGCTCGTCACCGCGGAGGAGTGTCTGGAGGCGGTCCGGGTGGTCAACGAGGTGGCCGGGTGGCGGTCGGGGGAAGATCCCGAGGACGCACCCACCGTCGGCGACGACGCCCCTCGGCGACTCCCGAAACTGCTCCCCGGAATAAACCTCGTCCACGGCCTGCAGGGCGAGCGCCCGGAGACCTACGAGCACAACCTGGGGTTCCTCCGGCGGGTGCTCGAGGAGGGGCTGATGGTCCGGCGGGTGAACGTCCGGCAGGTGATGGCGTTCGAGGGGACCGAGATGGCCGGGACGGGCGCGGGCATCGCGAAGGAGCACAAGAAACAGTTCAAGCCCTACAAGCGGCGGATCCGCGAGGAGATCGACAACCCGATGCTCCGGCGGGTCGCCCCTCCCGGTACGGTCCTCCCGGACGTCCACCTCGAGTACCACCGGGACGGGAAGACGTTCGGCCGGCAGCTCGGAACGTACCCCCTGCTCGTGGGCATCCCCGGCGAGCGCGAACTCGGAACGTCGCTGGACGTCGCGGTCACGGACCACGGCTACCGGTCGGTGACGGGGGTGCCGTACCCGCTCGACGCGAACGAGGCGTCCCTGGAGGAGTTACGGACGATCCCGGGGATCGGGAAGGGGCTGGCCGGGGACATCGTCGTCGGGCGGCCCTACGCCTCGCCCGCGGAGGTCAACGTCGACCCGACGGTCGCCGAGCGGTTCCTGACGGCACGGGTCCCCGGAACCGCGGATCGATGCGGTCGTCCGTAGTCCGTTACCGGCGATACCCGGCGCCACCGGGTAGATCGACAGTAAATCGTTACAACGATCCGTATCGGCCGGTTACGTGCGGTCTAAGACCCCCGGGCACGGTGGTCCGAGGCTGTTTACGACCGTTTCGGGTGTGGGACGAAGGGAAGGCACTTAGTCCGTCGGCACCACCGACCGATGATGAGCGACGTCGAGGTGAGCGTCGTCCTCCCCGCCTACGACGAGGAGAACACCATCGAGGAGACGGTCCGGGTCTCCCTCGAGACGCTCGCCGAGTTCCTCCCCGAGGGGAGCTTCGAGGTCATCGTCGCCGAGGACGGCTGTTCGGACCGCACCCCGGAGATCGCCGCCCGGCTCGCCCGCGAGGACCCCCGTGTCCGACACGTCCACAGCGACCAGCGGCTGGGCCGCGGCGGCGCGCTCGAACGGGCGTTCGAGGCCGCCCGCGGCGACACCCTCGTCTACTACGACACGGACCTCGCGACGGACATGGCCCACCTGGAGGAGCTGGTCGAGAGCATCCGGACGGAGGGCTACGGCGTGGCGACGGGGTCGCGGCGGATGCCGGGCGCGAGACAGCCACGCGAGACCGAACGCGGCGTCGCCTCCGAGGGCTACAACACCCTCGTGCGGCTGGTGCTGGGCTCCTCGCTACGGGACCACCAGTGCGGGTTCAAGGCGTTCGACCGCGAGGCGCTGTTCGCGCTCCTGCCCGCGGTGGGGGACGATCACTGGTTCTGGGACACCGAGGTGCTGGTGAAGGCACAGCGCCGCGGCTACGAGGTGAAGGAGTTCCCCGTCGAGTGGGAGCCGAAGGGCGACACGGCGGTCGACCTCGTCCGGGACGTCCTGGGGATGGGTTCGCAGGTCCTCCGGACCTTCTGGGAACTGTCGGTTTCCCCCCGGATCACCCGCCGGGGCACCCTAGCCGGCGGGACGCTGCTCGTCCTGGTGGCGCTCGCGCTGATGACCGTCTACCTCGACCCCGCGGCGGTGTTCGAGGCCATCGTCGGCGCCGACCCCGTGCTGGTGGCCCTCTCGGCGCTGATCTACGTCGTCTCCTGGCCGCTCCGTGGGCTCCGCTACCGGGACATCCTGGCCGAACTCGGCTACCGCGAGCGGGTCGGCTTCCTCACCGGCGCGATATTCGTCTCCCAGACCGGTAACCTCGTCTTCCCGGCGCGGGCGGGCGACGCCGTCCGGGCGTACGTCGTGAAGGCCCGGCGCGGGATCCCGTACCCGACGGGGTTCGCCTCGCTCGCGGTCGAGCGGGTGTTCGATCTCCTCTCGATCACCGTCCTCGCCGGGACGGTCCTCGTCGGCCTCGTCCTGACCGGCGGGGTCGGCGACGTGGCCTCGGCCATCGCCGCCGACGTCGGCACCGTCACGATCGGCGGGGAGTCGGTCGACCCGGCCGGTGCCGCCCGGACCGCCATCCGGGTCGCGGCGTTCGTCGGCGCGATGGCGGTCCTCGCGGTCGGGGTCATCGTCGCCAGCGCCCGCCGGGACACCGACCTCGTTCGCCGGGCCGTGACGAGGATCAGCGACGACTCCTACGCCGACTACGTCTCCGGCGTGATCGGCCAGTTCGTCGGCGACGTCCAGGCCGTCGCGGGCGACCGGAGCGCGTTCGCCCGCGTGGGCGTCTCGAGCCTCCTCGTCTGGATCGTCGACGTCGTGACCGCGCTCGTCGTGTTCGCGGCGTTCGGCGTCGACCTCACCGTCGCGGTGGTCGCCGCCGGCTTCTTCGCGGTGAGCGTCGGCAACCTCGCGAAGGTGCTCCCGCTCTCGCCCGGCGGGCTCGGCCTCTACGAGGGGGCGTTCACGCTCATCGTCGTCGGACTGACCGCCGACCCCGTCCTGACGCCGTACGTCGCGCTGGCGATCGCCATCGTCGACCACGCGGTGAAGAACGCGGTCACCATCGTCGGCGGCGTCGCGTCGACGCTCCTGCTCAACGTCTCGCTCACCCGCGCCGTCGAGGAGACGAGCGAGGCCGAGTCGGACGCCAGCAGTGCGGTCCCCCGGAACGACTAGCCACGGCCGACCTCCCGTTCTCCCCGGCGCTCGACCCTCGATCGCGGTCGGTAGCCGGGGGCACAGGTCCGGTAGACGACGGAAACGACGGCAGGGACGACGGCGACCGTCCGACTCGTCCGGGAGAGGACGTCCTCGCCGCCGTTTCACGCGGGATCGGGCGGTGAGCCTCGCCGGGACCCGGTGGGAGGGCCCCGTCCGGTTCGGACCGCTCGGCCGTACCCGGGCGGATCCGACGGCCGTCGGCGGTCGTCGTGCCGGCTCGAGAGCGGACGGGTAAGTGCACGACGGCCCGCGAGGCGAACGGCCCGCGAAGCGACCGGTGCCGGGCTACCCGAGCGCGAACCGGAGGAAGACGAACAGGGTCGCGGCCACGCCGAGCACGACGAAGGCGGCGCCCTCGAGCGTCCACGACTCCGGCTCGACGGGGATCTCCGCCGGATCGGTCGGCTCCTCCGTCGTCCCGTCGCTACCGTCCCCGGAATCGGAGAGGTCCTCGAGTTCGAACCGCCAGCCGTCATCGTCGACCATACCGGAACCACGTGTCCCCGATTCAAACCCCTTGTGGCACCGTCACGCCCGGGTACCGCGACGTGGACCGTCCCCGAAACGGGCACGGGACCACCGCCGTTCCCGACGTGCCAGTTCGGCCCGCTCCGAGCCGGGCCGGGCCGGCCGGGACGGACGTCACGGACCTGCGGGTGATCCTCGTCCGGGACGGCCTCGGGGAGTCACGGCGACGGGGTCGCCACGGAGCGCCGAGCGTCCTACCGCACCCGCTCGCCCGGCCCGGCGTCCCCGGCCGTCGTCAGGAGGTCGGCCTGCTCGCCCGCGGCGAGCAGCATCCCGTTCGACTCGACGCCGAACAGCTCGGCCCGCTCGAGGTTGGCGACGACGACGATCTTCGTCCCCGGGAGCGACTCGACGTCGTGGAGCTGTCTGAGCCCGGCGACGATCTGACGGGTCTCGACGCCGATGTCCACGGTGAGCTTCACGAGTTCGTCCGCGCCCTCGATGGGCTCGGCGGACTCGATCCGACCCACCCGGACGTCCAGGTCCTGGAACTCCTCGAGGCTGATCCGCTCGTCGGCGACTGGCTCGAAGTCGGCGGTCACGTCGTCCGCTTGGTCCGCTCCCGTCTCGTCGCTTTCGCTTTCCGCCCCCTCCTCGTCGCTCGCTTCCTCGATGCGCTCCCGGAGCTTCTCGTTCAGCTCCTCGACGCGCTCGTCGGCGACCTTCTCGAACGGCTCGGTGGGCTCGTCGAACTCGGGTGCGGGCGGCTCCAGCGCGGCGTCGAGGGTCACGTCCCGGACGGGCGTCTCGTCGCCGCCGAAGACGGCCCACAGCTCCGCGGCCGTCCCCGGTGCGATGGGCTCGAACAGGACGGCCACGGCCCTGGCCAGCTGGACGCAGTCGCGGATGACCTGCTCGGCGCGCGCCGGCTCCTCGTCGACCAGGTTCCACGGCTCCTCGCGCTGGATGTACTCGTTGCCGAACCGCGCGAGCCGGACCGCCGACTCGCCGACCCCGCGGATCGAGTAGTCGTTGACCGCCTCGACGAACTCGTCGATGGCCGCCCCGATGCGTGCCTCGACCTCCTCGGAGACCTCGGCCTCGGGCGTGCCGCCGTAGTTGCGTTCGGCGAACAGGGTCGACCGGTAGAGGAAGTTCCCGAGGGTGCCCACGAGCTCGTTGTTGACCCGCTCCTGGAACTTCGACCAGGAGAAGTCGACGTCCTGCTGGAGGCCGCCGTTGGTCGCGAGGTAGAACCGCAGCAGGTCCGGGTGGAACCCCTCCTCGAGGTACTCGTCGGCCCAGACGGCCCGGTTGCGAGAGGTCGAGAGCCCCTTGCCGTTGATGGTGATGAACCCCGTCGCCGCGACGGCGCGGGGCTCGGTGTAGCCCGCCGCGTGGAGCATCGCCGGCCAGAACACGGTGTGGTGCTGGATGATATCACGGCCGATGACGTGCACTACTTCGCCGTCCTCTCTCCAGACCTCCTCCCAGTCGTAGGTGTCCGCTCCCGCCCGTTCGGAGTACTGCTTCGTGCTGGAGACGTACTCGATGGGCGCGTCGACCCAGACGTACAGCACGAGGTCGTCCGCCCCCTCGCCCGGGTAGTCGATACCCCAGTCCATGTCGCGGGTGATACACCAGTCCCGGAGCTCGCCCTCGATCCACTCGCGGGGCTGGTTCCGGGCGTTCGAGGTGCCCTCCAGCCGGTCGATGAACCCCCGGAGGTACTCCTGGAGCTCCGAGACCCGGAAGAACTCGTGCGTCCGCTCGCGGTACTCCGCGGGGTTGCCCGTCACCACCGAGACGGGGTCCTCGACCTCGCCGGGTTCGAGGTGGCGACCGCAGCCCTCGTCGCACTCGTCGCCGCGGGCCTTCTCCCCGCAGTAGGGGCAGGTCCCTTCGACGAACCGGTCGGGGAGGTACTGGTCGGCCTCGGGGTCGTAGCCGACCATGATCTCCTTCTCGTAGACGTACCCCTCCCCCTCGAGGGTGAGGACGATCTCCTTCGTGAGTTCGACGTTGGTCTCGTCGTGGGTGTGGCCGTAGTTGTCGAAGTCGACGCCGAACTTCGGGAACGTCTCCTCGTACTGCTCGTGCCACTTCATCGCGAACTCCTCGGGCGAGACGCCCTCCTCCGCGGCGTTGACCGCGATGGGCGTCCCGTGCATGTCGGAGCCGCAGACGTAGGCGGTGGTCTGTCCGAGCTTTCGCAGCGAGCGGTTCAGCACGTCCGCCCCGACGTACCCCCGGAGGTGGCCGACGTGCAGGTCGCCGTTCGCGTACGGCAGCCCGCAGGTCACCACCGCCGGGCGGTCGGTCGGGAACTCCTCGTGGCCCATGTTCGGGTTCTGTGGTCTGGCGGGCGTAAACCCGCCGATGTACGGTCGGTCGTGGACGGTACGGAGGAGAGCGGCCGGTTTCGCGGTCCGGGAGCGGCCGTACGAGGGCCGGGAGACGCGAGGCGCCCCGAACGCGAGGCGTGGCGGCCTCCGGGACGGTCCACCGACGGCGGCGGCGCTACCGCGTGCGCATACCGCGCTGGAACGCGAGCCGCCCGTTCACACCGCGGGGGAGTCGTCGGCCCATCAAAAAGGTCGCGGTCGGCCGACCCGACGCCGCGCCCGCCCCATACGGATCGTCGTAGTCCGTTACCGGCGATCACTGACCCGGTTCGAGTGATCGCCGACAGATCGTTACGGCGACACGTATCAGATGACGGTCGCCGCGCCGCCCAGGAGGGCGACGCTCACGAGCAGCCGACCGACGCTGCCGACGAACGTGGCCGCCGCGAACCTCACGTAGTCCTCCTCGAGGACGGCGAACGCGTAGATCGAGAGCGTGTCGGGGAAGAAGGGAACCGAGAGCGCCATCGCGAGGCCGACGTACCCGTACTTCCGGGCGAGCCCGACGGTCTGCCGTTCGGACCAGGCGACGACGTCGAACCGCGAGCGGCGGAGGAAGCTGACGACCGGCCCCGCCCGCTTCGCTTCCTGCCCGATCGCGAACGCGAAGACGCTCCCGCAGGCCTTCCCCACGCCGCTGACCAGCATGATGAGCGCGATCTCGACGGCGTACGGCAGTCCGAGCCGGAGGGGCGTCGCCAGCACGACCTCCGAGGGGAGCGGGAGGACGAACGCGATGAGGAAGGAGTAGACGAAGATGATGACGAGGCCGAGCGGGCCGGTCGCCCGGACGACGGCCTCCTCGAGCGCGTGGAAGATCCTCCCGTGGACGCTCAGCGGGAGGTCGGCGACGGGGAGGAGGTCGGCGACGGGGAGCGCGAGCGACGGCGGGGCGGCTACTCGGAGTGGCGTCCTAAGCCTGTTGGCATCGGCGTCCCCCGACTACCCGGTCGGCGTGGGCGTCCGGCCGGCCTCGCGCAGCCGCTCGGCGGCCCACGCCGGCCGCTCGACGGCCGGCCGGTCGAGCCGTACCCCCCCGTACGTGACCTCCATCGACCCCGCCTCCCCGTCGATGGTGTACCCGGCGAAGGCCCGGAGCGAGAGCACGCGACCGCTCGCGTCGACGACCGCCCGCACCTCGTAGTCGCGGACGTCGCTGGCGTTCTCCGGGACGACCCCCGGCGACGCGACGGGGTCGGGCGTTCCCGTCGAGACGAGGGTGACGAGCGTGCGGCCGTCCCGTTCCTCGACGCCGTCGACCTCGAACCCGGTCGCCGTCAGGAACGAGCGGAGCCCGGCGCGGTTCGTCAGCACCGCGGTCGACGTCGGGCCCCCGATCCGGAAACGGGTGGTGTTCCCCGACTGCCCGCGCGTGACCGACACGGAGCCGTTCCCCCAGGTGTCGAACCGGACGCCGGTGGCCTGCGTCGTCCGGAAGACGTACTCCTCGCCGCCCGGCTCGACGATCGTCCGCTGTCGCCGGCTCGCCTCGAACACCTCGCCGCGGAACCCCTCGGTGGCGTTGACGCGGAGGTCGGATTCGAAGCCCGACTCGACGAGCGCGGACTCGTGGGCCGAGAGGAGCGCCTCGGCGTCGGTCAGCCGGCCCTCCGACACCCCCGGGACGGCGTCGGCCGACGCCCCGGCGGTCGGGGTGGAGCTCGTCGAACCGGTCGGCGACGTTGCCGTTGTTCCGGTCGACGGCGAGCGTGTACTGGGTGAGGTCGTTCGTGCCGAAGGAGGCGAAGTAGTGGCGCGTTCCCGGCCCGCGTCGGGGTCGGCGAGGGACCGCGACGTCGTCGTGGGTCGCGCTCCGCCTACCGGACCGAGTCGAGCAGCAGCTTCTGCTCGACCCGCTTGACCTCGTGCTGGACGTCGCGGACGGCGTCGATGTTCGCGGAGATGGAGGAGACCCCCTCGTTGACGAGGAACTTGACCATCCGGGGCTTCGAGCCGGCCTGCCCGCAGATGGAGGTGGCGACGTCGTGCGCCCGGCAGGTCTCGATGACGCCCCCGATGAGGTCGAGCACCGCGGGGTGGAGCTCGTCGAACCGGTCGGCGACGTTGCCGTTGTTCCGGTCGACGGCGAGCGTGTACTGGGTGAGGTCGTTCGTGCCGAAGGAGGCGAAGTACGCCCCACGAGCGCTTCGTCGGGTCGACCCCCGCCTCCTCCATCAGGGTTCGGGCACGGACGACGTCCTCGGCGTCGTTGACGAGGGGGAACATCACCTCGACGTTGTCGTAGCCCATGTCGTAGAGTCGCCGGAACGCCTCGAGTTCGTGTGCGAACACCTCGGGCCGGTCGAGCGAGCGCCGGATGCCCCGGTAGCCGAGCATCGGGTTGTGCTCGTGGGGCTCGTCCTCGCCGCCCTCGAGGGTGCGGAACTCGTCCGTCGGGGCGTCGAGGGTCCGGACGCGGACGGGCCGGGGGTGGAACTCGTCGGCGACCTCCCGGACGCCCTCGACGATCTCCTCGACGTAGGCGTCGGCCCCGTGGTGCTCGATGTAGTGCTCGGGGGTCTCCCCCGTCGAGAGGATCATGTGCTCCATTCGGAGCAGGCCGACCCCGTCGGCGCCGGTCTGGGCCGCGCGGTGGGCCGCCTCGGGGATGGAGACGTTGACCTTCACCTCCGTCGCGGTCATCGGCTTGACGGGGTTCTGGGGCCGGATCTCCTCTAACTGCTCCTCCTCGGTGGTCTCCTCCTCGGCGGCCCCCTCGGTGATGGTGCCCTTGTCGCCGTCGATTGTCACCATCCGGCCGTCCGAGAGGGTCTTCGAGGCCTCGCCCGTCCCGACGACCGCGGGGACCCCGAGCTCGCGGGAGACGATGGCCGCGTGGGAGGTCATCCCGCCCTCGTCGGTGACGATGCCCGCCGCGCGCTTCATCGCGGGCACCATGTCGGGGGTGGTCATCTCCGTGACGATGACGTCGCCCTCGCCGACCTTGTCGAGCTGGTCGAGCTTCCGCACGACGCGGACGGGGCCGGAGACGATCCCCGGCGAGGCGCCGAGCCCCTTCAGGAGCATCGCGCCGCTCTCCTCGCCGTTCTCGAGGGCCCCCGACCCGTCGGCCACCCCGGCGACGCCGTCGGGCTCGGAGATGGTCGTGATCGGCCGGGACTGGAGCATGAGCACCTCCCCGTCGGCGATGGCCCACTCGACGTCCTGAGGGTTCCCGTAGTGGTCCTCGGCGGTCTCCCCGAGTTCGATGAGCCGCTCGACCTCGTCGGCCTCGAGCACCCGGGCTTCGCGCTTGGCCGGGTCGACCTCGCGCTCTATCGTCTCGCCCGTCTCGGGGTCCTTGCCCATCATCGTCTTCTTGTCCGCGATGGTCTCCTCGAGTATCTCGCCGGTCCGCCGGTCGATGACGTAGTTGTCCGGCGAGACGGAGCCGGAGACGACGGCCTCGCCGAGCCCCCAGGCGGCCTCGATTATGATCTCCTCCTCGCCCGTCGAGGGGTGGGAGGTGAACATCACGCCGGACTTCTCGGCGTCGACCATCCGCTGGACGACCACCGCGATGTCCACGTCGCGGTGGGCGAACCCCTGCTCGCCCCGGTAGTAGATGGCGCGCCGGGTGAACAGCGAGGCCCAGCACTCCTTGACCCGCTCGATCAGGTCCCCGCCGGTCACGTTGAGGAACGTCTCCTGCTGGCCGGCAAAGGAGGCGTCCGGGAGGTCCTCGGCGGTCGCGGACGACCGGACCGCGACGAACGCCTCACCGTCGTCGAGGTCGGCGTACGCGGCCAGGATGTCCTCGCGGAGTTCGGCGGGCATCTCCGTCCCGAGGATGAGTTCCTCGGCCCCGGCCTCGGCGTCGGCCAGCGCCGTCGAGTCGTCGGCGTCCACCTCGACGGCCTCGAACAGTTCCTCGGCGATGCCCGTCTCCTCGATGAACGAACGGTACGTCTCGGCGGTGACGACGAACCCCGGCGGGACCGGCAGGCCGGCGGCGGTCATCTCCCCGAGGGACGCGCCCTTCCCCCCGACGGAGTCGATATCCTCCGACCGTACCCGCTCCAGCCACAGGACCGGAGTCTCGCGTCCGCGCTCTGCCATCGGTTCAGGGTGACACGTCCCCGACCTTAGACCTTCGCAATGCATCAGCGAGTTCGACGAGAACTAACTCGATAGCGAGTAAGAAGCCCGTTCGGCCGGCGACCGCAGGTCGTCGCTTCCTCCCGGTTCGGGGTACTCCCCGGGGGTACGTGGACACGTCCGTGCCCGCCTTCACCCGGGGGCGACCCGAGCCTGCGCGCGCCGTGGTGGACCTGCCGCGGACGCTACCGGTCCACAGCGTGACAGATGTTCGACCGGTCGAGGTCAACGAGCGCGACGACTCCGGGACGCGGGGCCCCCGCCCGGGGCCGGCGATCGCCGGCAAGGGACCACGGTCGTCCGTATCAGGCCTCGAGGATGTCGTCGTCGGCCGCGGCGGGGACGAACAGCCGCCCCTCGAGCGAGACGACGGCCTCGCCGCCGACCCTGACCCCCTCGCCCGCGCCGCCGACCTCCACGTGGACGACCCCGCCGCGGTCGAGGAACTGACCCTGCTCGAACCGCATCGACCCGGTGTCGATGGCCCCGAACCGGTCGAGGTACGCGCCGGCGGCCCCCGAGGCCGTCCCGGTCACGGGGTCCTCGGGGACGCCCGCGCCCGGCGCGAACATCCGGGCGTGCAGCGTCGAGTCACCGTTCAGCGTGTCGAAGGTGAACGCGTAGACGCCCGCGACCCCGAACTCGTCGCTCAGTTGCTCGATGGCGCCCATGTCCGGATCCGCGTTCCCGACGTGTTCCAGGAAGTTGACCGGGACGACCAGGAACGGTAGCCCCGTGCTCGCGTACGCGACCGGCAGGTGGGCGCCGACGTCCCGCAGCGCCGCGGGGTCGATCCCGAGCGCCGACCCCAGCCGGCCGTAGTCGACCTCGACCTCGCGGATCTCCGGCTCGCTCTGTGTCATCCACACCCGCCCCCCGGCCTCGACCTCGATCCCGAGGACGCCCACGTTCGTCTCGAGGTCGTGCGTCCCGGCCTCGATCACCCCGTCGGCGTACAGCAGCGCGTGGCTGCCCACCGTCGCGTGACCGCAGAGGTCGACCTCCGTCTCGGGCGTGAAGTAGCGGACCCGCCGGTCCGCGTCGGCGTCCTCGGCCGGCAGGAGGAAGGCGGTCTCGCTGGCGCCCAGCTCGCGCGCCACCGCCCCCATCTGTTCGTCGGTCAGTCCGGCCGCGTCGGGGACCACCCCGGCGGCGTTCCCGCGCAGCGGCTCGTCGGTGAAGGCGTCGACGAGACAGGCCGGCCGCCACGGACGGCCCCGGTATGAAGCTGCCCCTCGGACCGGCCGCGGGCGGTCCCTATCCGGTCGGTCCCTCCACCATCGCCCCCGGCCGTTCGCGGTCCCGGTCCACGCCCTCGCGTCGGTCGACGACGACCGCGCCGCGATCCTCCTGTCGGAGCTCCACGTTCTCGGGCAGGTCGTCCCGCCCGATCGGATAGAGCCACACCAGTTCCTCACCGTTCTCGACGAGCTCCCAGCCGTCCTCGCTGTCCCACATGCACGGTCGCCACTCGTCGCTCTCGAAGTGCCAGGACACCTGTAGATCGGTGTAGAACCGATCGTCGGATCCGGCGTATAGGTTCATCTCTGCTCTCCCCCGTTCGGGGTGTATCGTGCATCCACAAAAAACCGTAGGGCGCATCCAGCCGCGCTGAAAACGCCGGTGTCGGTTCCTCCGACTCGGATGCGACACCGGGGTTACCCGTACTCCCGGCGGAGCGCCAGCCCCTCCGCCTCCAGGACCCCGCCCACGACCGGGATCTCGCGCGACCCGCCCGCGAACACCTCCGGCGACGGGACGACGAGGTCCGTCCCGAGCTCCCGGGACCGCTCGGCGGAGACGCTGTAGACCACCGCGCCGGGCCCCGCGTGGTACACGCCACCCGCACACATCGGACACGGCTCCGTGCTCGTGTACATGACCGTCCGGACGCGCTCCTCCGGATCGAGTTCGCGGGCGGCCCGTCGCGCGAGCGCGAGTTCGGGATGGGCGGCGAGGTCGTCCTCCGTCACGACGGCGTTGCGCGCCTCCATGACCACCCGGTCCTCGCGGACCAGCACGCTCCCGTAGGGGTCGTCCCCGCGCTCGGCCGCCTCCCGACCGAGCTCGATGGCACGCCCGACGTGCGCCTCGTGGTCGAAGTCGTCGAACCACATACCGGGTCGAGGAACGGGAGGTCCTTCCCTCTGCCGCCGGGGATCCCACGCCGACTGTCCCCCGGCGAGGGCCCGTTGGGTTTAAATCGACCGCAGTGGACCCCCCGACTGGCCGGAGTCAGCCGGCCACTCTCCCCAACTGGAGGGCGCCTCCTCTCCCCCGGCGTCCTTCGTTCCTCCGCTCGCGAGCGGGGGTGCCGCCTCCGGGACCCGTCCGACGGGGCCATCGTCCGACCGTGTCGTACCGCGTAGTCGCACCGCTTAATTGTCGGCGATCCGTCGGTCACGACCGGTGACCGAAGCGCATGGCCGACCTCCCCGAGGAGTTCAACTGTACCATAACCAACTGGGAGTACATCTACGACCTCTGTCGCGAGGTCAGCGACGACGTGAAGGCCGCGGAGTTCGAGCCGGACGTCGTCGTGGCGCTGGCCCGCGGGGGCTGGTTCGCCGGCCGGGTCCTCTGTGACTTCCTCGGGCTCGACGACCTGGCGAGCCTGAAGATGGAGCACTACGTCGGCACCGCGGAGCAGGCCGGCGAGCCCACGGTACGGTACCCGATGCCCGAGGGGTCGGTCGAGGGCAAGGACGTGCTCATCATCGACGACATCGCCGACACGGGCGGGTCCATCCACCGGGCCCACGAGTACGTCACCGACCGGGAACCCGAGTCGGTCCGCACCGCGACCCTCCAGCTGCTCGGGACGAGCGAGTTCCAGCCGGACTTCGTCGGCGAACGCCTCGACGAGTGGGCGTGGATCGTCTACCCCTGGAACTTCATCGAGGACATGGTCGACCTCGTCGCCGGCGTGATGGAGAAGGACGGCGACGGGCCGTACACCGCCGAGGGGATACGCCGCCTGCTCCGGGAGTACCACCGGGTCGAGCGCATCGAGATGGAGGTCGCCCAGCCCGGACGGCTCCCGGAGGTGCTCGCGGAGATGGAGCGCCGCGGGGTCGTCGAGTCAGCGGGCGGGGACGCCTGGCGGCTCCGCGAGGACGCCGGGGGCGAGTGACCGGGCGCGAGGACGCCGAGAACGGGACGACCTCGACCGTTCCCGCCGTCCCGGCGATGGTCGCTATGGCCGTCGCGGGGCCCGTGCGCGGACGGACGCGACCGGACTCCTCGTGTGACAGGCCGCACGGAGCCGCGAGACGAGCGTCCGAGGCCGGCGGGCTGTCCGGCCGGCGGGCTGTCCGGCCGCCGGGACCGATCCGGCGCCCGAACGACGCAACCCTTATGTGCAAATGCGTGCGTTAGTGAACAGTAATGGACACCGAAGGCGAGCTGGCGCCGGCCGTGGCCGCCATCCTCGAGTCCGCGCATGGGCGGGCGGGCCGGGGCGAGCGGGTGACGGTGCCCGACGCGCGGTCGCTCCGGTCGGCGCTCGCCGCGGCCGAGGCGAGCGGTCGAGTACCGGTCATCGCGGAGGTGAAGCCGACGAGCCCGACGACCGAGGGCGAGCGGTACGACGACCCGGTCGGGCTGGCCCGCGAGACGGTCGCCGGGGGGGCGGCCGCGCTGTCGGTGCTCACCGAACCCGACCACTTCGGGGGCTCCCCCGAGTCGCTCCGGCGGGTCCGCGAGGCCGTCGACGTGCCGGTCCTCCGGAAGGACTTCCTCCTGACGGAGGGGCAACTGGACGTCGTGGCGGCCGACGTCGTGCTGCTGATCGCGCGGTTCCTCGGCGAGGACCTCGAACCGATGCTGGCGGCGGCCCGCGAGCGCGGCTTCCAGGCCCTCGTGGAGGTCCACACCCGCGAGGAGCTCCGGGCGGCGCTCGACGCCGGCGCGGACCTCGTCGGGGCGAACAACCGCGACCTCGGGCGGCTGGAGGTCGACCTCGGGACGTTCGAGCGGGTGGTGGGCGGACCCGCGGAGTCGGGCGAGCGCAGCCCCGACGGCGAGCCCGGACCGCAAGCGGCAGGCGTCCCCGAAGACATCACCCTGATAGCGGAGAGCGGAATAACTACGCCCGAGGACGCCGCACGGATGCGCCGGGCCGGGGCCGACGGCCTCCTCGTCGGGTCCGCCATCATGGACGGCGACGTGCGGGCGAACACGGAGCGGCTGACGACGCCCGTCGACCGGGAGGCCGACGGAAACGCGGACGCGGACGCGGACGGAGGCACACGAACATGAGCGAGACAGACAGGACACGACGGACGGACGGGAAGTTCGGCGAGTACGGCGGCCAGTACGTGCCCGAGGCGCTGATGCCGGCCATCGAGGAGCTGGCCGACGCCTACGAGCGGTACGTGCTGGACAACGAGGACGGGTTCATGGACGAGTTCCGCGAGCGGCTCCGGGACTTCGGCGGGCGACCCACCCCGCTCCAGCGGGCGGACAACCTCTCGGAGCGGTACGGGCTCGACGTCTACCTCAAGCGCGAGGACCTGCTCCACGGCGGGGCCCACAAGCTCAACAACGCGCTCGGGCAGTGCCTGCTGGCGAAGTACATGGGCAAGGAGCGGATCATCGCCGAGACCGGCGCCGGCCAGCACGGTACCGCGACGGCGATGGCCGCCGCCCACCTCGACCTGCCCTGCGAGGTGTACATGGGCCGGCGCGATATAAATCGCCAGCGGCCCAACGTCTTCCGGATGCGCATCAACGGCTCGAAGGTCACGCCGGTCACCGTCGGCCGCGGGACGCTCAAGGAGGCGATCAGCGAGACGATGCGCGACTGGGCGGCCAGCGTCGAGAACACCCACTACGTCATCGGCTCGATCGTGGGTCCGCACCCGTTCCCGTCGATGGTGCGTGACTTCCATCGGGTGATCAGCGAGGAGAGCCGGCGACAGGCCCGGGAGAAGGCGGGCGAGCTCCCGGACGCGGTGCTGGCGTGTGCGGGCGGCGGGTCGAACACGATGGGCATCTTCGCCGACTTCGTCGACGACCCCGTCGACCTCTATGCGGTCGAGGCCGGCGGCTCCTCGCTGACCGTGAACGAGGAGGAGGGGGTCGCCCCGAACTCCGCGTCGCTCTCGACCGGGAGCGAGGGGGTGCTCCACGGCGCCCGGACGAAGCTCCTGCAGGACGGCGACGGGCAGATCATGGAGTCACACTCGGTCTCCTCGGGGCTGGACTACGCGGGCGTCGGGCCGGAACTCGCCCACCTCGTCGACGAGGGTCGCGTCCGTGCCGTGAACGTCGACGACGACGCGGCGCTGGAGGCGTTCCATCGCCTCTCCCGGGCGGAGGGGATCATCCCGGCGCTGGAGAGCGCCCACGCCCTCGGGTACATCGAGGAGCTCGAGGAGCCGACGGAGCTCGGCGAGTCGGTGGTCGTCAACCTCTCCGGGCGCGGGGACAAGGACCTCGAGGCGGCCATCGAGGAGACCGACCGGCGGGAGATCCCGAACGCCCCCGACATGGAGGTGTTCGAGTGACCCGGAGTTCGAACTCGCGAGTCGCCGAGGCGTTCGCCGACGGGCCCGCGTTCGTCCCGTACCTCGCCGCCGGCGACCCGAGCTACGGGGCCTCCCTCGAGTACGTCCGGGCGCTGATCGACGGCGGCGCGGACGTCCTCGAGCTGGGCCTGCCGTTCTCCGAACCGATCGCCGAGGGACCGACCATCCAGAGCGCCATCGTCCGGTCGCTGGAGGGCGGGATGACCCCCCGGCGCTACTTCGAGTTCGTCGAGGAGCTCGACTCGCCGGTGCCCGTGGTCTGCATGACCTACTACAACCTCATCTATCAGTACGGGGATAGCGAGGCCCGTAAGGCCTCGGACAGCGCGGGCGGTGAAGCCGCGAGCGAGAAGGGCCCGGCGCCGTTCGTCCGCCGCGCGGCCGAGGTCGGTATCGACGGGTTCGTCGTCCCGGACCTCCCGGCCGAGGAGGCGGGGCCGCTCCGCGAGGCCTGCGACGAGCACGGCCTCGACCTGATCTCCATCGTCGCGCCGACGACCACGGAGTCACGGCTCGAGAAGCTCCTCGGGATCTGCTCGGGGTACGTCTACGTCCAGGCCCGCCTGGGCGTGACGGGCGCGCGGGCGAACGTCTCCGGGCGGACGGCCGAGTCGCTCGCCAGGCTCGTGGACTCGCCGCTCCCGAAGGCCGTCGGGTTCGGCATCTCGTCCGGCGAGCAGGCCGCCTCGGTGGTCGAGGCCGGCGCGGACGGTATCATCGTCGGGTCGGCGCTGGTCGACGTCGTCGCCGAGGGTCACGAGAACGACGACCCGGTCGAGGGGACGGCCGATAGGCTCCGGGAGAAGGCCCGCGAGCTCGAGGAGGGCGCGGTCGCCGGCGGGCAACGGCGACCGGAACCGGAACGCAAATGAGGCCACCTGTCACACGGTGACACACCAATGAGCGCAGGGACACAGGCGCGGCTCGAACGCATCGGCACAGGGGGGAAGTACGTCATCGTCCCGATGGATCACGGGATCACGATGGGCGCGGTCAAGGGGCTGAAGGACATCGAGTCGACCATCGACGCGGTGACCCGAGGCGGGGCCGACGCGGTCCTCACGCAGAAGGGCATCGCGCCGCGGGTCCACCCCAACAGGAACGGCGCGGGCTACATCGTCCACGTCAACGCCTCGACGACCATCGGTCCGGACGAGAACGACAAGCGCGTGACCTGCACGGTCGAGGAGGCGGTACGCGCGGGGGCGGACGCGGTCTCGTTCCACATCAACGTCGGCTCGAACTACGAGCCGGGACAGATCGAGGCCCTCGCGTCGCTGACCGACGACGCCTTCCGACTGGGTATTCCGGTCCTCGCGATGGCGTACGCGCGCGGGCCGGGAGTCGACGGGTCAGACCCCGAGGCGCTCGGTCACGCCGTCAGGCTGGCGGAGGAGCTCGGCGCCGACCTCGTGAAGACGGGCTACTCCGGCGACGCCGACTCCTTCGAGCACGTCGTCGAGTCGACCCGCCTGCCGGTCGTCATCGCCGGCGGCTCGAAGGGGACCGACCGCGAGACCGTCGAGGCCGTCCGCGGGGTCATGGACGCCGGCGGCGCCGGCGTCTCGATGGGCCGCTCGATCTTCCAGCACGACGACCCCGAGGCCATCGCCCGCGCGGTCTCCGGGGTGATCCACGAGGACCTCCCGGCCGAGGAGGCGCTGCGGGAGGCCGGCCTCGCTGTCGAGGCCTGACGCCCTCGCTGTCGAGGCCTGACGCCCTCGCTGTCGAGGCCTGACGCCCTCGCTGTCGAGGCCTGACGCCCTCGCTGTCGAGGCCCGGGACGGACCGTCGTACCTCTATCGGGGTCGCCGACCGCGACGACCCGTCGCGGGCGCACCGTCGGAACCGTTCCCACGGCGCTCGCGCTGTCGGGGATGCGACCGTACCGTCTCGCGGTCCGGACGCCACGGGCCGCGGGGGGAACGGGCCCGGAGCGCCCGCTTCTCCGGTCCGTGGTGTCGACTGCGCCTACTCGAACGTCGTCCTCGTCGCCGCTGGCGGTGTCGCTCGCTCGTGTCCGGTCGCGTCACTCGTGGTGACGGACCCAGTTCGAGAGTTCGACGGATTCGGTCTCCCCGCACCCGCCGCACGTTTCCGGCGGCTCGAAACTGTGCTCGCTGACGGACTCGTGGATCGGCGTGAAAGTATGAATTATCTGATAGTTATCGCGGACGTACTGTTCCGCCTCCTCCGGAACGTGTGCCATGAACCCACAGTATCAAAGGCGATAGATAGTGGTGTCGCGCGTTCCCGACACGGCGCACGACCGACGCCGGACCGGCGGCCCAACCCCGGGATGCCACGGCCACGCGTGCCGGAAGCGTTAACAGGATCGGTCCTAAACCTCCGTCGCACACGAGTGAGGCTATCATGGCACAGGCGCTCATCCTGAGTACGCTCCTGACCGGAGCGGTGTTGCTGGCGATCGCGCTGATCGCGGTGCGTGGGGTCGACTGGCGGGGGTACGCCCCGGACTCGCCGGAGGGTCCGGGGCTGGTTTCGCGTGCGATGGGCCATCCGGCCGTGTGGATCGTCGGATTCCTGCTCCTGCTGGCGGTGTTCGGCGGCGGGGCCGTCGCGTTCGTCGCCGGCGTGGGCCTCCCCGAGGAGACGGTGAACGCGCTCGGTCTCGTGCTGGGGGCCGCCACGGCGGCCGTCGTCGGGGGATACGTCTTCTACGGGACGTACGCCTCCGCACGCGGCCGCGGGCGGCCGACGTCGGTGGCCGTCGCCGAGGGGACGACCCTCGTCGGGGCCCTGTTCCTCCTCGTCATCGCCGCCCGGCTCGTCTTCCTCTCCTGAGATGTCGACCGGCGTGGCCCGCGGGTTCGGCCTCCGACCGCGACTCCCGGACCGGCGGGTCTGGGTCGGAGTCCTCGCGGTCGAGGCGCTCTGGATCGCGATCCACTTCGCGCTCTCGCCCGCGTCCGTAACCGACCCCCGGTACGTGCTCTACCCCTTCGTCTGGATCAACGCCGGGCTGTACGCCGTCTGGCGTGTTCGACCGGAGCCGGCGGGCGACGGCCTCCGCCGGCTGGCGGACCTCGTCGGCGCCGGCTACTTCCTGGCCCTCGCGTGGCTCTCCGGGCTACTGGCGGTCTACGGCCCCGACCACGCCCACGACCACCTCCACGGCTGGCAGGTGACGCTGGCGACCCCCGGGTGGGGCCCCCGCATCGCCTACGTGGGGAGCTGGTTCCACGCCTACTTCGTCCCCTACCGGGTCGTCGGCTACCTCGCGCTCGCGTACCTGCTGGCGGCGGCGGTTCGGGAGTTCTCGGCACGGACGCTGACCGGCGCGCTCGGCGTCGCGACCTGTATCGGCTGCTCGTTCCCGCTCCTCCTGTCGCTGGCGGGTGGCGCCGGCCTCGGCGCGGGCGCGGGGCTGGCGACCTTCTCCGGACTCTCGCTCGACCTCTCGACGGCCGCGTTCCTGCTCGCCGTCGGGGTGCTCGTGTGGGGCTCGGACGGCGAGCGCGGAGGGGACTGAGCCGTGGCGACGACCGACGCGAGGACCGGCGCCGACGCCGACGCCGTGTGACCGCCCGTTCCGCACGGAGCAGTACCGCGACCTCCACCTCGCCGATCACGGCCTCGACTCGCTCTCCGAGCTGGAGCGGGAGGCCTACCGGGCGGCACTCGACGCCGAGGACGACGACCTGTTCCTCTTCCACCTCAAGATCGTCGGGGCGCTGGCGGTCCTCTACGCGGTGCTCATCCTCGCGTACATGGTCTTCGGCGTCTGAGACGGCTTCGGCGTCCGAGGCGGCACCCGGACCCCGGTGTCCCGGCCGGTCGCGTTCCCCTCGTCACACGCGAGCCACGGCCGCGACCGGTCCGGCCCCGGACTCGACCGCCCCGTCACCGGCGACACGAAACGGGATCGCTCGTTCGAGGTCGAACCCCCTGCGGGACCGAGTTCGGCCGCCGCTCCGGGTACCCAGGCCGTCTCCGGTGCGATCCGGGAAACCGGGAGTCGTGGACCGAGGACGGGGATTCGAGGGTGACCGGCGGCCGGACGGGACGCGGACGGTGAGGAGGTAGGGCGGTCAGGTGATCGAGTACGACGCGGCGATGAGCTGATCGACCGGGGCTCGTAGAACAGGTGCTGGTAGTAGCCGGCGACCGCGACGGCCTTCACCAGCGACAGCACCATGATGACGCCGAGGGCCACCCAGTACATGCTGTCGAGGAGCCCCGCGAACTCGACCGCGACCTGTGCGGTGGCAAGGACGAACAGTGCGACGTATATCGCCGTGTAGAGTCTCGTGTTTGCCATGTTGTCACCTCAGAGTATGTAGAACATCGGGAACAGGAACAGCCAGACGATGTCCACGAAGTGCCAGTACAGCCCGAAGTACTCGACGGGCTCCTCGTCGCCCATGTACGCCCCGCCCCAGGCCCGCCAGATGAGGTAGACCGCGATGACCAGTCCGGCCGTGACGTGCGCGGCGTGGAGCCCGGTCGTGAGGAAGAACGTCGAGGCCGAGATCCCCTGGTCGACCCAGACCCCCTCGTGGAGCAGTTCGGCCCACTCGATCGCCTTGTTGACGAGGAAGCCGATCCCCAGGAGGAGCGTCGCCGTGAGGCTCGCCAGCAGGCCCTTCCGACTCCCGTGTTCGGCCGCGACCAGCGCCAGGATGACCGTGAACGAACTCGTCAGCAGGAGGTACGTGTTGATCAGCCCCGGTAGCGAGTTGTGGGGGACGATGTGCCACTCGGTCCACCCGTAGGCGAACCGGACGAACACGTACGAGCCGATGAACGCGCCGAACAGGACGACGTCGCTCGCGAGGAAGATCCACACGCCGAGCTTGGTGTTCGCCACGCCGGCGAACGGCCACCGCTCGGCGACGGCCATCTCCGGGGCGTGGAAGCTCTCGTAGCCCATCGCGAACAGCGACCCCATGGTCACGAGGCCGCCGGCAACGGCCGTCCCGAGGTAGAACCCGCCGGCCATCCCGCCGGGAAGCGACCCCCCCTGGAAGCCCGAGAGCCCGATCAGCGTGAGGAGCGCGCCGGCGCTGATGGCGAACGGCCAGATGCTCGCGTGGCTCGGCTCCTCGGGATGGGCCACGGCCACCTCCTCGTCGGGTTCGGGTTCGGCCGGGAGGCCGCTGGTCCCGGTCACGACGCCGCCGTCCGGGGTGCTCGTCCCGCCGTCGGAGCGCGCCTGCGCCTCGCCCTCCGCGGAGAGCGGGGAGCGGTACTCGTCGGGCTGCTCCTCGCCGCCGTCGGCGGTCACCCGGTCGACGAAGTCGAGGAAGCCCTTCTCGTAGGTGGCCCGCCCGGGGAAGTTCTCCAGCGGCGGCGGCGAGGGGACCGCCCATTCGGCGGTGTGGGCGAACTCCCAGGGGTTGCCGTCGACCTCCTCGCCGTTCCAGATGCTCGTGTAGAGGTTGTAGAACATCAGGAGGAACGAGATCCCAAGGACGAACCCGCCGACGGTGGCCGCGCGGTGCCACGGGATCAGATCGAGCGGGTACTCGAACACCCGACGAGGGGTCTCCCAGGCGACGAACATCGGGAAGTAGAGCAGGTTGAACCCGAGGAAGTACAGCCCGAACTGGACCTTCCCGAGGAACTCGTCGTACATCCGGCCGGTGATCTTCGGGAACCAGTAGTAGAGCCCGCCGATCAGCCCGGTCACCCCGCCGACCATCACGTAGTGGAAGTGCGCGACCACCCAGTAGGTCCCGCGCATCTCGTAGTCGAGCACCACCGCGCCGAGGAACCCCCCGGTGATCCCGCCGACGATGAACACGACGAGCCCGCCGAACGCGAAGAGGAACGGCGTCTTGAAGCGTATCCGCCCCTTCAGCATCGTGTAGATCAGCGCGAACACCATCAGGTCGAACGGCAGCGAGATGCCGATGGTGGTCGCCATGAACAGCGTCTTGATCTGGAGGTTGATCGTCGTGAGGAACATGTGGTGCATCCAGACGATAAAGGACTGGAGCGCCACGAGCACCATCGACGCGATGAACCACTTCCGGCCGATCAGCCGGCGGCCGGTGAACGTCTGGAAGATCTCCGCCATCACGCCCAGCGCCGGGAAGAAGACGATGTACACCTCCGGGTGGCCGAAGAACCAGAACAGGTGGGTCCAGAGCATCGACCCGCCGGGCGATTCGGTGGCGAAGTACATCGTCCCGAGCAGGCGGTCGGCGCTGAGGATCATCAGCGCGGCCAGCAGCGCCGCGAACGCGAACAGCATCATCCACACCGTGAGGAGGATGCTCCAGGTGAACAGCGGCAGCCGGCGGAGCGTGAGCCCCTCGGCGCGCATCCGGTGCATCGTGGTGAGGAAGTTCACCGACGACACGGTGACCGAGACGACGAACAGCAGCAGGGCGAGCACCGCAGTCGAGGCCCCGACGTGCGGGGTGTAGAGCGGGATGTTCAGCGGCGCGTACATCGTCCATCCGCCGGAGAACGTCGCCCCCTGGAAGAACGAGACCCCGAGCAGGATCCCCGAGGCGAGGTAGAGCCAGTACGAGAGGGCGTTCAGCCGCGGGAACGCCAGGTCGTCGGCCCCGATCTGCAGCGGGACGACGTAGTTCGCGAAGCCGAACGCGAACGGCGAGAGGAACCAGAACACCATGATCAGCCCGTGCGTCGAGACCGTCTGGTTGTACGCCAGGCTGGACATGATCGCGCCGCCGGGCTCCCACATCTGCATCCGGATGAGCAGGGCGAGCACGCCGCCGAAGATCAGGAAGAACAGCGACGTGACGATGTAGAGGACCCCGATGTCCTTGTGGTTCGTGGTGACGAACCAGCGCTTGACCGAGGAGGCCGGCGGGAGGCCGTGGTGGTCGTCGTGGCCCGCCTCGTGATGGGCGTCCGCGTGTCCACCATCGGTCTCGACCTCGGCGTCGGCTCCGTCACTCATGCGGGACCACCCCCGGACGCCTCGGGCGCGGCGACGCTAGCGCTCGACTCGTTCATCCCCGCGTACCACTCCTGGTACTCCGAGGGCTCCATCACGATCACGTCCGCGTTCATCGCGGAGTGGCCCGTCCCACAGAGCTCGAAGCACTGGGCGGTGTGGTTGCCGGGCTCCTCGGCCACGAACCAGCTCTCCGTCGTGGTGCCGGGGATGGCGTCGGTCTTCACGCGCAAAGACGGTATCCCGAAGTTGTGGAAGACGTCCTCGGAGGTGACTGTGAGCCGGACGGGCCGGTCGGCCGGCACCCGGAGGACGCCGTTGACCTGCTGGCCGTTGGGGTAGGTGAACTTCCAGCCGAACTGGAAGCCCACCACCTCCACGTCCAGCGGTTCCTCCGTCTGTTCGGCCGCCCCGCCCTCGACGTAGAGCAGGGTGCCGTACGTCCAGACGATTAGCGAGACGACGACGACGGTGCTCAGCCCGAACGAGAGGAACAGCTTCCGGCCGCCGCCGCCACCCTCGGGGAGCTCGCCGAGCGTCGGGCGGTCGCCGTCCGCCTTCTTCACGTCCTCGCGGTCGGCGCCGTCGCGGTACTTGTACGCGTTCCACAGCATGTACCCGAGGACGATCACGCCGACGAGCGTCCCGAGCACGACGAACACGACGTATATCTCGTTGAACACATCGACCCTCGTCCCCCTCGGGATGAGCCCGCCCTGGAGCAGGAGGCGGGGGATGTCACCGGTAATCATTCGGAGTATGCTGGCTGATATCGTACCTACCGTAGTTATGTGTTTCGGCACTCCTTGCCGCGACAGTCCACGCTACGTACGACGGTTTTCGGCGTCGAGGGGCGCGGTTCGGTGACTCGACGGTCCGGACGATCGACCGGGGCGGTGGGGGCCGGGGGTGTGAAACCGGCCGCCCCGGGATCGCTCCCGGCGTTCGCGCGAACACTGTCCACGGCGGTCCCCGGCGGGTCGATCGGTGTCGGCACGGCGGTCCCGGGCCAGTCGGTCGCCACGACGGCCCCGGAGCCACCCCGACCGGGGCCACGATCGAGGGACTTAGGTTTCGCGGGGGTCTGTCGCTCGGCATGGACGACGCGGGGGTGTTCGACCTGCTCGACCTCGGCGAGTACGAGCGGGCCGCGCTGTCCGAGCTACTGGCGCTCGGACGGACGACGGCGCCGAACCTCGCCGAGGCGACGGGCGTCCCGAAGGCCCGCATCTACGGGGTCCTCGAGTCGCTGGCCGACCGGGGGTTCGTGAAGGTCATCCCGGGCCGTCCCAAGGAGTACCAGCCCCGTTCGCCCGAGGCGATACTCGACCGGGCCGCCGAGAACCGTCGCCAGGCGTTCGAGGCGTTCCGGGCCGACCTCGGGTCGGCCCGCGAACCGTTCCTCGAGGCGTTCGGCCCCCGCTTCGAGGCGGCGAGCGAGGACATCCGACCCGCCGAGGAGCTGTTCTACGTCGTCGACGTCGGCGAACCCTCCGAGCGGGAGACCCGGCGGCTCTACCACGAGGCCGAGGAGCGGGTGAACGTCCTCACGAAATCCTTCGCATATCTCGACAGCGTGGCGCCGTCGCTCGCGGACGCGCTCGACCGGGGGGTCGAGGTGGACGTCCTCCTGCTCCACCCCGAGCACCTCTCGGCGGAGAACTGCGAGGTACAGGCGGAGGTCGTCGAGCGCATCGACGAGGAGTTCCCGGCGGTCGGCTACCGCTTCAGCGAGGAGAAGCTCCCGTGGCGCGGGACCCTCATCGACCCGACCATGGAGTACGACACCGGCCGGGCGATACTGCTCGTGGAGGAGAAGGACGTGCCGCTGTCGATGCGCCAGGCCGCCATCACCGAGAACGGCTCGTTCGTCGCCGGCCTCAAGCGCTACTTCGACCTCGTCTGGGAGCACGACAGCGTCGAGTCGTACCCCGAGTAGCCGGGGCTCGAACCCTCGACCGGACGTGTCCGGCGTTCCCGGCCGGTTTCGGGGCAGGCGAGGGGGCGACACGCCACCGTTCGACAGCGAGGACCCCGGGCCTCGACAGCGAGGACCCCGGGCCTCGACAGTGAGGGCTCATACGGTCGTGCGTAGCGATGTACCGGCGATCGCCCGGTCGGGATCGGCGATCATCGGTAACGGACGACGCACGACCGTATCAGTCCTCGACCGGCGTGTAGTCGATGCTCCCGTCCCGCTCGGAGTAGTCGATGCGGAGGTCGCGGTCGTGGACCTCCTCGCTCAGCTCGGGGTACCCCTCCGAGTCGGGGTAGAAGAACCGCTGTCGGAGCCGGTCGGAGACCGGGACCTCCTGGTTGAACCCGCGCCAGGTGCCGAGGAACTGCATCAGCCGGAACCGGGGGATCGCGAGGGCGCTCCCCGGAAGTTCGCCCTCGCGGAGCGCGGCCCGGTAGTCGGCCACCGTGTTCGACGCGAACAGCCGGCAGCAGTCCAGGAACGTGAACCCGTCGTCGTCCATGATCTCCCGGTGCGCGATCGCCTCCCGCCGGTAGCGGTTGTACACCTCCCGGGCCGTCTCCTCGTGGACGTGGATGATCTCGGCGTCGGCGGCGTAGGAGATCTCCCAGCCGGCCTCGCGGACCCGCTTGCCCCAGTCGAGGTCCTCCAGGCCCGGGAGCGACTCGTCGTAGCGGCGCTCCTCCCACACGGATCGCCGGATCGCCGCGTTGGCGTTGTTGCAGAACGGCGACCGTTGCCGGTCGATGTCGTGGTCGGGAAACCACCGGCGGAACACCCGCTTCTCCGGGAACTTCGTCCGGTCGTCGCCGCGCTGCTTGCCGTAGACCAGCGCGACGTCGTCCTCGAACGGCTCAAGCAGCCGCTCGAGCCAGTCCCGTCGGGTCGGGTAGACGTGCGCGGAGGCGAAGACGCAGAACTCCCCGTCGGCGGCGTCGACGCCGTAGTTGAGCGCCCGGCCGAAGGAGAACTGCTCCGGGGAGATGTAGACCACGTCGTCGATCGGGTACTGCCGGGCTACGTCGATGGTCCCGTCGGTCGATCCCGAGTCGACCAGCAGCACCTCGACGTCGTCGACGGTCTGCTCGTAGATCCCGTAGAGCAGCCGCCCGATGTGCTCGCGCTCGTTGTAACAGCGGACGATGACGGAGGCCCGCGGTCGGCTCATTGTGGCCCCGTTCGGCACATCCGTACTTCAACAACTCGGTAGCCTCGGCGCCACGAACCGACCGACGCCGACTGCCGGTGACGGCCCGCGGGGCCACCACCGTCGGGAGCGCCGCGGGTATCCGGGCGTGGGCGTGGCGGTTCGAGGTGCACCGGCCGGACCTCCAGGCCGGGACCGGACGGCCCCGTCCGGAACGGTTTATTACCCCTGCCGGTCCGACCCCCCAACGATGGACGTCGGCATCGTGACCCCGCGGTACCCGCCGAACGTGCAGGGCGGCGGGGAGAGAAGCGCGAAGATGCTGGCCGAACAGCTCCGCAACGACCCCCGCATCGACCGGACGGTGGTCCTGGCGTTCGACGGATCGGCGACGGAGACCGTCGGCGGGGTCGAGGTCCGGCGGCTCCGTCCGGTCTCCTCGACGCTCACCGAGTGGCAGAACCTCCGGACGTACGGCCCGCTCGCCGAACACGCCCCCGAGTTCGACCTGCTGCACGCCTACAACATGGAGCTACACCCGGCGGTCGGCCGGCTGGCGTCGAAGGGCGTCGTCGGGACCGTCGCCACGCTCAACTCCTACCACTTCCTGCGGAAGTCGGTCGCCAACGCGACCGCCACCGGCCTCGAGCGGGCCTACGAGCTGGTCGGCTACCCGACGACGGGGCGGGTGCTCCGTCGCTACATGGGCCGGATCGACACGTTCGTCGCGCTCAGCACGACCGTCCGTGACATCTACGCCGATCACGGTCTCGACCGCGGGCGCATCGAGGTGATACCGAACATGTACGACCCGTCGTTCCCGGTTCCCGAGGTCGAGTCGGGGGCCGACGGCACCGTCCGAGTGCTCAACGTCGGCGAACTCACTGCACGGAAGGGGGTCGAGTACCTGGTCCGGGCGTTCGCGGAGCTCCCTCCCGGGTACGAGCTCCGCGTCGTCGGCGACGGGCCGCTCCGGTCGGATCTGGAGCGGCTGACCGCCGACCTCGGGCTCGGCTCCCGGGTCGAGTTCGCCGGCCGGATCCCATACGAGGAGATAGCCCGCGAGTACGCCACCGCGAACGTCTTCGCACACCCGGGCGTGTGGCCGGAGCCGTTCAGCCGGACCGTGGTCGAGGCGATGCAGGCGGGGCTCCCGGTCGTCTCCACGGACGTCGGCGGGCACACCGACGTGCTCCCCTCCGAACTCCAGTGTCCCTCAAGGGACCCCGCGGCGCTCGCCGAGACCATCGGCCTCGCGGCCGAAGATCCCGAAGGACACGGACGCCGGAACCGCGAGTACGTCACCTCGGAGCTGTCGCCGGCCGCCGTCGTCGAGCGGATCGTCGACCTGTACGAGCGGCGGCTGACGGAGCCGTAGTCCCCGGTCAGCGGTATCCCAGGTCCTCCAGCCGCTCCATCACCTCCTCCTCGTCCTCGTACTCCACGCGCCCGTCGCCGGCCTCGACCGTCTCCAGCTCCTCGTAGTAGGCCTCGATGGCGCCGTCGAGCCGGTCGGCCAGCGCCGGTCGCTCCCCGACCAGGTTCTCGGTCTCGCCGGGATCGGCCTCGATGTCGAACAGTTCGCGCTCGTCGCCGTGGACGGTGTCACAGTAGCCACACCGGAACGCGTTCCCTCGCTCCCGCTCCAGCACCTCATCCGGGGCGGCGGTGATGTACTTGTACCGCCCGGTGCGCACGCCCAGCCGCCGCTGGGCGTTCGCCTCCTGGAACACGACCTGCTCGCGGTCGTCCCACTCCCCCGCCCCGCCGAGCAGGGGGACGAGGCTCCGGCCGTCCGCGTCGAGCCCGTTCCGGACCCCGAGCAGGTCGAGGGTCGTCGGCGCGAGGTCGTACAGCTGCACCATCTCGTCGCGGCGCCGGTCGGGGATCCCGGGCCCGCGGACGACGAGCGGGACCCGGATCTGGGGCTCGTAGAGCCCGTGGTGGTCGAAGTAGATGCCGTGTTCGTCGAGGGACTCGCCGTGGTCGCTGGTGACGATCACCGCCGTCTCGTCGAGCCGGCCCCGCTCCGCCAGGCCGTCGATCAGCTTCCCCAGTTTCCGGTCGGCCCTCGCCGCGGCGGCGTCGTACTTGGCGTACCAGCGGGCCAGCCCCACCTCGTAGTCGGCCGGCTCGGCGTACTCCCGCATCGTCTCGTCGACGTACGGGTTGTCGCTGTGGGCGTCGAAGAACGCCTCCAAGTCGCGGTCGGGGTAGTCGTTCCGGGAGAGGAGTTCATCCACGACCCCCTCGTCGTAGCTGTACGGGACGTGCGTGTCCATCGTGTGGACCATCCCGTAGAACGGCCGGTCGCCGAGCGCCCCCAGGAACTGCTCGATCTCGTCGGCGGTCCCCGAGTCCACGGCGGCGGAGACCCGCTCGTACACCTCGCCCGCGAGGGCACGGAGTCGGGGGCTGATGGCCCCGAGCCGCTCGCCGATGGCCCGTCGCCGGTAGCGGCCGAGCGAGGGCTCCGGGTAGTGCTCGAACCCGCGCCCGTGCCAGCGACCCAGCGTCCGCCCCGTGACGGCGGTCATGAAACCCGCCCCGTGGAGCCGCTCCGGGACCGTCTCGACGGCCTCGGCCCGCCGCTTCTCCGCGTCGGTGACGAACGGGCCGTGGTGTCTCACGACCGACTCCGGGTCGCGACCGGTGTGGATGGACGTGATGGAGGGGTCGGTCGTGTTCGTACAGGTGAACGCGTTCTCGAACAGGGTCCCGTCGGCCGCCAGCCGGTCGACGTTCGGGGTGAGACTCCAGCCCTCGTCGGCGTAGACGCCGACCCGGTCGCGTCGCAACGCGTCGATTACCACGAGGACGACGTTCCGCACATCGGTGTCCGTGTGTCCGGGGACCATCGTGACTCCTCCGTCGCATCGGCTCGGATCCGTCTATACCCTTCGGTGTGGACGGAGCGTCGCCCGCTCGGGGCCACTACCGGCGGACGGCTCGGGGGTTCCGGGACTCGAAAAGGGCTTGTACGTCCGCGTCGCAGCCTCAGGCATGACCCTCGTCGTGCTGGCGCTGGACGCGGCCGACGTCCGACACGCGGCGGACTTCGGCTGCGAGAACGTGCTGCTGGACGCCCACACCGAGATGCGGTCGGTCGCCCACCGGCTCGACCACCCCCACACGGGCGAGGCCTGGCCCTCCATCGCGACCGGTCTCCACCCCCGCGAGCACGGCATCACCGGCCACGGCGAGTGGGACAGCCCCGCGCTGACGGCGCTCTCGCGGCTGGCCCACCGGTTCAACGTCAGCGGCGAGATACGGGACCGGGTCGGCGACCTGATCAAGGAGAACACCGACCAGCGCTGGCAGCTCCGGATCGTCGACGAACCCACCTTCCTGGACGGGGAGTACCGGGCGGTCCACAACTGGCCCGGGGTCTACCGCAACGAGTCCCTCCAGTACATCTGGGGGCTCTTCCAGGACGCCAAGGACGACAGGATCTCGGAGGCGACGTTCGTCCGCGAGGCCTGGACCGAGGCCGCCAGCAAGTTCGGCTGGCTCGAGGAGGCGGTCACCCACGAGGTCGAACTGGCCGCGACGCACGTCCACGTCCTGGACGTACTGGGCCACCTCGACACCCGGAACGAGGGGGCCTACCGGACGGTGTACGAGGACGTCGACGACCGCATCGCCGACGTTCGCGAGGCGCTCGGCGACGACGACGAGATCCTGATCCTCAGCGACCACGGGATGGAGGCCGCCTGGATCGACGGCGACGACCACCCCGGGCGGCACTCCTGGCGGGCGCTGGCATCGTCGACGGTCGACAGCCCGCCGGAACACGCCCTCGACGTGAAGGAGTGGGTCGAGGAGCGCATCGTCCCCGTCTCCCCCGAACGCGCGAGCGCCGACATCCCGGAGGACCAGCTGCGCGAGCTCGGCTACATCCAGTAACCGCCCGGCTCCCCGATCCGGTCCCGGTCGCTCCGCCCGCCCGCTACCGTCCCTGGCCCGAGGTGAGCCGTCGGTTCCGGGCGGACGGAACCGTCGGTTCGGTCCCCGGGACCACATGAGTAATACCCGACGGGGCTGAACCCCGGACCGCATGCCGACCCTGCTGATAACGGTCGACGCCCTCCGTGCCGATCGGCTCGGCCAGTACGGCTACCACCGGGACACGATGCCGGTGCTCGACGAGCTGGTCGCCGCGGGGACGCTCTTCGAGCGGGCCTTCGCCAACGGCCCGTACACCCGCGTCTCGGTCCCCTCCTTTCACACCTCCCGGTATCTCGCCTACGGGGACGTGGGGGCGCTCCCGACGATCCCCGCGGCGCTCGGCGACGCGGGGGTCCGGACCGCGGCGATCGGAACCCAGACGGGTATCGGCCTGGTGCGGGGGGAGTACGGCTACGACGAGCTGATCGACCTCGGCCGCGACGGGTTCGAGCGCGGGGGGCAGCGTCCGCCCGACGAGCGGGTGCTGGTCGCCGCCGACGACGTCGCCGCCTCGGTCAGCGAGTGGCTCCAGCGCCGCGGGATGGACCGGCTCTACCGGGCCCTCAAGCGCCCGTACGACGCGGTCGTCGGCGAGTCGAAACCCGAACGCGCCAAGGGGTACACCAGCGCCGAGGCGGTGACCGACCGGGCGGTCGAGTGGCTGGACGAACACGACGAGGACCCGGACCCGAACGGGGAGTTCTTCCTCTGGCTGCACTACATGGAGGCCCACCGACCCTACGGCATCCACGACACCGACCCCGAGTACCTCGACGGGCCGGTCGACAGCGACCGTATCCGCGACCTGATGCGGCGGGCGGGGACGGCGCCGGGGTCGCTCTCGGCCGAGGAGGTGGAGCTGATGCGCGACCTCTACGACTCGGACCTGCGGTACTGCTCCCGGCACCTCCGGCGGCTGTTCGACGCGCTCCGGGATCGGGGGCTGTTCGAGGAGTCCGACATCGTCTTCTCGAGCGACCACGGCGAGGAGTTCCGCGAACACGGCCGTTTCTTCCACCGGAACTTCCCGTACGACGAGCTCATCCACGTCCCGCTGGTGGTCGCGAGGGCCGGCGGGGGCGCCACCGAGCCGGTCGCGGAGCAGCGCGAACTGCTCGACCTCGCACCGACGATCTGTGGGTTCCACGACGTGGACGCCTCGGGGTACTCGTTCCGCGGGACGCCGCTGTTCGAGGGCGGGCCGCGGGACGTGATCGCGCTCGGCCAGCCGGGGATGGACGAGCCCGCGCTCGCGGTCCGGGCCGACGGCTGGAAGTACATCCACACGGACGCGGCCGAACAGCTCTACGACCTGGAGTCGGATCCGGGCGAGCGGGAGGACGTCGTCGCGACGACCCCCGACACCGCACGGAGGCTCCGCCGGCTCGTCCCCGAGTACCTGTTCGGCCGCGACACGAAGGCCCCGCGCCCCCCCGAGGACGCCGTCGACCGGGAGCAGCTAGCCGCGCTCGGATACATGGAACTGCGCGAAGACGAGGGCTCCGGATGAGAGCCCCGATCCGGGACGGCCGGTTCCGGGGAGGGGGATCCGTGGGCGCGAACCCGGGGACACGGCGTCGGCACGGCGGCGGGCCGCGAACCGCGTCCCGTTCGTGCTCGCGGAACGGCCCGTCATACGGTCGCGCGTAGCGATGTACCGGCGATCGCCCGGCCGGGATCGGCGATCATCGGTAACGGACGACGCACGACCGTATCAGTCCCCGATACCGAACGCCGACAGCTCCGCCCACTGTGACTCGATGGCCGCCGAGAGCTCCGACTCGAACCGGTCGGATCCGAACCGCTCCGCGGTCGCCGCGGGGTCGCCCGAGACCCCCTCGGCCTCGAACCGCCCGATCGCCTCCCGGATGCCGGCGGCGGTCCCGTCGTGTTCGTACCCGTTCTCGCCGTCCCGCACGTAGACCCCGGGGAACCCCTCGTCCCGGGTCAGCACGGCCTTGCCGCTGGCGTTGGCCTCGATGGGAACGATGCCGAAGTCCTCGTTGCGGCCGTTGAACACGAGCGCGCGGCAGCGCGAGAGGAGGTCGTGCTTGGTCTCCTCGGTCACGAACCCGCGGTAGTCGACGTTCGGCGCCCGCTCGATGCGGTCGCGCACGTCCGGGGAGACGTCCCCCATCCCACCCGCGAGGACGAGCCGGTGGTCCGTCCCGGCGAACGCCTCGACGACCGCCGGGACGCCCTTCTCCTCGTCCAGCCGTCCGAGGTGGAGGTAGAAGCCGTCGTCGCCGGCGTCGCGGTACGCATCGAGGTCGACCGGGGGATACAGCACCGTCGACTCGCGCTTGTAGTACTTCCAGAGCCGGCGTGCCACGACCGGGCTGTTCGCCAGGTAGCCGTCGACCCGGGCGTCGGTCGCCGCGTCGCGGGTCCGCAGGTGCCGCACCAGCGGTCGCGCGAGCACGCCCGCGAGCGAGCCCTTCCGGTCGTGGTAGAGGTCGTAGAACCAGCGGGGCGGGGAGTGACAGTAGTTGACGTGGAGCGTGTCGTCGGGCGTGATGACCGCCCGGGTCGTCGACCCGGAGGTGACGAGTACGTCCGGGTCGCCGTACTCGCGCCAGTCGACGTCCTCCCAGAGGGCGTACTCGAAGACGCGGCCGGCGCGCGCCTGGACCCGCCGCACCGGCGACGGGGAGAGCCCGCCGAGCACGTCCACGAACTCCACGTCGCCGTACGGGTTGGGGTCGTCGGGCGAGGGCTCGCCGAGCGTGTAGACCCGCGGGACCCCGAGCGCCTCCGCGAGGTTCGTGACGAGGTACTCGGCCCCACCCCACGCGTTCACGTGCCAGTGGGCGACCGCGGGCGAGAGGTCCTCGAGCCCCGCCTCGGGCATGTCCACGCCCACTCGTCTCACCGACAAAAGCCTGCCCAAGTCCCGTCGGACGGGGATCCGAACCCCGAGCGGAGGCGGTCGGGGGCCTCGGGAGTGGTCGGGAAGCCCCGACGGTCGCGGTCAGCCGGGGCGGAGCCCGTCGAGGCCGGCGTCCCCGGCGACGGCGACGACGGTCGCCCTGAACGAGTGGCTGATCGCGATCAGCACGCCGAAGTACGTCACGGCGCCGATACCGACGACCGCGAAGACGTAGGGCCACGTCCCGAGCGGCAGGGCGAGGCGGGCGGCGTAGACGACGACCGCCATCACGGCGCCGCTGGCCACCTGTGAGGTAGCCCCGGACCCCGTAGGCGATGACCTCGCTGACGACCGTCGCGATCACGACCCCGATCGGACCGATCGCGAACAGCAGTCCCACCCCGGCGACCAGGTTGACGACGAAGACGTAGATCGAGATGCGGAAGTCGAGTTCGGGCCGGTCCAGCCCGTTGAGCGTGGCCGTCAGGATCGACTTCTGGGTCCGGAGCAGGCGGAACAGCGCGAGGCCGGCGAAGAACGGCACCGCGGCGGCGTACTGGCTGCTGTAGAGCGTGACGATGACGGGGCCGCCGACGGTCAGCGCCCCGAAGAACAGCGGGACCCCGAAGACGCTGGCGTTGGCGAGGTTCCGCTGGACGTCGACGTCGATCGGCTCGCCGCGGCTCCGCCGGTTGCTGACCCGGCTCATCAGCCCGTCCTGGGCGATCCCGGCGACGAACATCGCCGGAAGGGTCAGCTTCAGCGCCACCTCGTAGTTGCCCAGCACCGCCGTCGAGGCGAGAAACCCCAGCAGGAGACGGTCAAGCCGGTGCTGTGCGGTCCCGACGATGCCGTTCGGGATGCTGTAGCGGGCGTACCCCCAGATGTCGCCGAGCGTCTCCAGCGACGCGGGCCGCGGCCGCACGCCGACGAGGTAGACCGCCACCGGCGCGATCAGCAGGTTCGCGAACACCATCCCGCCGACCATGCCGGCGACGCCGAACCCCGCCAGCACGAGCGCCGCCTGCCCGAGAACACGGAACAGGTCCCGGCCGGTCTGCATCCATGGGGTCGACCCGAAGTGCTCGGTCCCCCTGAGGACCTCCGCCGCGGTCTGGTAGGTGACCATCCCGGCGTAGAGTACCGAGAGGAGGAACCAGCCGTCGCTCGCGCCCGTGAACCCCTCGATGACCGAGGAGAGCAGCCACGACAGCAGGGCGAACCCGGCCGTCGAGACCACGACGGCGATCAGCGCCGATCCGACCGCCTCGTCCGACGGGAAGTCGGTTTCCGTGAACCGCTTCCGGCAGCCCTCGGCCCAGCCCGTGACGGGGTTGTCGAGGAAGGAGACGATCGAGAGCATGAGGTAGAACACCCCGTAGCTGTCCGGTCCGAGAACGCGGGCGAGCAGGATGGAGCCGACGAACGCGATGACGTAGGCTACGACGCGTCCGAGGACGCCGATGCCCACCTGCACGCCGAACTTGGTGTCTCCGATGCCCACCGTCGTACCGTCGAGTGTCGGGGAGTGAAAGTATATCCCCCGGTATCCCGACCGGTAGCGACGCGACGGGGAACGTCGGGAGTCCGCGCCCGGGAAACCGCTCCCGTCGCCGGGATAGTGTTTTCGATTTGATAACAGAAGCTATTAAATCGGCCGTAGACTACGGGCTGACGTGCCCGAGAACCTCGTCCTGGTCACCGTCGACTCGCTGCGGGCGGACCACCTCAGCTGCTACGGCTACGACCGCGAGACGACGCCGGAGCTCGACGAGTACGCGCGACGAGGGCACCGCTTCACGGCCGCGTTCTCGCACGCCTGTGCGACCCGGCCGGCGTTCCCCGGCATCCTGACCTCCTCGCACCCCCTCATGTCCGGTGGGTTCGAACGGCTCTCGGAGCGGCGCACGCTCGTCTCAGAGGTGCTCTCGGGGCTGGGCTACGCGACGGGCGGTTTCCACTCGAACCTCTACCTGAGCGCCGAGTTCGGGTACGGGCGCGGGTTCGACGAGTTCTACGACTCCCGCGAGGGCGCCTCGCTCACCACGAGGCTCCGGCGGGGGGTCAAGGAACACCTCGACACCGACGGCCGCCTCTTCGAACTCCTCCAGCGGCTGTACGACCGGACCGAGCGGACCGCCGGCGTCAACGTCGGGACCTACCACACGCCCGCCGAGGAGATGACCGACCGGGCGCTCGAGTGGGTCCGGAGCGTCCGTGAGGGGCCCGCCTTCCTGTGGGTCCACTACATGGACCCCCACCACCCGTTCGTCCCGCCCGATACCCACCAGACGTTCTCGACCGTCGACCGACGGGAGGGGGTCCGGCTCCGCCCGAAGATGCTGGAGGCCCCCGACGAGATCACCGACGAGGAACTCGAGGGCCTGATCGCCCTCTACGACGACGAGATCCGCTACACGGACGACGAGATCGGACGGCTCCTCTCGGGGATCGACGACCGGTGGGACGACTGGACCGCGGTCGTCACCGCCGACCACGGCGAGGAACTCCGCGACCACGGCGCGTTCGCCCACCAGAACCGGTTCTACGACGAGACCATGCACGTCCCGCTGATCGTCTACGACGGCGAGACCTCGGGGGTCCACGACGAACCCGTCGGACACGTCGACATCGGCGCGACGCTCGCGAGGCGGGCCGGTGCCGAGACGCTCCCGGAGGCGTTCTGGGGGCGCCCGCTGGATCCCCTGCTCGAGGGCCGACCCGCCGACTGGGGGCGCGAGGGGGTCCGCGGCGGGTGGCGCAACCGTCCCGACGAGCCGCGGCGGCTGGTGTACCGGACCCTCGACTGGAAGTACGTCCGGGACTACGTTCACGACCGCGAGAGGCTGTACGACCTCGAGGCGGACCCGGGCGAGCGGACGAACCTCGCCGCCTCCGGCGAGGACCCCCCGGACGTGATCGGGGAGCTACGGGACGAGATCGACCGGTACGAGCGGGAGATAGACTCGACCGCCGTGGACGTCGAGCGGGTGGAGATGGACGCCGAGGTCCGCGAGCGCCTCCAACGGCTCGGCTACCGCGAGTAGCGCGGACCGCCCTCGACCGTCAGCTCACCACCGTCACCGGAACCGCCGACCGCTCGACCAGCCGCTTGGCGACCGACCCCATCATCGCCTCGTACTCCTCGGAGAGCCCGCGGTGGCCGACGTAGACGCCGGTGACGTCCCGCTCCTCGGCGTGCTCCGCGACGACGACGGCCGGGTCGCCGTGCAGCAGCTCCGCCTCGGGGTCGAACCCCGACTCGCGGGCGAGCTCCACCGCGTCCTCCAGGACGTCCCGTCCGCGTGCCTCGGCCTCGTCCGGGCCCTCCATCACGAGCGCGCTCTTCCGGTCGGTCTGGTCGACGCCCTCGGCCCGGAAGACGGAGGGATCGACCGCGTGGGCGAGCACGACGCTCGCGCCCGCCGCCCGGGCCATCTCGCAGGCGTACCGGAGCGCCCGCTTGCTCTGCTCCGAACCGTCGACCGCGACGAGGAACTCCATGTGGGACGCTAGCGCCTCGTCGGACATATGTTTACGTGTCTTTCCCCGCCACCGAGAGCCGTCCCCGCGCTCAGAGCAGGCCGTCCGCGACGATGTTCTTCTGTATCTCGCTGGTGCCGTCGTAGATCTTCGTGATGCGGGCGTCCCGGTAGTACCGCTCGACGGGGTGGTCCGAGACGTAGCCCGCGCCGCCGTGGACCTGAATGGCCTCGTCGGTCACCTCGACGGCCCGCTCCGAGCAGAACAGCTTCGCCATCGACGCCAGCCGGGTGGCGTCCTCCGCGTCGGCCTCGATCGCCGCGCCCGCCCGGTAGGTCATCGCCCTGCCCGTCTCGACGAGCGTGGCCATCTCGGCGAGCTTGTGCCGTATCGCCTGGAACTCGGCGATGGGCTGGCCGAACTGCTCGCGCTCGCGGGCGTAGTCGAGGCTCGCCTCCAGGGCCGCCGTCGCGACGCCGGTGGCCTGGGCCGCCACGTCCGCCCGGGCGGGCGCGAAGAACTCCATCAGCTGGTAGAACCCCTCCCCCACCTCGCCGACGACGTTCTCGTGGGGGACCCGGAGCCCGTCGAGGTGGATCTCGGCGGTGTCCTGTGCCCGGATGCCGAGCTTGTTGTCGATACGGGAGGCGTCGTAGCCGGGGACGTCCGTCTCGGTGAGGAATGCCGTGATCCCGCGGTGCCCCGCGTCCGGGTCGGTCTTGGCCATCACGATGGCGACGTCCGCGACCGTGCTGTTCGTGATCCAGGTCTTCTCCCCGTCGATGACCCACTCGTCGCCGTTCTGCGTCACCTCCGGCGGGGCCGAGCCTGCCGAGCGTTGCTCGGCTCTGTCGCGCCGTGCGCGGGTCTCCATGCCCGCGACGTTCGAGCCGTGGGCCGGCTCGGAGATGCAGGTGGCGATGGGCGTCTCCCCGCCCGCGATGCGCGGGAGCCACTCCTCGCGCATCCACTCCTCGCCGTAGTCGTGGATCATCCCGGTGCCGAAGTCCGCGGCGGCGATGGCGCCCCCGACGCCGGGGTCCGCACGCCAGAGCTCCTCGGTGACGAGCAGCGTCGAAACCGCGTCCATCCCCGCGCCGCCGTACGCCTCGGGGACGTGCGGCGCGACGAGGTCGTACTCGGCGGCCGTCCGGCGGAGCTCCTCGGGGTAGCGCTCCTCGGCCTCGTACTCGCTCGCGACCGGACGTATCTCGGACTCGCCGAACTCGCGTACCGCGTCCCTGACCGCCGCCTGCTCGGGCGAGAGCCTGAAGGTCATACCCTCGGTTCCGGCGGGACGCCCAAAGCCCTGTCGTGGTTACGTCGATACGGGGCGGGTGGAACTGCCGAGGCGCCGTGACCGTGGAGCGCACCTGAAAGTCCCGACCGCCGGAAATAGCCTCATTTCTGTCATAAATCCCATACCGTGTACGGAGGGCGAGTTCAGCCACAATCGAGCAGCGATCCCGAACGGTTAGGGGCCGTTCCCCCGTGTAGCGGGAGTCTGGTCGGAGTGTCTCTGCGCCCGGGTTCGAGACACGTTTCCGGTCACGGGAACCGCCGGGGAACGCAGAGGGCGCCTACCGGTTCGGATCAGTCCTCCGCGTTTCCACTGGCCCGGTATCGCATCCGGTGTCGGTTGGATCCGGTGACCCGTCGGAGGAGATACCAGAAGGCGGCCCCCTGAACGAGCCCCGAGAGGAGGTACAACCACCACCACTCGCCGACATGACGGCCGTGCTCGCGTCGCCACGTCGTGTCCCTGTACACGCATCCCGCGAACAACGGGCCGAACGGCACCCACGCGAGAAGCGCCAGTAACTCGAACGACGCTCCCGAGAGCGACGGCGTCACCGCCCCGATCAGTACCACGAAGAGGAAGTAGGCGCCGAAGACGTACCCCGCACGCCGGGACCACGGCGAGGACGCGACGCCGGACTCGTCCGTACCGGGATTCCCGTCGTCCCGAAGGACGAACGCCCGGGTCGGGTCTACGCCGTCGAACTCCGCGCGACGCTTGTAGAGGTACGCCGCGCCCACGACGACGTTGACGAGCGGGATCGCTGCCCCGAACACGAGGACGCGGACGTTCGGATTCCAGTCCGTGTATCCGCGGATGCGTACGGCATCGAAGAGGATGGCGATCGGCAGTCCGATCCACGCGAGGGCGACGAGACCCGTGATGCCATCCATCGTCGTACCGGACACGGCCGCCGCGGGGAGAGTCCGGTCGAGGGCGACGAGGCCGGTCCATACGACGATGATCCCACAACGATCGAGTGCCAGTGTCTGGACGGCGCCGACCGCCGTACTGCGACGTGCCGTCGGAGACAGTAGGTCACCCCGACAGCGATGTTCAGGAGCCACACGAGCGAGCCGACGACCCAGAGCGCGGTCGACGGGTTCCACGCCAGTTCGTCGCCGTGCGTTCGCCGGTCGAGATAGATCGATAGCGGCACCACCAGCCACGCGCCGAGAGCGACGAGGGCCAGGGGTCCGGAGACCCGCCGGCCGAGGGGCGACGATTCCGGGACGACCTCGAGCGCGAGGACCTCGACGGCCCAGACGAGCGTCGCTACGGCGACACCGTACCACCACGGGAGACGCGTGACAGCGGTTTCGGTCGGTTGGAATAAACAGCTCCGGACCGATACGAAAGATACAACCGCCCGTCGTTCTGTATCGCGAGTTCGCTCCCGGGAGACCGACGTCGGACCGCGATCAAGTCCGTATCGGTAGATGAGCAATGAGCGGTATGTACTCGGTACGCTTGACGGAGCCCACCATCCTTCGGTGGTCTCGACGAGGCCGCCGTGTCCCACCGAGAGCGGTCCGACGCTACCCTACCGCCACTTCACGACGCCGTAGAGGTAGCCGACCCCCACGAGCGCGGTGAGGACGAACACGGCGAGGAACTGTTCGACGCCCTCCCACGAGGGACGGCGGAGGAGCCGCGAGAGCCGCGCGGGGACGTACTCGCGGAGGAGCCGACCGAGGAACGCCCCCTCCTCGCCGGCGGACTCGGCGGTGAACTTCTGCATCCCGCGCTTGGAGTAGCCCTGCCAGAACGCACGCTCGGCGATCCACCGGGGGTCCGTCCGGTAGTCGAACACCTTGTGGGCGACCTCGGCGTCGGGCACGTACCAGACGCCCTCGCCGTACCCGTTCCAGAGGCGGGCACAGAGCTCCGTCTCGCCGCCCTGGAGGTGGTTATCGCCCTTGCGGCCGCCGATATCGGTGTCGAACCCGCCGAGGTCGAGGAAGACCTCCCGGCGGAAGGAGATGTTCGAGCCGTTGGTGTTGCGGACCTCGCCCTCCCGGTCGGGATCGCCCCCGGGGCCGAACCCGCGATGGGTGACACCGACGATCCAGTAGAACTCCTCGGGGAGAAAGGAGGGGCGGCCGTCGAGCCATGCCGGGTTCATCCGGCCGCCGACGGCGACCCGGTCGCGCTCCTCGTAGGCCGCGACGAGCCGGTCGATCCATCGGCCGTCGGCGACGGCGTCGTCGTCCATAAACGCCACGACGTCGCCGGTGGCGACCTCGGCGCCGGCGTTGCGCGCGCCGAGCAGGCCGACGTTCCCGTCCATCAGGTGGGTCCGGACGTCCGGGCGACCGCCGAAGTCGGCGACCATCCGCTCGTGAACCGCCGGATCGCCGTCGCTGACGAGGACCAGTTCGACGTCGTCGTGAGTCTGGTCGAGGACGCTCCCGGCGGCCTCGGCCAGCCCGTCGTAGCGATCCATCGTGTGCGTACACAGGACGACCGAAACCCGCATGTTCGACCCGTCGGGTGGGTCCCGGAATATGCCTTCCGAACGTGCCCGGGCGGCGGACGCCTCGACGGGCGCTCATCCGCTCCGTACCGATGGAAAAGGCTTATGCGCGTTTTGGGGCTGGTCCCTGTAATGAGTCAGCCGCCGGTGAGGGAGTCCCTGAAGGACGCGGTCGAGGGGGTCGAGTTCTCCCTCGACCGCCTGCAGGAGGTGTACCACGTCCCCGCCCTCCTCGCGATGATGGCGTTCATGCTGTGGGTCCGGGTCCGCAACTGGCAGAACTACCTGGTCGAGGGGCAGGTGCTGTTCTCCGGGAACGACGCCTGGTACCACTTCCGGATGGTCCGGTACACCGTCGCGAACTTCCCGGCGACGATGCCGTTCGAGCCCTGGACGGGGTTCGCCGAGGGGACCGCCGTGGGACAGTTCGGCACGCTGTTCGACCAGATCATCGCCCTGGGGGCGCTGATCGTCGGCCTCGGGTCGCCGACCGACCACCAGATCGCGCTGGTTCACCTGTTCGCGCCGGCGGTGTTCGGCATGGTAACGATCGTCCCGGTGTACGTCATCGGGGCGCGCCTCGGCGGCCGGGGCGGCGGGCTGGTCGCCGCGCTCCTGCTCGCGCTGACGCCGGGACAGTTCCTCAGCCGCTCGCTCGCCGGCTTCTCGGACCACCACGTCGGCGAGGCGCTGTTCATGGCGTCCGCGGTCGCCGCGCTGCTGATCGCCGTCGAGATCGCGGTGAGGCGAAAGCCCGTGTTCGAGCTCCTCACCGGCGGGGAGTACCGCGAGCTCTACCCGTCCGTCAGGTTCGCCGCGCTCGCCGGCCTCCTCGTGGGGCTCTACATCTGGGTGTGGCCCCCCGGGGCCTTCCTCGTCGGTATCCTCGGCATCTACTTCGGGGTCACCCTCCCGCTCCAGCACGTCCAGGGGGAGAGTCCGGACCACCTCGCGGTCGTGGGTGTCGTCCTCGGCCTGGTGACCGCGGCGGTCACGCTCGTCCCGATCCAGACACTCGATCTCACGGTGACGGACTTCACGCTGGTCCAGCCGACCCTCGCGTTCCTGCTCGCCGTCGAGTGTGCGGCCCTCGCGGGGGCCGCCAGGCTCTGGGACCGGCGAGGGTTCGACCCGCGGGCGCTCCCGTTCGCCGTCGGGACGCTGGCGTTCGCGGGCGCGCTCGTCCTCGCGGTCGGGTTTCCCGACCTCTTCGGGTACTTCCGGCGGCAATTCCTCCGCGTGTTCGGGCTCGGTGCCTCGGCGACCGCCCTGACCGTCGGCGAGGCACAGCCCCCCGCCGACGCCGCGACCTTCCTCTACAACTCCTACGGGCTCGCGTCGTTCACCGGCGGGATCGGCGTCGCCTACATGCTGACCTACGTGTTCGTCTCGATGTGGTTCGTCTTCCTCGTGTTCGCGGCGCTCACCCAGCAGCGCTTCGACTACTACCTCGTCCTCGCGGTGGGCGCGGCCAACGCCGTCCTGATACCGGTGCTGGTGTCGTGGCTCGACCTCGACGAGGTGCTGGAGTCGGTCGGGAACGTGAAGGCCTACCAGGTGCTCTCGGTGCTGGCCGTCGTCCTCGTGCTGACGGCCCCGCTCGCCTACCGGACGGGCGGGGGCTACCAGAACGCCGTCCAGGTGTCCGACCAGCAGTCCCGGCCCGGCGAGGTGGCCAACTGGGACACGGCCCTCGGGTGGACCGAGGCCAACACGCCCGTCGAGGGGGCCTACGGCACCGGCGGCGAGGGGTCCCTCGAGTACTACGGCAACTACGAGCGGACCGGGAACTTCGACTACGGCGAGGGGGAGTACGGCGTCATGGCCTGGTGGGACTACGGCCACTGGATAACGGTCCTCGGCGAGCGGGTCCCCGTCGCCAACCCGTTCCAGCAGCACGCGCGGCTGGCCGCCGACTTCCTGCTCGGCGACGACCCGGCCGAGGCGACCGAGCTCATGATCACCGACGACGGCGAGGAAACCCGGTACGTGATGATCGACTACCAGATGGGGCTGGCGGGCACGCGGAAGTTCTCCGCCCCGGCCGCCTGGGAGCGGAACCAGAGCGTCTCCGCGGCCGATCTCTCGAGGCCCGTCTACGTCGTCAACAGACGGACCGGGAGCGTCCAGTCCGCCTACGGCGTCCAGAGCCAGCGCTCGATGGAGAGCATGCGGACCCGGCTCTACCAGTACCACGGCTCGGCGACCGGCCCCGAGATGCCCAACAGCGCGCTCGGCCGCCGGGTCGTCATCGCCGACTGGGACGTCACGCGGCTCCAGAGCGGGCAGCGGATCCGGACGCTACCCGAGGACGGTCAGCCGCTGAAGATCCGGGAGAACGTCAGCGCGGCCCGGGAGTACGTCAGGGAGAACGGCTCCGCACAGGTCGGTGGCGTGCTCGGCGAGCCCCATGAGAAGGTGCCGGCGCTCGCACAGCAGGGCCAGCAGGGACGGGCCCTCGAAGCCCAGCAGTGGGTGAAGGTGTTCGAGCGGGTGCCCGGCGCGACCGTCGAGGGACAGGGGCCGCCGAACGCGACCGTCCAGGCGGCCGTCCGTATGTCCATCCCGACGACGAACTCCTCGTTCCTCTACATCCAGGAGGCCGAGACCGACGCGAACGGGAACTTCGAGATGACGCTCCCCTACTCGACGACGGGCTACGGGGAGTACGGCACCGAGGCCGGCTACACCAACGTCTCGGTCCGGGCCGAGACCGCCTACCAGTTCAACGTCGGGCCGGTCACCGACGAGAACCTGGTGACGTCCGTCTGGTCCGACACCGCGAACGTCTCCGAGGGGCAGGTGCTCGGCGAGGTCGACCGGCCGGTCGAGGTCGAGCTGGAGGAGCAGGTGGTCAGCCGGCCGGGCGGGAACGGGACCGACTCGAACGCGTCGAGTTCGCTCGTCCGGGGGACGGGGGCCGACGCCACGGGGAGCCTCGGGCCGTCGACCGCGCCCGCCGGAGCGCTCGTCCCGCCGATCGACGGTCGGACCGCCGAGCGGGTCGCCCCGACGGCGGGGGCCTGAGAGCGGATGGAGGGGAACGAGGGGAACGAGGGCGACCGGGGAGCCGCCGGGCGGGACGCGCGGCCGCGTGCCGACGGTGACGGGGCGGTGGGTGAACCTGTCACCCCGGCGGACGAACCGGGTGACGGAGAACCTGTCACCCCGGCGGACGAGCCGAGCGACGTCGTATCGATCCTTCGGGCGGTCGGGAGCGGCGACTCCCCGCGGGAGTACGCCGGTATCTACCTCCGCGGGGTCGCGATGGGGGCCGCCGACGCCGTCCCCGGGGTCTCGGGCGGGACCATCGCGCTCGTGACGGGCATCTACGAGCGGCTGGTGACGGCCATCACGGACCTCGATCCGGGGCTGCTGAGCCTGCTCCCGCGGCTCCACACCGCGTCCGGGCGGGCCGAACTCCGGCGCGAACTGGACGCGCTCGACCTCGGGTTCCTCGTCGCCCTCGCCCTCGGGGTGGTCACCGCTATCGTGACCGTCTCGCGGGTGCTCGAGGTGGCCCTCGAGGAGTTCACCGCGCTCACGTTCGCGTTCTTCTTCGGGCTCATCCTCGCCTCGGCGGTCGTCCTCTACGGCGAGGTGTCCGTGAACACGCCGCGCCGCGTGGCGGCCGCCATGGTCGGGTTCGTCGCCGGGGTCGTCCTGACGGGGGAGCTGAGCGCCGTGCTCCCGACGACGCCGGTCGTCGCCGTCCTCGCGGGCGGCATCGCCGTCTCCGCGATGATCCTCCCGGGGATCTCCGGGTCGTTCCTCCTGCTCGTCCTCGGCCAGTACGGCTACGCCGTCCGGTCGCTCTCGGGGTTCACGGACGCGCTCGTGAGCCTCGATCCGGCGGGGCTGCGGACCGACGGGGCCGTGGTCGTCGCGTTCGGGGTCGGCGGCGTCGCCGGCCTCCTGACGGTGACGCGGGTCATCGAGTACGCGCTCGAGCACCACCGCGCCGCGACCATCGCCTTCCTCGTGAGCCTGATGCTCGGCGCGCTTCGACTCCCCGTCGAGCGGATGGCCGCCTCGACGGGCGCGCTCGACGCGGGCGTCCTGACGGGGCTGGTGCTGGCGGCCGCGATCGGGGCCGCCCTGGTGATCGGCGTCGATCGCGCGACCGGGGAGATACTGGAGGGGGCCTGACCCACGATCCCGTCGGTCGGGACGCCGTCGGGACCGGTCCACCTTTGCCGCCGGCGGCACTACGTCAGGTATGGCCCTCGACCGGAGCGCGACCGTCCAGACGCTCGTCGCGTTCCTCGTCGTGTCCCTCCTCCAGACCCTCGGAGGAGTGGTCGGTATCGGCTCCACGTGGTTCGCGCTGTCGCTTCCCCTCGACGTTCGGCCGTGGACCGTCCTGCTGGCGACGTACGCCCACGCGGGACCGGCCCACCTCCTCGCGAACGCGCTCGGGCTGCTCCTCGTCGGCCCGCTCGTCGAGCGCGGGACCTCGACCGCCCGGTTCCACGCCTTCTTCGCCGGTTCGGGCGCGCTCGCGGGACTCGCGGAGGTCCTCGTCTCGGGACTGATCGGGCCGGCGCCGGCGGTGCTGGGCGGCTCCGGGGCGGTGTTCGCGCTGCTCGGCTACGCGCTCGCCGCCAACCGCGTCGTCGGCCGGGTGTTCGACCGTTTCGAGGTCGACCGCTCGCTCACCCTGGGGCTGTTCGTCGCCGTCGCGGCCGTCCTCACCGTGGCCACCGCGGCGCCCGGCCTCGCGCTCGTCGCGCACTTCACCGGCCTGCTCGTCGGTCTGCTCGCCGGCAGGCGGCGGCTACTGCGGGTCTGAAGGGAATCCCGACGGCCGCGCCGGTGGGCACCCCGCCGCTGGCCCCGGGATCACCCCCGCCGTCCCGCCGCGGACCCCGCAGTTTACGACCCCTCCCCCGGAACGGGGTCCCATGCCGATCCGCTCGTTCGAGGGGACCGAACCGGAGCTCCACCCGGATGCGTACGTCGACGAAACCGCCGTCGTCGTCGGGGACGTCACCCTCGAGGCCGACGCGTCGGTGTGGCCGAACACCGTCCTCCGTGGCGACCACGGGGGGATCAGGCTGCGGGAGGGGTCGAACGTCCAGGACGGCACGGTCTGTCACGAGGGGGCCGAGATCGGCCCCTACGCCACCGTCGGGCACAACGCCATCGTCCACGGGGCGACGGTCGGTCCCCGTGCCCTCGTCGGGATGGGCGCGGTCGTCCTCGACGACTCGACCCTCGGCGAGGAGGCGATGGTCGGGGCGAACTCGCTCGTGACCGAGGGGACCGAGGTCCCGGCGAACACGCTCGCGGCCGGGACGCCCGCGGAGGTCCTGAAAGAGGTCGAGGATTCGCCGTGGGCGCGGGCCGGGGACGTCTACGTCGACCTCTCCGGTCGGCACGGGGCGACCTCGGAGACGCTGTACGAACGGTGGCCGCCCCGGGAATGATGGGGTCGTGTGCAGTTCCGTGACCGCCGCCCGCGTTCGGCTCAGCCGTCGGTCACGAGGTACGTCCGCCCGCCCCGCCGCTCGAGGTGGACGGGACCGCCGTCGGCGAACGCCTCGATGCGGTCGGCACGGAGGTCCGAGACGTCGACGACGCTTCGCGCCCGCTCCGCGGCCGTAGCCGGTTCCGGCACCGGGTCCGTGCTGACGGTGTCGACGTTCATACCCGACGTACTGTTCCGCTCGGTAATGAATGGAATCCACCCGGAGTGAAAGTGAAAGTAGCGGGTACAGAGCCCCAGAGACCGTTTGAATCGCGTCCCACCGGGCCTCCCGGAGGGTACTTTCTCGCTGTGAAACCACGGAATACTTCTTATACCCCTTCCGCGTAACTACAGTATATGACACCCGTCCCGGGGAGACCCGAAAAGTCGGAAGAGGACCGCGACGGTGGCGTGACCGTCGAGATGCTGTACAGAGAGCTGTCGGGCGAGAACTCGTCCGTCGAGGAGCCCCAGTCGCCCGAGCACCTGCTCGAGGCCGTCTCGGACGCGCTGTTCCCCAGCGAGCGCGTCGACCTCGACGAGTCCGTCGTCAAGGGGAACCTGGAGGCGGTCCTGCTGGCACTCGTCGCGACGCAGGACCGGAACACCCACGGCAAGGGGCTCATGGAGACGCTCTCGACGTCGTTCGGCGCCGACTTCAGCCCGGGGACGGTCTACCCCTGTCTGCACGATCTCGAGGACGAGGGCTGTCTCGAGACCCGCGAACTCGTCCGCACCAAGGAGTACGCGGTCCACGACGAGGACCTCTCCCGGGAGCACATCGAGGCCGCGGCCCAGCAGCACCTCGCGCTCGGCGCGTTCCTGAAGCGCGTCTCGGACAACCTCTAAGCGAACCCTTCTACGTCACCCCGGCCCGGATAGACACGTCTGAACCCCGTCGACCGGAGGGACCCGGCTTGCATCGCTCGACCGGGGGTGGCGTGGTTGACGCCCTCGTGCTCGCGGTCCCGCTGCTCGTGGCGTTGGCTGGCGTCTTCGCCCCGGCGCTCGGCGCGTACCCCGCGTGGCCGTGGGCGGGTTCGTCGTCGTTACCGGCGAGGGAGCGAGGGTGACACGGGGGTCCGTCACGGCCGCCGGCGCGGTCGATCCGGGAGCCGGGCGCGACCGGCACCACCGCGGACGTCGGCCCCGGGCCCCGGGCCGGGGTTCGGCCCGCACGTCGCGTCGAGCGGCGGGACGACCGGGGCCGCCCACGCCACGCGGGAGGGCTACCTCGACACCGGAGTCGATCCATCAGGACGTTTCCGATCGTCATGCTCGATCCCTCGGGGCCTCTCGCAGGGCTACGTCCCCGTCCCGTATACCGTCGGACAGATGCTTCGATACGTCCCGTCGGCGACCTCCCCGGCGGATCGTATCAACCGTTCCGTCCGACGGTGGAGTACCGAGCCGGCCCCCCGAACGCGCCTCGACCGGCACCGAGGGGCCGGGAGCCCCCGGATCAGCGCGTTCCGGGGACGGGGTTGTACTCGCCGTTGATGTCCCACTCGTGGATGCAGTGGACGTCCCCGACCCGCCGCTCGCCGTCCTCGCGGGCGATGACCCAGTTCTCGCTCTCCTCGTCCCAGACGTCCCGCCGCCCGCAGGCCGTGCAGGTGCGCTCGGTCGGAGGGACTATCTCGGCGTCCGTGCTCGCGCCCATGTGCGACCGGAGGAGGGGTAGCGTCTTGAACGCCGCGGCGCGGAGAGGAGCCCGACGCGCCGAGTCCGAGCCGGTGTCGCGGTCCCCGGTGGCGCGCGGGCACCCGTCACGCGCGTGCCGGTTCCGAACGCTACTATAACCCCTCCCCCCTACACCGGCCATGCGACGACGAGGGGTTCTCGCCGCCGGCGCGGGCGTGGCGTCGGCCCTGTCGCTGGCGGGCTGTACGCTCGACGCCGACGCGGGCGGCGAGCCGACGCCCGACCTGCTCCGGTTCCGCCCGGCGGCGTTCGAGCCGGGCGGGCTCGTCCCCGAGCGGTTCACCTGCGAGGCCGAGGACGGCTCCGGGATCTCCCCGCCGTTCGCCGTCGAGAGCCTCCCGTCGCCGACCGAGGCGGTCGGGCTCGTCGTCGAGTTCCCGAACGACGTCGGGTCGACGTTCACCCACTGGGTGCTCTGGAACGTCCCGCCTGACGTCGAACGCATTCCGGCCGACATCCCCGCCGAGCCGACGCTCCCCTCGCTCGGCGGCGCGCGCCAGGGTCGCAACGGGACGGGTCGCGTCGGCTACGTCGGGCTCTGTCCGCCGACGACGGGTCAGCCCGAGGAGTACTGGTTCACGCTGTACGCGCTCCGGTGCGAACTCGACGTCCCCCCGGGCGCGGGACGGGACGCCTTCGACGAGGCGGTCGAGACGGCGACGCTGGCGAGCCGCAGGCTGACCGCCCGGTTCGGACGGTCGCTCCCGGACCGGGAGGGGACGCCGACCCGGACGCCGCTCTCCTGACGCCGTCCCGCGTTCCCGGCGCCCGGGAACCGGCGACGCCCGTTACGCCGTGTCGCGTGGAGAGCCGGGCGCGATGTCCGAGACCGAAACCGCGGACGCGAACCCCGCGAGGAGCGGTGCGGAGCCCGCCGAGGAGTCGGCGGAGGAACCGCTCGACGTGCCGACGCCCGGTCGCCCGCGGGCGCTCGTCCCGTGAGGACCGACCGACGTCTCGGCGATCACTCTGCCGGAACCGGCCATCGACGGCGCCGGACCACGGCGGTCCGCGCGGCCCCGACCGGACCGTTCGTACACCTATTTGCGTCCGGCGCGCCTGCCGGAGGTATGGGCTTTCACACGTTCGACGTCGACCGGGCCGACCGGCTCGAGGACGAGTCCCGATACCGGTACGTCTCCGTCGACGAACTGCTCGCGCTGTTCGATCCCGGTGGCTGCGCCGTCGCGGACCTCGGCTCCGGAACCGGCTTCTACACGGACGACGTCGCGCCGTACGCCGACCTCGTCTACGCCGTCGACGTCCAGCCGGCGATGCACGACTACTACCGGGAGAAGGGCGCGCCCGAGAACGTCGAGTTCGTGACCGCGGAGGCGGCCGACCTTCCGTTCGAGGACGGTACCCTCGGCGCCGTCTTCTCGACGATGACGTTCCACGAGTTCGCGAGCGAGGCGGCGCTCGCCGAGATCGCCCGCGTCCTCGCCGATGGCGGACGGCTGGGTGTGGCCGACTGGACCGCGACGGGCCCGGGCGAATCCGGCCCGCCGATGGACGAGCGGTACGACCTCTCCGACGCCGTCTCGCTGGCCGAGGACGCCGGCCTCACCGTCGAACACGGCGACGAGCGCCGCGAAACGTTCGTCCTCCGGGCCACGGCGTAGAACTGAACATGGGTCTATTTTCTTCGCGTATTAATACACTCGGTACGCTACGTAGGTAGTGTTCAGATAAGCTGATTCCATGCGAAGGCGAAGGCTCGTAACCACTCATCAGCAGTTTCTTTTCGTGCGTGACTGAAACAGTTTGAGAAGCAT
>PXRQ01000087.1:0-35311 GCA_003022005.1 Halobacteriales archaeon QS_5_70_15
CCGCGAGCGCCTCGCGGCGCTCCGGTCGGCGCGAAGCCTCGACGACCTCGTCGATCTGACCGACGCGAGCGACGAGCACGGGGCGTACTTCGCGGCGAAAGCCGAGTGGCGCGACCTCCGGGGGCGGGAGCTCGCGGCCACGGAACCGGCGTCGACGTCCCTCCCCGGCGCCCGGGTCGACGTCGACGGCCGAACCTTTCTGGTACACGGTATCACCCACGCCGGGACGGCCGCCGAGCGGTCCCTCCTCCGCGAGCACGCGAGAGAATGGCTCGACGCGGGCGCAGCCGTCTACTGCGAGCAGGGCGTCCGGTCGATCTACTTCGAGGGGTACCCCTCGGTGTGCGAGATGGACGACTACCGGTGGGCGATGGCCGAGTGCCGGCGGCTGGGCATCGACTCGCACGTCGAGGGGATTCCGGTCGAGGAGTTCGACGGTCTCGCCGAACAGGTGGACTCGCTGGCGGGGGCGCTCCGCGAGGCGGCGTTCTCGCTCGTCCACGCCGGGGGCGACGTCTACGGCGACCGGTTTCGGGCGGCACTGGGCGACGTCGCCGGCGCGTTCCTCACGAGCCACGAGGACGCCGCGACCGCCGAGGACTTCCAGTCGTTCACCCTCTCGCGGCGGGCGGCGTGGGACCCCCGTCTGCTGGATGACCTCCAGCGCTACTACGAGCGGAGCTTCCTCCCGCAGCCGGTAGAGCGGGAGTGGCTCCGGCGCCACGACCCCGAACTCGAACTGATGACCCACGCGCGCAACGGGCGGATGGCCGACTACGCCCTCGCCCACGCCGGGACGGCGTCGACGGTCCACCTCGTCGTCGGCGCCGCCCACCAGCCCGGCGTCCGCTACTACCTCGAGGCCGTCCGGGACGGTCGCCGGGAGCCGTCGCACGAGCCGGTGGGCTGAACCCCGGGACGATCCGGGCGGTCCGACCGCGAGAGCCGCGTCGAGCGGCCGTCCGAGTGACCACGACTTTACCCCGGACCCTCCACGTCCCGCCCGTGGTAGACAGCGTCCCGCGGGAGGCCGAGGAACTGTTGACGAGCGAGCCGCTGACGGCCTACCTGGCGACGAGCCGCGAGGACCGTCCCCACGTCGCGCCGGTGTGGTACCGGTACGAGGACGGGACCGTGGAGGTGATGACCACGGGCCGCAAGCTAGAGAACCTGCGGGCGAACCCCCGCGTCTCGCTCGCGGTCCAGAAGGCGGAGGCGGGCATCCCCGAGTGGACGGTCACGCTCCTCGGCACCGCCGAAGTCGTCGAGGAAGCGGGGGCGAACCGCGAGGCGAACCGCCGGATCAACCGGAAGTACGGCGCCGAACCCGACGCCTGGGAGGGGAACACCCTGGTCAGGATAGACGTCGGATCCGCGAGTCACCGGACGTACTGACCGGGACCGGAACCCGGACTCGGAGGCCCGTCGCCCCGGTCCGCTCCGACGGGGACGTGTGCGATAGCCGGCGACGTACCGGTCGGCGTGTCCTCACTCGGAGCGGAGCGCCCGGTCCGGGTCGCCGCGTTCGAGGATCGACAGGTGGACCTCGCGGTAGGCCACCGCGTCGGCCGACTCGACGACGTGGGTCCGGGGCTCGCCGTCGGTCACGCCGTCGGTGTCGACGGCGGAGTAGCCCCGGGTCAGTCCCTCGCGCTCGTCGACCGCGACGTGGTAGCGCTCGACGGACCCGCGGAGTTCGGGGTAGGCGAGCAGCGCGGCCGCCAGCGAGTCCGGCTGGGTCGTCCCGTCGATGCCCTGCTGGTCGGCGGTGAACTCCCGGACGGTCGCCGTGATCGTCTCGAAGAACCCCGCCAACTCGGTGTCCGTCCCGGCGATACGGTCGAGCGTGTCGGGCCCGAAGACGCCGTCCCTGACGCAGACCCCCCAGTCGACCAGGTGGACCTCGAACTCGCGGACGACCCGCATCGCGGCGTCGGGGTCGACCCAGAAGTTGTACTCGGCGGCGGGGGTGACGTTCCCGCCGCACTCGACCGCGCCGCCCATCACCCACACGTCGTCGAGCAGGTCGGGAAGGTCGGGCTCGCGGGCGAGCGCGAGCGCGAGGTTGGTCAGCGGCCCGATGCAGAGCAGCGAGAGCTCGCCGGGTGCTTCGCGGGCCCGCTCGACGATGGCGTCGGGACCGAACCCCTCGGCGCTCTCGATACCCGTCTCCGGGAACAGGTCGCCGCCGAGCCCCCCCTCGCCGTGGACGTATTCGGCGTGCTCGTAGTCCTTGAGCAGGGGTTCGCGGGCGCCCTCGTACACCGGGACGTCCTCGCGGTCGACGAGCGAGAGGGTGTACTTGGCGTTCTCGACCTCGTAGTCGAACGGCACGTTGCCGGCGACGACCGTCAGCGCCTCCACCTCGAGCCGGTCGGTCAGACAGCAGAGCAGGATCGCCTGCGTGTCGTCGCCGGCGGTGTCGGTGTCGACGATGACCCGTCGCGGGTCTGTGTCGCCCATACATCGAAAGTCGCGCCCCGGGGGAAAGCCGTTGTCCCCGCCGCCGCCCGACACGGACACGGCGGGCATAGAGATATATCACCCGACGCCGACGCCCGGACCGTGCACGTACTCATTCTCGGTGCGTACGGCAGCGCCGGTGTCGCCGCGGCCGAGCGACTGCTGGCGCGGGCGGACGGGCGTTCGGTCGACCTCCGGCTGACGCTCGTCGACGACGGCGACCCCGGTGGCGGGCTCTGCATCCTCGACGGCTGTATGCCCTCGAAGGAGGTGCTCTCGGCCGCGGCCCACCGGTTCCAGGCCCGACACGACGACCGGGTCCTCGGCACGCCGGAGGTCGACCTGGAGTCGGTCGTCGCCACGAAGGACGAACACGTCGAGAGCTTCGCGGCCCACCGCCGTGCGGCCGTCCACCGGATGGCCGAGCGCGAGAACGTCGAGTTCCTCCACGCCCGCGGCGAGTTCGTCGACGACCGACGGGTCCGGGTCGGCGACCGCGAGTTCGACACCGACTACGTCGTCGTCGCCACCGGGTCGGTCCCGGACGTCCCCGACCTCCCGGGGATCGAAGAGGTCGACCCGATGCTGAGTTCGGAGATCCTCGACGCGACGAGGCTCCCCGACAGCGCGGTCGTCATGGGCTTTGGCTACGTGGGGATGGAGCTCGTGCCCTACCTCGCGGAGGCCGGCGGGACGGACGTCACCGTCGTCGAGCACGACGCGCGGCCGCTCGACGAGGCCGACCCCGCGTTCGGCGACGCGCTGCTCGAACTCTACCGCGAGGCGTTCGGGGTCGAGGTGCTGACCCACACCCGCGAGCGGTCCGTCGAGGCCACCGGGGAGGGGGTGCGGCTCCACCTGGAGCGGTCCCCGCCGGAAGGGGGAGGCGAACGCGGGGAGGGGGGCGACGGTCGCGAGTCCGAGTCCGGGGAGTTCGCCGTCGAGGCCGATCGGCTGGTGACGGTCACCGGTCGGCGGCCGAACCTCGACGGCCTCGGCCTCGAGCACACGGCGCTCTCGCCGGGCGAGGGATGGGTCACGGACACGATGCGGGCCGCGGACGACGACCGGGTCTTCGTCGTCGGCGACGCCAACGGGCGCGAGCCGATCCTCCACGTCGCCAAGGAGCAGGGCCACCGCGCGGCGGAGAACGTCTTGCGGCACGCCCGCGGCGACCCGCTCGAACCGTACGAGAACGTCCACCACCACGTCGTCTTCTCCGGGCTGGCGACGTACCCGTACGCGCGGGTGGGCCACAGCGAGGCCTCGGCACGCGAGGCGGGGCTCGACTGCGAGGCCGTCACCCGGCAGGCGAGCGACGACGGCGTGTTCAGGACGAAGGCCCACCCGGAGGGGCTGGCGTCGCTCGTCGTCGGCGCGGACGGGACGGTGCTCGGCTACCAGGGGCTCCACTACCACGCCGACGTGATGGCGAAGACGATGCAGGTGGTCGTCGAGCGGGGGATGGACGTCCGGGAGGTCCCCGACCGCGCCTACCACCCGACGACGCCGGAGATACTCGACGGGCTGTTCCGGGCGGGCGCCGACGCCCTCGGGGACTGACCGGGACCGCCGTCCCTCACTCGTCTCCACGGCCGCGGACCGGGCGCCTCGTGGCTCGTCGTGCGGTCCCCCGAGCCGGGCGTGCGCGGCTTCCCGGACGGGGATCCCTAGCCACGACGGACCCCACCGTCCGTCCCCCTGTATCTCCTGTGCCGCCGGGACGACCTCTTTGTTTCACGCCGCCCGCGGGCGCTCGTCGCCGGGGTTATTAAATACGCACGGGCCGACAGTTCGGCCATGCGACGTGGCTTGATTCCTCTCGCGGCGGTCGTGGTCCTCGTGTCCCTGGCGCCACCCGTCGGCGCGGCCGCGGGCGCCGCGGGGTCGACCGCGACACAGGATCAGGTAACCCTGACCGTCTCGGTCATCTCCAAGGGTGGGGCGCAGATCGGCGGCGTCAGCATCGACGCGACGTGGGATGGGGGCGAGACGACGGCGACGACAGCCAACAACGGCAAGGCGTTCGTGGACGTCCCCCGGGGTGCCGACGTGGACATCTCCGTCTCCTCGGATCGGTTCGTCCGGAACTTCCCCGTGACCGTCGAGGACGCCACTACACAGGAGGTGACCGTCGTGGTAGCCCGAGAGGGTTCGGCGACGATCAGTACCCCCTCCCCGAACGGGCCGGTCCAGGGCGCGTCGGTCCGGCTGGTCCAGGACGGACGGACGGTGGTCTCGGGACGGACGAACGCGGACGGGACGTTCTCGACCGGCATCATCGAGCAGGGGCGGTACACGCTCGTGACCGCGAAACCGACCTACTTCACTAACCGGACCGAGTTCAGGGTCGAGAGCGAGGGCGTCAACCGGGAGGTGTCGATGCGGACCGGGAGCGTCCGGGTCGAGGTCCGGGTGTTCGACGACCACTTCGAGGACCCGAGGTCGGTGAACAACGCCACCGTCGAGTTCGGTGACATCGGGACCGCCCGGACGACGGGCGGGACGTCCGTCTTCGCCGTCCCGGTGAACACCGAGCATACGGTTCGGGTCACGAAACCCGACTACGAGAGCGCGCGGACGCAGTACGCGGTCGGTGAGTCCTCCGACAGCATCCGACTGACCATCCAGCGGGAGCCGACCCTCACGGTCCGGCCGGTCAACAGGCGGGTCGTCGTCGGGGAGTCCACGGTCGTCACCGTCCTCGACGCGTACGGCGATCCCGTCGCCGACGCGACGGTCAGCCTCGACGGGGAGACCGTCGCGCGGACCGACGGGAGCGGGGAGGTCCGCGTCGTCATCGAGAGCGCCGGGAACCACACGGTTTCCGCGAGCGCCGGCGGCATCGGGTCCGACGGAACGACGATCGTCGGCGTGGCCGTCGGCGACTCGACCCCGTCGCCGACCGCCACCCCGCCACCGACCGCTACCCCGTCGCCGACCGAGTCACCGACCCCCGTCCCCACGACGACGGCGGTGTCCCTGCCCGGGTTCGGCCCCATCGTGGCCGCGCTGGGGGTCGTCCTCGCGGCGGCCCTTCTGCTCCGGCGGGACTGACCCCGGTCCGGGTCGTCGAGCCGTCGGACCGCCGGGCGGTTCGACCGCGACGACCGGCCGGGTCCCGGCACCGCCTGCGCGCTCCCGTCACCGGTGGTCCGGTCGGGGCCTCCCGACGACGGGGCAGCCGGCGGCAACCCCGACTACGAGATGGAGTATCCCCCGTCGATGACGAGCCCGTGACCGGTGATCCACGAGGCGTCGTCGCTGAGGAGGAACACGGCCGGTTTCGCGACGTCGTCGGGCTCCCCCAGCCGACCGAGCGGATACTGCCTCGCCATCCGTTCCTTGACCGCCTCGGAGTCCTCGCCGTAGGCGTCGAACGCCTGCCGGGCCAGCGGCGTGTCCACGATGCCCGGACAGACCGCGTTGGCGCGGACCCCCTCGCTCCCGGCCTCGGCGGCGACCGCCCGCGTGAAGTTCAACACGGCACCCTTCGTCAGCGAGTAGATCGACTGCTTCGGCATCCCGATGAACCCCGCCAGCGACGCCACGTTGACGATGCTGCCCGACCCCTGTGCCTTCAGGTGCGGGAGCGCGGCGTGACAGCCGTGCCACACCCCCCGGACGTTCACGTCCAGCACCGTCTCGAGGGTCCCCTCGTCGAGGTCCTCCGTGTCGGCGGCACGGTGGGCGACGCCCGCGTTGTTGACGATCCCGTCGAGGCCGTGCTCCTCGGCGACGGCGTCGACGAGGTCGTGGAACGCCGCCCCGTCCGTGACGTCGAGGTCGCGGAAGACGGCCTCGCCGGGCGTTTCGGAGGCCATCGCGACGGTCTCCTCGCCGCCCGCCGAGTCGACGTCGGTGACGACCACGGTCGCCCCCTCCTCCGCCGCGCGGTAGCTGATCCGTCGGCCGAGCCCGGAGCCGGCGCCGGTGACGAACACGGTTCTGTCCTGGAGTCGCATGGGCCCCCGATGGGACGGGGGGTTGTTAAATCGGCCTCCGGATCGTCCGTCCCCTTCCCGGTCGCGGGCGGCCGGCGACGCCGCGGTGACCCCTCAGGCTCGGGTGCGACGGTCTCACCGGCCCGTGGCTCCTCCGTCTTTCCGTCCGCAACTACGCGGTCGTGGTCGCCGATGGGCCCCGCGCGAGCGGCGGGGCGAGCGGACGGCCGCCGGCCCCGTGGTCCGTTCGCCCGACCGCCACCGCCCGGCCGCCGGTCGGCGTGGGAGTTCGGACCGTCCCGACGCGGTGGAGCAGGTTTTAACGGCCTACCCGCGAACCGCCGGACACGTGAGTATCGACGTCATCGCCCACCGGGGGTTCGCGGGGGTCTTCCCGGAGAACACCACGGCAGCCGTCACGGCCGCCGGTCTCCACCCCGAGGTCCGCACCGTCGAAATCGACACGATGCCGTGTGCGGACGGGACGCCGGTCGTCTTCCATGACGCCCGGCTGGACGAGCGCGAGGACGGCTCGCCGGGGCTGACCGACGCGTCGGGCGTCGTCTGGGAGACCGACCGCGGGACGGTCACGGGCGCGGAGGTGCTCGACAGCGGGTGGACGGTGCCGACGCTGGCGGAAGCCGTCGAGGCGGTCCCGACCGGCGTCCGGCTGAATGTCGAACTCAAGAACCCGGGGTCGTTCGACGTCCGACCGGGCGAGAAGCTCCACGGGTCCGAGCTCGAGGCACAGCGCGAGCTCTGGGCCCCGTTCGTCGCCCGCGTCCTCGAGGTCGTCGGGCGGCTCGACCGCGTGCTCGTCTCCTCGTTCTGCGAGGCGGCGGTCGCCGAGACCGCCGACCGGTCGACCCGCCGGACCGCGTCGCTCTGCGGTCCCGGGAGCGTCGAGGCGGGGTTCGACGTGGTCCGCGAACACGGCCCGACCGCGTTCCACCCGGCGAAGGAGGCCGTGTTCGACGAGCCCGGGATCGTCGACCGGGCGGTCGGGACCGGCTGCGAGGTGAACGCCTGGACCGCCCGGACCTGGCACGACGTGAAGCGCCTGCGCGAGGCGGGAGTCCACGGCGTCGTCGCGGACTACCCGACGCTGACGCTCGCCGGCGGGCGGTGAGGCACGGCCGGCCGCCGTCGGCCCGGCCGTCGCGATCGCCGGCGGTCAGTGGAAAGGACGATAGGCCGGGGAGACGACGCCCCGCCCATGACCGAGGGACCGCTGTCGGGACGGACAGCAGTCATGACGGGTGCGAGTGCGGGCATCGGACGGGAGACGGCTCGCGTGCTCGCCCGCGAGGGCGCGAACGTGGCGCTCGCCGCCCGCAGGGAGGAGCGCCTGGAGCGCGTCGCCGAGGGAATCGAGTCCGCACACGACGCCGAAACGCTCGTGATGCCGACCGACGTCACGGACGAGGACGCCGTCGCCGACTTCGTGGACGCGACGGTCGCGCAGTTCGGCGGGCTCGACGTCGCGGTTCACAACGCCGGCGTCGGCGTCGGCGACCGCCACTACGATCTCGCCGACCTCTCGACCGAGGACTACCGCCGGGTCAAGTCGGTGAACGAGGACGGCACGTTCTACCTGACGCGGGCGGCACTCCCGTACGTCCGCGAGGCGGAGGGGCACCTGATCTACGTCGCCAGCTACGCCGGCCAGCAGCCCCGCGCGTACGACCCGGTGTACGCCGCCTCGAAGTGGTGGATGCGGGGGTTCGCCAAGTCCGTCTCCTCGCAGGTCGGGGAGGCGGACGTCGGCGTCACGGTCGTGAACCCGGCGGCCGTCCGCACGGAGTTCGACGTCGACGGGCAGTCGATGGCCGAGCGGTACGGTCCCGGCGAGGCGGTCGAGCCCGCGGAGGTCGCCGAGACCGTCGCCTTCGCCGCCGAGCGCTCGCCGTCGATGGTCCACGAGGTCGACGTCTACACGCGGGACAAGCTCGGCGAGATCTGATCGCCGGCGGTCGTCGCGTTCCGACGATCACCGAACCTCGGCGCGGACGGCCCCCTCCGGGGTCGTCGCACCGCGGACGTAGCGGGGACGCCCGTCCCCGGCGTCCCGCCACACGTCGAAGACCGCGAGCGTGACGACGAGCCGTCCCCCGTCGAGCGTCGCCCGAAGGACGGGACCGACGCTCGTGACTGTCACGTAGGGCGGTGCGGCGACCGGCTCGGCCCGGAGTTCCCCGCCGGCCGCCGCGACGCACTCCGCGAGCACCGACGGGTACGCCGCGAGCAGGCCGGTCTCCGAGAGGACCGCGCGGAACGGTTCGACCACCAGCTCTCGATCCGTCGCTCCCTCGCCGGACCACGACGACGCGACGCGCCCGGCACGCTCTACCGTCTCCTCGACCACCGCCCGGCGGTCGGTCAGGAGGTGCTCGCGCGCGGCACCGGGGTCGAGCGACCCGTCCTCCGCCACGGCTCAGTCCGCGGCCGCCGCGCAGTTGTTCGGCCCGAGTTCGGCCTCGAAGGCGTCCTCGTCGGAGAGGGTTTCGCGGCCGAGGTTGGTCTCGATGATGGTCTCGAAGTTCGCCGGTCGGGGCGGCATGTCAGCGAGCACCCGCTCGACGAACGCCTCGCGGTCGAGCGAGAAGACGGAGAGCGACCGCCGGAGGTCGCCGAGCCTGGCGGTGTAGGTGCCGTCCGCGGCGGGGGACCCCCCGGGCGTGACGTGTCCCGGTGCGATCAGCACGTCGTCCCCGAACCGCCCGAACCGCTCGGTGAGGGTCCGGTGGAGTTCGCGGGCGTACTCGGCCGCCCCCTCGTCGCCCTCCTGGAGGTCCGGCCGGGGAACGCCCGGCGCGAACAGCGTGTCGCCGGTGAGGAGCGCGTCGTCGACGCGGAGGCTAACCGTGCCGGTCGTGTGACCGGGCGTCCCGTGTACCTCGATCCCCGCGTCGCCCACCCCCAGAGCGTCCCCGTCGACGACCGTCCCGACGTCGAAGGTGACGCCGCGCTCTACCGCCCTCGCTGACATGACCGGCCTCGCGCCCGAGAGTTCCGCGACGGCCCGGACCCCGGAGACGTGGTCCGCGTGAACGTGCGTGTCGACGGCGTAGACGAGTTCCGCGTCACGCTCGCGTGCGTCCTCGGCGTAGCGGTCCGCGAACGCCCGGAGCGGGTCGACGACCGCCGCCTCCCGTCGGTCGTCGCCCGGCGTCCCGGCGACGATCAGGTACGCGAGACAGCCCGAGGACGGCCGGCGGTACTGGAGGACCGGGGCCCCGCCGGTTGCCTCGGCCGGGAGTTCGCGGGCGGTGTAGACTCGGGCCCACCCCTCCATCCCGCCGGCGAGGTTCACCGCGTCGACGCCCTCGGAGCGGAGGAGTTCGGCCACCTCGTCGCTCGCCTCGCCGCGCGGACAGACCGCGATGACGGGTTCGACGACGCCGTCGGGCAGGAGGTCGGCCGCGCCCCCCGTGGCCTTCGCGGAGAGGAACTTCGCGTACGGGACGTGGTGTCGCTCGGCCGACGGCCCGTCGATGGCCCACGCCTCCACCTCGTCGCGGTTCCGGGTGTCGAGTATCGTCACCGGTTCGCCGGAATCGAGCCGGCGCTGGAGTTCCTCGGGGGAGATGGCCTCGTCGCTCATGGGTGGCGATAGGCCTCGGCGGCCGATAAATCCCCCTCGGGACGAGCGACGGTGGAACGGCCCGACGCCCTCGCTACGGGCACCGCTGCCGGTACCGATCCGCCCCGCCACCTCGGACGGCGACCGACGACTCGTGGGACCGCGGACGCGAACCGTTCGCAGGGAACGGGTGTGGACCGCTCGCGGGAGGTGGTTCCGGACCGCCTGGCCCGCGGCGTATCAGTCGTCGCCGACGGGTATCGTCCGGTCGAGGGGCGCGTCGGGGTGACTCTCGACGAGCAGCCGCCAGGCGATCACCGCTCCCGCGATGGCGATGAGCGAGGAGACGAGGAACGCGACCTCGTAAGTGGTGACCGTGGCGATCGTTCCGATCACGATCGGTCCGAGCACGCCGCCGACGCCCTTGGCCGTCGAGCGGAGCCCCATGAGTTCCGATTCGCGGTCGACGGGGGCGACGTCGCCGATGAACGCGACGGTGCCCGCGACCATCGCGGAGAACCCCACTCCCTTGACGACCATGGCCGTCCCGGCGGTGACCTGGCCGACGAGGGGGGACGCCGGGAGCGTCGAGGTGGCCATGAAGACCCCGACGAGCACGTGGCCCGCGATCCCGGCGGCGACGAGCGGTTTCCGGCCGATTGCGTCCGCGACCCGGCCGAAGGCGTACATGCCGCCGACCTCGACGACCGGCGAGAGCGCGAGGAGGACGCCCATCGCGAACTCGGAGGCACCGACCTCGGCGATCAGGAAGATCGGGAGCAGGCTCGCCATCCCGAGCCAGCTCAGGCTCCGCAGCGCAAGCGCGACGTAGAGCCACTGGAGGCCGTTCGTCGTGAGGTGCTCGCGCTCGCCGACCGCGGGGAGGAGCCGCCCGCGGATCTCGGTCGCGAGCTCGGCGAGCGTCGGCTCCCCGTCCGGATCGGGGGTCGGGTCGTCGATGAGCGCGGCGGCGACCGTCGCCGTGAGGCTCACGCCCGCGACGACGAGGTAGACGCTCACCGGCGCGAGCAGCCCGAGCAGGACCCCCGAGAAGAGGCGCGCTCCCGTGAAGCCGACCGAGCGGGCGCTGTTGAACGAGCCGATCGAGCGCCCGCGTCCGCTCGCTCCGCCGCGCTCGCTCACGATCGTGAGTATCACGGGGAGGAACCCCGCGGCGAACATCGAGAACGCGGTCCGCACGGCGATCGGGCCCCAGACGCCGTCGACGACGGCGAGCGGGAGGGTACTGAGCGTGGCGAGGGCGCTCACGCCGACGAGGACCGCCCGCCGGCGTCCGGTGATGTCGGCGACCGCACCCCAGACGGGGGCGAAGACGACCAGACCCAGAAAGTACGAGGTGGTCACCAGCCCGACCGCGAGCGGCGACCCCTCCCGACCGACGTAGACGGCCATCACCGTCCCCATGAGGATACCCGTTCCGACCTGCGCCGCCCCGGCTACGGCGGTCACCGCCTGCTGACGCACGCCCGGTGAGTTCACTGCAGTACGCCTCAGCGAGGAGGTGCTTAAATCGTCGGAACGTCCTCCCACCGGGCCGGTTCGAGAGCCCCGGATGTGGACTCGCCGGGCTGACGTCGACCGGGGTCAGCTTCCGACCTGTCGACGCGCCCGCCGTCGCCGCCCCGCCGCGCGCCGGGAGCCGCCGCAGGACCCCACCTATCGACCCCCGTCCGGCTGGCGGTGTTCGGCGACTGGACCCTGGCGGAACCGCCCCGCTCACTCCGGGACGACGGTGATGTGCGTCGCCTCCTCGTCGACCTCGCCCCCGAGTATCCGCATCGCCCGCTCGACCTCCTCGACCGCGAACGTGTGCGAGTGCATCCGTTCGAGCGGGTACTCCCCCGACTCGATGACACGGATGGCCCGGTCGTACGCCCAGGACCTCACGCCGAGGACGCCCCGGAGGTCGATGTCGTCCAGGACGAGCCTGTCGGAGACGAACCCCGGGACCTCCTTCATGCCCTTGAGCCCCGCGAGGACGACCGTCCCCCCGGGCCGGACCGCGTCGATGGCGTCGATAACCGGCTCCGTGGCGATGGGCGTGACGTCGATGGCCACGTCGACCCCGCGGCCGCCGGTAACCTCCTCGACGCGCTCGACGACGTCCGCGGCCTCGACGTTCACGGTGTGGGTCGCGCCGAACTCGCGCGCGAGCTCCAGCTTCGCGGCGTCCCGCTCGAGACCGGTGACGATGACCTCCTCGGCGCCGACGACGTCGCAGGCGACGGTGCTCGCGAGCCCGCGCTGACCCGGACCCAGGACCAGCACCGAGTCGCCGGGATCGACCCCGCCCACGCGGTAGACCCACTCGAACCCCGCGCCGAGCGGGTTGAACAGCACCGCCTCGTCCCGCGGGAGCCCCTCGGGGAGCCGGTGGACGACGGTGTTCGGCCGGAGGTGCATGTACCCCGAGTAGCCGCCCCAGAGGCCGCTCCCGACCGTCGTCGGGGTGAACGCGTACATGAACCGGTTGTCACAGAGCGTGTACTCCCCCTCGACACAGCGGGGACAGACCCCGCAGGGGGCGAACGGCTCGACGGCGACGCGATCCCCCTCGGAGACCCCCCACGCCTCGCTCGCCCCCGCGCCGATCATCTCGATCCGGCCGATCGGTTCGTGTCCCGGGATGCAGGGGTACTCGACGAGGTCCATCTCCGCGAACTCCCCCTGGTACTGCTCCCAGTCGCTCCCGCACATCCCGGAGGCCTCGACCGCCAGGAGGGCCTCGCGTTCCCCGACCGACTCGGGCACCTCGAACTCCTGCAACTCGATCGTCCGGTCGGCCGTCTGGACCGCAGCACGTGTCTTCGTCATGGGTGTAGATATCTGTCATAGGGTGTTCGGGGGGTGGTATAGTTTGCTCTCCGGACCGCCGGGTGGGGAGCGGCGGCCTCCGAGTCAGCGCGTCGAGTGGGACGGGAAGGGACCCCGCGCGGTCGTTCGAAAGGGCGGAGCCGTTTCGTGACGACGAGAGCCGCGAAGCGCTCTCGAACCACGGCGGAGCCGCCGCGACCGTTCGAGGCCGGCTGCGCCGGCCGCGACGAGGAAGGATATTAGTCCCCTCTCGGTGCCTCTCGGTGACGTGTCGTTCATGGCCATCGGTTACGAGCGCGAGCTGGAGGCGTTCGAGTGGGACATCCCCGAGGACTACGACCTGCCGTCGGTCGTCGAGTCACACGCCGAGGCGTTCGGCGACCGGGTGGCACTCACCTTCCGCGACGAGGAGGGTGAGCGGGCGGAGCGGACGTTCGACGACCTGCGGGCGGGCATGAACCGGTTCGCGAACGCGCTCGCGGACCTCGGCGTCGGCCGGGGCGACCGCGTGATGCACCTGTTCCCGCGGCACCCGGACGCGTTCGCCATACAGCTCGGCGTCCTGAAGCGGGGGGCGCTGGTCGTCTCCTGCTCGTCGATGCTCCGCGCGAAGGACATCGAGTTCCGCGCGAACGACTGCGAGGCCTCGACCGTCGTCTGCCACTCGTCGCTGACGGACATGGTCGAGCCCGTCGTCGAGGACACGCCGCTCGAGACGCTGATCGTCCTCGACGGCGGGAAGGACGGCTGGCACTCGTTCGCCGACCTGCTCGATGGACAGTCGGACGAACACGAGGGCCCCGACCTCGCCGCCGAGGACCCGATGACGATCAACTACACCAGCGGGACGACCGGCCGGCCAAAGCCCGTGATGCACCGCCACCGCTGGATGTACTGCTTCGAGCGCATCAACGGCCCGTACTGGTGGGGCTACACGGGCGAGACCGACTTCTCCGACGAGCTGATGTGGGCGACCACGGGCACCGGCTGGGCGAAGTGGTTCTGGAGCCCCGTCGGCGTGGGCATCACCACGGGCGCGCCGCAGTTCGTCTACGACGGCGAGTTCGACCCCGAGACGTTCCTCGAACTCATGGCGGAGGAGGGGGTGACGAGGCTCTGTGCGGTCCCGACCCAGTACCGGATGTTCAGCCAGGTCGACGACCTCGGGAGCTACGACGTCGACCTGACGGAGGTGCTCTCGGCCGGCGAGCCGCTCAACCGCGAACCCATCGCCGCCATCGAGGAGGCGTTCGGCCTCACCCCGCGGGACGGCTACGGCCAGACCGAGACGGTCGCGCTCGTGACGAACTACCCCGGCATCGAGGTCAAGCCCGGGAGCATGGGCAAGCCGACGCCCGGGATGGGGACGACGATCGTCGACACCGAGGAGGAGGTCGAGATCGACACCGGCGAGATCGGCGAGATCGCCGTCCCCGTGGACTGCCCCGGCATCTTCGACGGCTACTACGAGATGCCCGACCTCGACGAGCGGACGTTCAGCGGCGACTACTACCGCACCGGTGACCTCGCCACCCGCGACGAGGACGGCTACTTCTTCTTCGAGGGGCGGGCCGACGACATCATCATCTCCGCGGGCTACCGCATCGGCCCGTTCGAGGTCGAGGACGCGCTGGTCGAGCACGACGCCGTCGCCGAGGCGGCGGTGGTCGAGAGCCCACACGAGGAGCGGGGCAACGTCGTGAAGGCCTACGTCGTCCTCGCGGAGGGGTACGGGGGGAACGACGACCTCGCCGTCGGGATACAGGACTTCGTCAAGGAGTCGACGGCCCCCTACAAGTACCCCCGACGGATCGAGTTCGTCACGGAGCTCCCGAAGACCTCCAGCGGGAAGATCCGCCGGGTCGAACTCCGCGAGGAGGAGAAGGAGAAGCACGGCGTGGAGGGGTAGGTCGACGGTCCGCCGAACCAGCCGTCCGAGCCGTCCCCCGCCGGACCCGCCGTCCGAGGGGACCGGCGCTCCGAGGACCCGCCATCCGAGGGGACTGCTACTCGAGGGATCAACCGCCCGAGACACGCCGCCCGCGGGACAACGCTTTCCCCGAGCCCCCCTCAGTGGCCGGCATGGGCGACACCGAGATCAGGGAGCTCACCTCCGAGGCCGGGTGGCGCGAGGCGTTCCCGGTGCTCCGCGAGCTCCGGGAGGGCCTGACCGAGGGGGCGTACCTCGACTACCTGCGGGAGATGCGCGAGGAGGGCTACCGGCTGTTCGGACTGTTCGAGGGGGACGGCGGGAGCGAGGGCGGGGGCGACGAACTCGTCGCCGTCGCGGGCGTCGCCGTCCGGACGAACTTCTACAACGGTCGCCACCTGTTCGTCTACGACCTCGTCACCCGGTCGGACCGCCGCTCGGCGGGTCACGGGGGCCGTCTGATGGACTTCCTCGCCGACTGGGCCCGCGAGCGGGACTGCGAGAGCCTCACGCTCGAGTCCGGGCTCTGGCGGGAGGACGCCCACCGCTTCTACGAGGACCGTCTGGACATGGAGCGGTACTGCTACACGTTCAAGCGGACGTTCGACGCGGGCTGATACGATCTCCCGGCACTCGCCGCGGACTTTTATCGTGTCACGTCCTAACGTGGGTCATGGACTACGGGATCGTTCACGAGTCGGACCTCTCGGCGGCGCGAATGTCCGAGCTCTACCGCGAGTACGTCGAGGAGGACGAACGGAAGACCGAGCGATACATCGAGCCCGAGGAGCGGCCGGACGTCGACGTCCGGGCGGGGGACGTCGACGAGGCGCTCGACGCCGAGGAGCTCCGGGTCAAGCTCTGGCGGTTCGCGCCCGGCGAGGAGGTCGAGTACCACGCCCACGCCGAACAGGAGGAGCTGTTCCTCGTGCTCGAAGGGGAGTTCTCGCTGAAGCTCGGCCGCTCGGGCGAGACCGAGATCGTCGAGGTCGGGCCCGGGACGTTCTGGGTGGCCGGCCCCGGCGTGGGTCACGGCCACCGCTGTATCGGCGACGACGAGGGGGTCGTCCTCGCCGTCGGTGCGCGTGGCGTTCGAGGACGATCGAGGGGGAGAGCAGAGGGCGGGAGGAGGCGGGGGTAGGCTACTGTGGCTCGGCCCGAACGTCCCAGAGGACGCCATGAGCTTCCTGCTCGACCCACCGCTGCTGTTCGCCTCAGGACTCCTCGTCGGCCGGTTCGTGCCGGAGGGGAGCCGCCGCCGTCGCATCGCGGTCGCCCTACTCGGGCTGTTCTACGCGGTGAGCGGGCTGCTCTACCTCGACGTGCTCCCGTGGTGGGACGGCCGCCGGTGGACCCGGGGGTCGACGTTCATGCTCAACTCCGGACTCAACACGCGGCTCAGGCGGACCGCCGGCGTCGACGTGCTGGCGGTCGTGCTCTTCGCCGCGTACCCGCTGTGGGTGTGGTTCGGGATGGCGACGGGACGGCGGGCCCGGGGCGTCGACCCCGGGGAGGTGGTGGCGCGATGAGCACGGCGGCCGACACGCCGGTCGAGCCCCCGACCGGCGGTGGCCTCCGCGGGTGGCTCCGGCGGACCGACTGGCTGTGGCTGATCATCGGCGGGTTCTACCTCGTCGCCTACCTGTTCTGGTACATCCCGGCGCTGGCGGCGCTCCCCGGGAGCGTCCGCGACCCGCCGGAGCCGTACCCCTGGCACTGGACGCTCGACTTCCTCGCCACCGGGCTCGCGGGCGCGGTCCTCCTCCTGCTCGGGTTCGGGCGGGCGACGGAGCTATCCGGGGACTGATACCGTCCGTGAGGGCCGGCCGTCCGGAGGATCGGTCGTCCGCTACACCCCCCGGATCGGGGGCGATCGAGACACCCGACACGGCCGCCTCGGGGCCGCTCCTACGCCTCGAAGTAGCGCTCGACGATCCGCTCGCCGGTGCGAGCCGCCAGCGCCTGCCCCGTGTTCGTCGGGTTCGCGCCACCGACCCCGTTCGAGAGGGCGGAGTGGTCGGCGACGAACAGCCGGTCGACGTCGTAGGCCTCGCAGGCCTCGTCGACGACTCTGCCCATCGCCATCGTGCTGTGGATGTGGAGCGCCGTCGGCGGCGAGTCCGACCGGTGGACGTGGGAGGCGCCGGCCTCGCGGAGTATCTCCGCGGCGGTCTCCGCGAGCCGGTCCCGGCGCTTGCGGTCGCCCTCGCTCGGCTCGTAGTTCACCAGCGGGACGGGCCCGTGCTCGTCCTCGACCCCGCCCACCACGGAGATGCCGTTGCGCCTGTGTGGGCGGTCGTCGCTCACGACGAGGATCTGGAGCATCCGGCGGTAGCCCGACAGGGTGCGCTTGAGCTCCGCCCCGGCGAGCCGTCCTACCGTGTCCCACGTGGCGTCCCCGGGATCGTTCTGGAAGGCGAACCCCGAGGCGCTGCTGCCGAACCCGAGGATGGCGCCGATCCCCGGCGTGGTCCCGACCGTCTGGAGCATCCCGAGCCCGGGGTAGTCGAAGCGCGCCGCGATGTCCTGGCCCTCGTGCTGGTCGACCGTCCGTTTGCCGATGGCCCCCTCCAGGTCGTCCGCGTCGAACAGCCCCATCACGTTGTCGCCGAAGTGGATGGTCATGCCCCTGCCGACCCACTCGCTCCGCGGGAGGTCGGTGTTCAGCCAGAGCCGCGGCGTCTCGACCGCCCCCGCGGCGAGGACGACCACCTCCGCGTCGACCCGCTCGCGCTGGCCCGACCAGGTGTCCCGGAACCGCACCCCGGTGGCGGTCGGCTCGTCGCCGAGCGGCGTCCCCGTGAGGACGTCGGTAACGAACGCGTTCGGCCGGATCGTCACGTTACCCGTGCGGAGCGCCGGCGGGACGAAGCTGACGTTGCTGGCGCGCTTCGCCTTCGCCTCGTACGGCGCCCCCCGGGGGTGGGGGTTGCCGGCGATGTGCCCCAGGGCGAGGGTGTCGCCCTCGACGTCGGGGTAGGTGAAGTCACCGTCGTAGCCCGCGTCGACGTGGAGCCGCTCGTCGGGCTGTCTGATCGCGTTCGGCTGGGGTCGATAGCCCGGCCCCGTGACGTTCAGGTCCTCGATCAGTTCCCACCCCGCGGCCTCGGCCCCGCGGAAGAACAGCTCCTCCTTGGCCGTGACCGGTGCCGGCGTCACCTCGCACATCCCCTCTATCGCCCGGTAGTATGGCAGCAGGTCCGCGTAGTCGATGGGCCAGTGGCCCTGCTCGTCGATGGCGGCCGGGTACGCCCGCGGGTGACAGCCCGTGTAGTGGAGGGTGGTCCCGCCGACGCCCGAACACTGGAGGATGGCCCCGTCCCCCGGGAACTTCCGGAACCAGAACCCCCGCTCGTGGTCCGCCGGGCCGAACACGAGCTTGTTGATCATCTCGAACTCGCGGGTCGTGAACTGCTCGTCCAGCAGCTCCCCGCTGAGGTCCTCGACGCTCGACGAGGCCTCGCCGCCGGGGTCCTCGTGGGGGTTGGGCCACTGCTCGTTGCCGTGGAACGGTCCGGCCTCTAGGACCAGCACCGACAGCCCCGCCTCCGCGAGCTTCCACGCCGCCACCGGCCCGTCACCGCCCGCCCCGACCACCACCGCGTCGTAGGCGTCGGCGACCATTCAGACCACCTCCACCTGGACCTGGACCTCCTCGGGGGGGAGCTCCCCCTCGGGGAACGGCTCCTCGTAGTCGCTCGTGTCGTAGTCGTTCTCCCGAAAGGAGCCGGATTCGCTGAAGACCCGGACGGGCGAGCGGCCGTCCCCGTCGAGCGCCGTCCGGGCCTCGCCGCCGCCGAGCGGTCCCTCGTCGGTCCCGAGATACCCGCGGAGCGCGGCGTACCCCGGCGCGACCCCCGGGTAGCCCGTCTGTCGCCAGCCCCGGACCGCCGCGGGAGCGTTCGGGTGCTCGCGCTCGCTCGGCGGCCGGCCGAACCCGTCGTAGCCCTCCCACTCGCTGTAGTAGATCATCTCGGCGAACCCGACGACGAGCTGGCCGACCAGCCCCGCGTCGAACTCGAACGGTTCACCGTCGGTCGCCCGTAGCTCCACCCGGAGCTCGTCGAGGCGGCCGAGCGCCCGGAGCCGGTCCTCTTGGGAGAGCGTCGCGAACGGCCCGGCCGCGTCGGCGCTCCCGGTCGGGTCGGGGGCCGTGGGGTCGAGCAGTTCGGCCACGCGCTCTCGGCTCGGTTCCCGAGCCCGGGGAGCCCGAACTGGAACAGGTCGTTCACGTAGACCGCGAGGAAGTCGCCGAGTCCGACCGCCCGACCCCCGGGGACGTGCTCCCGACCCAGTTCGTCGCCCAGGTCGGGCGTCCTCGGAACCACCGCGTCGGCGACAGCCCGGAACGTCAGCGTCGTGCGGGCCGCCGCGTCCGGGGCCGCGGGATCCAGGACCGACTGGATCGTGCGCCAGGCGGCGGCCACCCGGCGCGGTATCGGGTTCCACAGGCTCGCGTCTCCCATGCCCCCCCGTCTACCCCCGTGCTGAAGACACTTGTCCACGGCGGACACCGACCACGGCCGGGCCCGCGGAGCCCCGTCCTCGTCCGGTCGAGACACGGGGCAACCGTTCCCCGACGCTGCGTGCGTCGTTCCGCCCACCATCCGAATCCGGGCCGTCACCGCGACCACCCGGTACCTGCGTGCGCCGGCAGGGCGCTCATCAGTCCGGCGAGCGTGGTGTGCGTATGACACTAAACGCCCTGTTCGGGTCGGGGATAGCGAGACGAGCCAGCGCGCTGTCGCTGCTAGTCGAGGCCGCCCTGTCGTGGTCGGGCGGCGACCGTCGGACGGCGGTGCTGTTACTCGGAGTCGCCGGCCTCGCCTACCGGTGGAACGGGCTCGGCGTGGCCGCCGAGGTCGCGCTCCGCCTGCACCGGTGGCGCAGGTGAACGGTTCTGGGTTCCGAGGTCCCGCGTCCGGGAGGTCGAGTTCGACGGTCGAGCGAGCGGTGACGCGACCCGTCGGCAGCTACGTGACCGCGAGGGCTACACCGACCGCGAACCGACATCGACCGGCGGGAACGACGGCAGTCGGTCGGAACGACGGCACCGTCGACTGGTAGCAGCTGTCGCGGACGGCTGTACCCCGCGGGAGTCGGGCCCCCACGGTCCGACGAGAAGCGGCGGGCGTCCGGCCGGCTGTGATGCTCGCTGTGTGCCCTCCGTCGTCGGAGCGATGTCAGCCAGGGACCGAACCGGCCACACTCGTATACGCCGATGCACGAGGGGGATATGTTCACTATTGTCAGGGGAACAACTAGACACACTCTTATACCCGGTACACGAGTGGTGGACATGGCCACTATCGTCAGGGGAACAGTACCAGCGGAGGAGTTCGCTCTGAACTACTCCCTCCGGACCCTCCCGGAACTGGAGGTCGAGTGCGAGCGGATCGTCAGGAGCGCCGACCGGGCGGTGATGCCGCTGCTCTGGGTGCGCTACGCCGACCGCGACGAGGTCGAGGCGGCGTTCGAGGAGGACCCCTCCGTGGAAAACGTCACCTGCCTCTCCGACCTTGAGAACGAACTCCTCTACCGAATGGACTGGATCGACCACGTCGACCTCCTCCTACAGATGCTGACGAACGCCGGGGCGACCGTTCTCGACGCGTACGGCCACGACGGATACTGGAAGCTCCGGGTGCTCTACCCCCAGCGCGAGGAGTTCTCGGCGACACACGAGTTCTGTAGGGGACACGGTCTCACCTTCGAGATCGACTCGATCCGGGAGATCGACGGGGAACCGGCCGGACGATTCGGTCTCACCGAGAGCCAGTACCGGGCGCTCGTGCTGGCGCGACGGCGCGGCTACTACGAGGTACCGCGGGAGGCGACGCTCGGGGAGCTGGCCGACGAGCTCGACATCTCCCACCAGGCGCTCTCCGAGCGGCTCAGGCGAGCCACCGGATCGCTCATCGAGGACACGCTCCTCGTCGGGGCAATGCCGGAGTGCGTGGAAGAGTGGTAGCCGGTACGGGAGGTCCTCGCAGGGTCGGCTGTAGTCCGTTACCGGTGGGCTCCGGTTCCGCCCGGATCCTCCGCCGGTAAATCGTTACAACCGACCGTATCGGCCGGCGAACGCACCCGGCTTCCGCCCCCGCTTGCGAAGGCAGGCAGAGCCCTTCTATCCGTGGCTCGCCTCGCGTCATCCGCCGTATGAGCGACTCGACGACGACACGACAGGAACCGACGAACGGTCGAGTGCGGACCGCCCTCGAGGGGGCGATCAAGCGGCCGGTGAGGGAGGCCGTCCGGGAGGCACTCGCGGAGGGCGTCACCGGGTCTGCCGGCCAGTCCACCGAGGACGAGCCGGTCGAGGTAGACCCCCCTGACGCGGGGGACGGCTCCGAGTCGTCCAGCGACGACACGGCGGAGTCGACCGAGACGGGCCGTAGCCTCCCCCGACGGCTCCTCGGCTCGCGGCGAGCGGTGGGACTCGTGGCCCTCCTGGTCGCGACGTACCTCCGCCGTCGCCGGCGTTCGAACGACACCACCGCCGAGTGACACGGACGCCGGACCGACACTCCTCTCCCGGTCCTCCGTTCCGAGATACCGTCGGAACAGATACTTCGCTACACCTCGCTTCGCTACACCTCGCCGGGGACCCCCTGCGGTCGTATCAACCGTTCGGTCCGACGGTATAGCGGCCGCTCACGGGATGACTCCGGATCCCGGGGGAGCGTTCTCGTCCGCCAGTACGTCGGCCGGTGTCGGCCCGCGTCGGCCCGTCTCGGCCGGTGGGCCGACGTCGGTCACCGTATGGGTGGATCGGTGGGCCGTCGCCGGTTACAGGATGAGTGCGATTACCGCGAGCACGAGGAATATCACGACGAGTATCTTCGCGACCTCCATCGTGACACCGGCGATACCGCGCATCCCGAACAGGCCCGCGACGACGGCGATGACGAACAGCACGACCGCGGCGTACAGGAAGTCCCCCGAGAACAGCATCGGTGCGAGGAACCCGATCGAGCCGAGCGTCATCGCGAGGCCCCCGTCGGCCGCCCCGTGATTCGGTTCGTCCCGCTCGATTCCGACTCGACGACCGTCTTCGTCGGGTCGCGCTCCGCGTTCGGTATCGTTCGCATAGCACCGAGGACGTGGGTCCCTGTCCGGATAACCGCGCTGCCGGCGATCGCAGGCCGTTCGTCCCCGGGACCGGGCGATCCACGACGGTCGCGTCCGCGAGCGCACCCGGCCGTGACCGACGGCGTCACGCCCACCCTTATCACCCCTCGCGATGTCCTCGCGAACGCCATGCGAGCCGTCACACTCGAGGAACACGGCGGAGCGGACGTGCTGCAGGTGAGCGAGATCGAGCGACCGGACCCCGGCGGGCACGAGGTGCTCGTCGAGGTGGCCGCGGCGGGCGTCAACCCCGTCGACACCTACTTCCGGGACGGGTCCTACGGGGTCGACGAGTTCCCGTTCACGCCCGGGGTCGACGTCGCGGGGGTCGTGAGCGAGGTCGGGGAGTACGTCGAGGGGTTCGAACCCGGCGACCCCGTCTACGGGACCGGCATCGGCAACGGCACGTACCAGGGCGGTTACGCCGAGTACGTGACCGTCCCCGAGGACCGCGTCGTCGTGCTTCCGGACGGGGTCGACCTCGTCGAGGCGGGGGCGGCGGGCGTCGTCGCCGGAACCGCCTGGCGCGCGCTGATCGACCACGCCGACCTCGATCCCGCCGAGTTCTGCCTGATTCACGGCGGGTCGGGCGGCGTCGGTCACGCCGCGATACAGGTCGGGGCCGCCGTCAACGCGCGGGTCGTCACCACCGCCGCGCCGGAGTACCACGACGCCCTCTCCGACCTCGGCGCGGAGACCGTGCTCGACTACGGCCGCGACGACCTCGCCGACGCCGTCCTCGAGGCCTCCGACGGGGGCGTCGACGTCGTGCTCGACCACCGGCTCGACGACTACATGCAGTTCGACGCCGACGTGGCCGTCACGGGCGGGCGGGTCGTCGGCATCGGCGAGAACAGCCCCGACCCGGCGTTCACGAACGACGGCGCCGCCCGGTCGAAGGACGTCTCCTACCAGTTCATGTCCATGTTCAACACGCCGGACCTCCGGGTACTGCTGGACGGGACCGCACACCTCATGGCGACGGACGCGCTCTCGGTCGGGATCGCCCGGAGCTACGACTTGGAGGAGGCCGCCGAGGCACAGCGGGCCGTCATGGAAGACAGCTTCCTCGGGAAGCTCGTCATCGAGCCCTGATACGGACTGTTGTAGCGATTTACCGGCGAGCACCCGAACGGGGGCTGTGCTCGCCGGTACACGACTACAACAGTCCGTACGAGTCGTCCGGGAAAGGAACTGCTCACTCGCCCCCGACCGGGTGGAACCGGGCCCGACCGGTCGGCCTCTGCCCGGCGGCGACGTACCACCACCCATACTCGAGGACACCCCCGGCATCCACCACGTCACGGGTATCGGCGGCGACGCAGGGTCGAACCTCGACTTCTACGCGGGCGTCCTCGGGCTCCGCCCCGTCAAGCGGACGGTCAACCACGAGGACGTCCTCGGGTACCACCTCTACTACGGGAACGGCGACGGATCGCTCGGGTCCCTGCTCACCACCTTTCCCTACCCCGGCGATCGACCCGCCGCGGTCCGGGGGCTCGAACACGTGACCGACGACGACCGCCACGAGGAACCGCGCGACGCCGACCCCCACGCGGACGGCCCCCTGATCACCGCCGGCGCGCCGGCGGGGGCGACCGAGGTGATGGTCGTCCTGCTCCACGGGCGAGGGGCCACCGTCGACGGGATCGTTCGCCTCGCGGAGCCGCTCTACCGACACGGCGTCGCCTTCTATGCGCCGGAGGCCGACCGGATCCGGTGGTACCCCCACTCCGCTCTCGCCCCGTCGAGCGCAACGAGCCGCACCTCTCCTCGGCGCTCCGCCGGGTCGGGACGGTCGTCGAGCGGGCCACCGGGACCGTTCCACCGGAGCGGGTGGTCCTGGGCGGGTTCTCGCAGGGCGCCTGCCTCGCGGCGGAGTTCGCGGCCCGTCACCCCCGGCGCTACGGCGGGGTGTTCGTCCTGGGCAGTGGCCTCCTCGGCTCGCCGACCCGGTCCGAGGACGCGGCGTTCGAGGGCTCGCTCGACGGGACGCCCGTCTTCCTCGGGTGTGGCGACGCGGACGAGCACGTGCCGGTCGAGCGGGTCCACCGGACCGCCGAGGTCCCCCGTACCCTCGGCGGCGACGTGACCGAGCGGATCTACGAGGGGGTCGGCCACGAGGTGACCGACGACGAGTTCGAATCCGTCGGCACGCTCGTCGACGGCCTCCTGTCGTCCGGGTGAGTCACGGGCCGGCCGCTCCGGCCGATCGGCTGTGCACGGGGAACGCACGTCCGATGACCGGTTAAGAGGTCGGCGGTACCATCGTCGGTACCGATGACCGGCCAGCCCTCTCCGTCGTCCGAGTCGTCCGGGAGCGCGCTTCGCGACCTCCCGCCGAGCGCCAAGCTCGTCGCCAAGACGCTCGAGTACGAGGGGAAACTCACGCAGTCCGGACTCGCGACGGAAACCCTCCTGCCGGCCCGGACGGTCCGGCACGCACTGAAGCGACTCGAGGAGCACGGCATCGTCGAGTCGCGCATCTCCTTCGTCGACGCCAGACAGCGCGTCTACTCGCTGTGCGAGCCCGAATCCCCGGGCGAGGCCGGGGAGGCCTCGCCGCTCCTCTCCCGGTAGTCGCCGGACGGTCGCGGTTCAGATCTCGACGTCGCTCGCCTCCGAGACGTCGAACCGGGTGATCTCCGGTTCGCCGGCGAGGAGGTCCGGGAGCGCGTCGGCGAGTTCCGCGACGTGGTCCGTCTCCAGGTGCGCCTCGAAGGCGGCCTCGTCCTCGTACCGCTCGAAGAACCGGAGCAGGTTCCGGTCGTCCGCGTCGATGGCGACCCGGTAGTCGAGAACGCCGTCCTCCTCGCGGGAACGCTCGGCGACGGTCCCGGTCAGTTCGAGCGCCTCCTCGCGCCGGTCGGGGTCGATCGGGAAGGTCGCGTGGACTACGAGCATAGCACGCCATCGGACGTACCGTGCCGATAAAAGTGCTCCTCCGCCGCGCGCGTCGAGCAGCGGTAGCCCCAGTGGTCGAACCGACCGCGGGGCGTGCCACACCGACCCCGACCCCGGGGCCGGGGTCCCGGGCGACCGGGCGGCGCCCGATCGAACCGTTGACGACCTCGTGGTAGCTCCGGACGTTGTCCCCGTGTGCACGGACCGCGCGCCGCGCCGGAGTAGGTGGATTATTATCCCAGGCCGGACTCGCCGGGCACACGACCATTCCCACAGCACCCGCGACCTTCCGAGGCCCGCCCGCCGGAGCGACGAGCGACCGAGCGCGACCCGACCGTCCGGGGGCCCCGCCCTCCCGGATCACCCGTGGGGCCGACGGCCGATGAGTGCCGTCCGGACCGCTATCGGTCGGCTCCGCGGGGGCCACGGGTGGACGCTGCTGGCCGTCGCGGTCGGCTGGCTGCTCGTCCAGGGGTTCCGGGTGGCGCTCCCGGCGATTCTCCCGGACATCAAGGCGGAGTTCGCCGTCGGGAACGCGACCGCGGGGTTCGCGCTGACGGTCCTCTGGTTCGCCTACGCCGGGATGCAGTTCCCGGGCGGGGTCGTCGCCGACCGGGTCGGCGAGCGACGGCTCCTGATCGCCGGGCTCGCGCTCGGGACGGCCTGCCTGGGGCTGTTCTACCTCGCGCCCGTCTTCGCCGTCTTCCTCGTCGCCTGCGGAGCCTTCGGCGTCGGTGCGGGGCTGTTCGGGACGCCCCGGGACATGCTCCTGTCGCGGACCTTCCCGGAGACGGTCAACACGGCCTACACGGTGACGTTCGCGGCCGGCAGCCTCGGCGCCGCCGCACTCCCGTTCGTCGTCACCGAACTCGCCGGCCGGTTCGGCTGGCGGGTCGCCGTCCTCGGGCTGCTGCCCCTCTTTGCGGTCGTGGTCGTCGGCCTCTGGCGGGTCGTCCCCGCGACGGGTCGGACGACCGCGGGCGACGGCCTCTCGGCGGGCGAGACGGTCCGCCGGACGCTGGCGGCGCTCTCGGACCGGACCGTCCTGCTCGCAAGCGCGGGGATGGTGCTGTTCATCTTCACCTACCAGTCGATCCTCTCCTTCCTCCCGACGTACCTCGTCGAGGTGAAGGGGCTGGACCAGGGGTTCGCCGCGGCGCTCTTCGGGCTGCTGTTCGTCTTCGCCGCGGTCGTCCAGCCGCTCGCGGGCACCCTCGCCGACCGGTACGGCGAGCGACCCACGGTCGTCGTGCTCGTCGTCCTCTCGACGGTCACGCTGGTCGCGCTGCCGTTCGTCGACCCCGGCCCCGCGCTGACGCTCCTCGTCCCGGTCCTGGGTATCCGCATCGCTATCGGCCCGCTCACGAGCGCCTACGTCGTCCGGGAACTCCCCGAGGCTGTCCAGGGGTCGGGCTGGGGGCTGCTTCGCACCGTGTTCTTCGGCGTCGGCTCGACCGGCTCGACCGTCGTCGGCGTCTTCGGCGACGCCGGGCTGTTCGACGCCGCCTTCCTCCTCCTCTCGGGGCTGACGGGCGCCATCGTCGTGTTCTGGCTGCTGCTCCCGTCGCGCGGCGGGGTCGGCTGACGCCGAGACGGGCGGACGCGGCGACGTTCGCGCCGCTCTCGGGCGAGGTGGCTACCGGCGCGAGCGCAAAAATAGCGGACCGGGGGTCGACCTCAGTCGCTCTCGACTTCCTGCCGGTCGAACTGTTCGCCCACCTGCGAGAGCTCATCGAGCGCGTCCTCCTCCTCGCGGAGCGTCTCCTCGAGTAGGTCGGCCGCCTCGTCCTCGCCGAGCTTGCCGGCCAGCGAGGTGACGTTCCCGTACATGGCGATCTCGTAGTGCTCGGTCTTCTGCCCGGCCGCGATGCTGTACCGGTCGAGCACATCGCCGTCGCTGTCCGACGCGAATTCCTCGTGCTCCTGGATGAGCGCGTCGACGACTTTCTCCTCTCTCGTCTGGGGTTCCTCGCCCAGCTTCTCGAGCACCTGCTCCAGCCGGTCCGTGTGCTCCCGGGTCTCGTCGCGGTGCTCGGAGAACGCCTGGCTGGCGCCCTCGTACTCGGACTGATCGGCGAGGCCCTCGAGCGCGTCGACCAGCTGCTGCTCGGTGTAGTAGAGTTCCTGTACGCCCTGAATGAGGAGTTTCTGGGTCGAATCGTCTGACATACTTGTTCTTGGGTCCGTCGTTCGGGGGCGAACCGGATGACTGTCCGGCCCGCAATTTCAGCCCCGCGGCCCCAGGACGGGACGGGACGGGACGGGACGGGGTCGCACGCGCCGCGACCGGTTCGGCCGGGGGGCCCTGCCGGACCTCGCAGCCCGAGACGACCTTCGGGCGGCACGTGGCTGGAGGAAAGGGCGTGACGCAAGCGAGGGCAGGGGTGCCGCGGAGCGGGCTCCGAGGTCGGGGAACCGTCCCGGCTCGCTTCGGTCGCGAGGTCCGCGCTTCCGCCCCCGATTCGCGGCTGTCCTCGCGTCCGTCGGAGGTCTCGGCGGGGAGTCGTGGACGAGGACGGGGGATCTCGGGACGGAGAGCGCTCGCCGCCCGGACCGGCGACCGGGACCCCCTACATGCGCAGGCACGAGGCGGACGTGAGAGCCGCGCGTCACCCCGCCGGGTGTCGTGGACGCCCGTCAGAGCATGAACGAGAGACAGATCATCACCCACGTCCGCGAACGGGCCGACCTGGAGTCGACCGACGAGGCCCGCGCGGCCACGGAGGCGACGCTCCGGGTCCTCGGTTCGCGGATCACGGAGCCGGAGGCGGAGGACCTCGCGGCGCAGCTCCCGGAGTCGTTCGGCGCCGATCTCACCCGGGAGAGCGACGTCGAGGCCGGGTCGTTCGACGCCGAGGAGTTCGTCGAGCGCGTCGGCGAGGAGGAGGCGGACGACCCTCGCATCGACGGCGACGACCCCGAGGTCCACGCGAAAGCCGTCGCCAGTATCCTCACCGACGCCGTGAGCGGTGGGGAGCTCGCCGGCGTCCGGGCACAGCTCCCGGAGGGCTACGACGAACTGTTCGACCCGACCGGATCGTAACGAGCGCCGCTCGGGGCGTCCCTCGCCGTGCACCTCCGCGACGGCCGACGGCTCTGTCCCCTCGAGGACGCCACTCCGGGGGACGGGACCGGTCCCGGGGCCGGTTGCGCTTGCCGGGGGCAGCTATACCGCCGTCCGTGGCGAAATCACCGCGATGGAGGAGAACGAGTTCCTCACCGACGATACAGCGTCACGCGGACCTCGATCGCGTCGAGAGCGCTCGTACGGCCACGTACGCGACACTCACCGCGCTCGGGGAGGTGCTCCCCGAGGACGGGGCAGAGAACGCCGCGTCGCAGCTCCCCGAGGGGCTCGCCGGCTGGATGACCGACGCCGCCTCGGAGGAGAGCGAGGCGGCCACGCCGGAGGCGTTCGTCGAGACCGTCCGGGAGCGGGAGGCCGACGACGGGAACGTCGACGAGCGGGACGCCCGGAGACACACGAAGGCGGTGCTGAACACGTTCGCCGCGGCGCTGACGCCCGGAGAACTCGCCGACGTCCGGGCGAATCTCCCGACAACTACGAGACGCTGTTCCAGCCGCCCGACACCGCCGAGGGCATCGGCGGGCGCTGAACCGGACGGCGATGAGCGGAGGGCCGCGGTCAGCGGGTTTCAACTGCAGGCCGTAGCGGTATCCGCCGGAGCCACGTTCGTTCCCGCGAGGTCGCGGGTGGCGAACGCGGGACGGACCACAGACCATGAGTGACTCCACCGGAGACGAACGACTGGAACAGATCGAGCGGAGCCTCGACCTGCTGTTCGCGACCGAGGTCGCGAAGGAGATACTCGAGGCCATCGACTTCGAGGCGATACTGGCGGCGGAACCGGCCGAGGATCCCGTCGACGTCGACCGGCTCACGGCCGCGCTCAGCAGACCCGTCGGTCGCGTCCTCGCCCAGCGGGTCCTCGGCGAGAGCGGCGCGACGGGTCTCGCCGGACGGACCGTCGGGGGCAGGGTCGGTGGCCGCGTCGCCGAGGAGACGGTCCGGATCGCGGTCGAGAACGTCGACACGGGCGAAGTCGTCGAGCGGATCGTCGAACTCGACGAGGAGACCCTCCCCGGATCGCCCCTCCAGGAGGTACTCGGCCCCCTCCTCGAGAACGGCGACGTGTTCGCGTCCGAACCCGGGGCGAGGGTCGACGACGCGGACGCCGGGGGGGACGCTATCGGCGTCCACGACGCGGCGGGCGGGGACCACACGGGCGTACTGGACGAGTCGGACGCGACCGAGGAGTAAGACCGGGACTACCGGTCCCCGACCGAGGGGGGCGAGACGCCCCGGACCCGGGCGCGTTTCCGTCCCGGCCGGGACCGCCCCGCTGGCGAAGCAGCGAGCGACCGGGTCGGTGTATCCGGTGAGACGATGAGCGACGAGCGTGCCCACGACCTGGACGCCGAGTTCATCTACCCGTCGGACGTCGACGTCCTCGAGACGGGGAGCGAACGCGGGGACCTCGTGTTCACCCTCGCGTTGCCCTGTCCGGAGTGCGGGACGGCCCTGAAGGTCGAGACCCGGAGCGAGCCGGTCGTCGAGGGGGACTTCGAACTCCTGCTCGACGACTCGCTGTCGGCCGCCGCCCGTGGCGGGACGGTCGTCACCTGCGGCGCCACCTCAGAACGTCGCCGCCGACCCGGACGGGTGGGGCGACGCCGAGCGACGCCGGAACGTCACGGCGGGCGGACGGTTGATAAACGTGTCGTGGACGTCTGGCCGGGACGGCCACGTTCGGCGCTCTCAGGCGAAGAGACGGCGCATCTCCCCGGGCGTCGCGTCGGTCTTCAGGGTCGTCCCCCCGTAGTGGGTCCGCGAGGCGTCGAACCCCGCGTCCCGGAGCCCGCCGAGGAACTCGTCCATCCCGATCGCGGGTTCGCCCCAGGTCTTGTAGAGGCGGTGCTTGTCGTAGTGGGTCGGCCGGTCGAGTTCGGCCTCGATCCGCTCCAGGAGGTCCCTGCCCTCCCCGGCGGTGCCGAACTCGTCCGGCATCCGCTCGCGGACGGCCGCGACGAACCCGCGGTCGTGCGGAAGCGCGAGGTGGATCGGTCCCGCGGTCCTGACCGCCCCGCCGCACTCCGGGCACGATCCGAGGGGATCGGCGATCAGGCCGCGCTCGGCCTCGCGGTAGAGACAGTCCCCGCACCAGTCGACGTGGCCGAGTTCGTCCACGCGGTCGTCGGCGCGCCGTGCCCCCGTCTCGAGGTGGAGGTACGTCCGGACGTAGTGGGCCGAGACGTGCGAGAGCACCGGCACCGCGGCGACGTCGTACCGCGCGGCGGTGCGGACGAGCGCCGAGAGTAACACTCGGAGCCCCATCTCGGCGTGGAACTCCGTGTTCCGCGGGACCGCCGAGTAGGTCCGCACCCCCGAGCGGAAGTGGGCGCCACAGAGCGGCGCGGTGTCGGTCGCGGTGACACAGAGCAGCGACCGGGCGCTGTCGAACGCCGCGTCGACGAACGGGACCGGCGTGCCGAACGGGTCGAGGTCAACGACGTCGAAGCCCGCCTCGTGCATGAGCGCCTGGGCCTTCCGACGGACGACCGTCCCGTCGAGGCCGTTGCGCTCGAGGTTCCGCCGGGCCAGGTCGACCGCGTCGGGGTCGACGTCACAGAGCGTGGCGTCGAAGCCCTCCGCGGCGGCCCTGACCCCCCGGACGCCGGAGGCGGCGGTCGCGTCGAGGTAGGTGTCGACCGGCCGCCCCGACCACTCGGGGTAGGCCCGCAGCGCCGCCACGGTGACGTCGCGGTTGAGTTCCTGTACGGGGTTGAAGAACACCCCCTCCTCCCGACCGTCCTCGTGGGAGCCCTCGACCTCGAGACGGCACCCGCCCTCGACGTGTTCCATACCCTACCGCGGCGGTCGGGAGCGAAAAGCGCGACGCTCTCGTGGGCGGGTCGAGCCCGTCCGGAACCTCATAAAAGTACTGCGACGGGTAGATGAAATGATTCGTCTCGAGCGTCCCGCGGAAGTGAAGCGGCTTTTCTGGCGGCTTCGACCAGTTCTCGTATGCGTCCTGACAGAGGCCGAACCGGCCTTCCTGACACGACGAATAGCGCTGGCAGGTGCTATATTGCACCGGCGCGACCAGGGCACTCGCCTCGATGGAATCACGCGCGTAATCGGTCTCGACGTCCTCACCGAGTTCGCTCACCCGACAGGGAACCTCGTGTCCGAGGACACCCTCCGTTATTTCCGGATGGTGCCAACGCCGGATGTGGAGTTCGGAGCACGGACGTGGCCTGTTCGACCTCGATCGACACTACTCCCGGTTCCCGCTCGGGGACCCTCCTGCTCCTTGATTTCGACGTGTTCCGGCTCGGATAGGTTCGCCAGTCTCCCTGCGTCTCTCCCGAGGCGTGTGATATCGGAAGGATGTATCTGATTCTCTACAGCGGTACGCGGCGGTTCCGAGGGCGATACAGGTCAAAAAGCTAGCTGGCGAGTGGCCTGTTGTTCGGGCCGAGGACTCACCGTACCTCGGAGATCGCCGCCGGCTGGTTCTTCGAGAGGTGATCCGTGTAGAACTCCCGTATAACCCGAATCTCCTCGACTTTCGCCGTCCGGCGTGTGAGATCGCTGACCGCGAGACTCTCCTCGATCGAACCGTTGTCGATTATCCAGTACGGCGTGTACACGAGTTCGATATCGTCGATCACGTACTCTCGGAGCTTCATCGCTCGATACTTCCGCGACATGTAATCGAAGATCCACTCGTTCCACTCCTCTCTCGCGTCCGCTTCCGTGAGCTGTGGTTCGATCCGAGCGTCCCGATCCACATCCCGGACGTGACTGTCGGGAAGTTCCACGTCGACCTCCCCGACGTTGCCGGTGATCGCGTCGACTCCGACCAGAAACTTGTGCGACTCGGTAGTCCAGAGACGCCGGTACTCGACCGAGGTATAGAGGATGTAATCCGGATAGTAGACGACGTAGACAGTCGGATCGCTCAAATCAGCACCGATACCGAACTTCTCGCGGAGAACGTACCGCAGGTACCGCATCGCACTCAGGTTTGACGTGTGCTCGACGGCTTCAGTCCCGTCGAGGTGGCGGTCGAACGTCCGTATCTCCATAGGGAACCGAAGAGTAAGCGCGAAAATAAACGCCACGGAGGTCCCATTCCGTCGCACCTCCCGTCCGTCTCGATGACGCTTCGGACGGCTATCGGTTCGACGCTGTAAAAAAGTCCAAAGATCCGATCAGTCGTCGTCGGTCGGAGCGGGATCTCCGGGCGTCGCCACCCCCTCCTCTTCCCCCATCACGCGGTCTTCGGCCGAGAAGACCTTATCGAGGACATCGTCGGACGGCGGATCGGTGACGAAGCTCACGGCGAGCGTGGCGGCGATACTTACGATCCAGCCGACTCCGGTCGAGGCGAACGGGTTCTCGTTGAACGGGAACACGCCCTCGAACAGTCCGGCCTGCGGGCCGAGATGCAACGCGAAGAAGGTGACGAACCCGAGGATCGTCGCCGCATACACCGCCGGCACGGTCGTCCGTCGCCAGAGCGCTCCCACCATATATGGGCCACCGAACGAGGCGATGATACCGCCGATACCGGTCCACAGCAGGATCACGAGGAACTCCGGCGGCGTGATCACGGCCGCCACCGCGATGACGACGATGATGACCGTCGATATCCGCGAGATCAGAAGTGCTCGCTGGTGTACCTCGTCGGCCTCGGGGTCGCCGCCCTTCCACGGGACGTAGGACTTCCGGTAGAGGTCGTTCGCGAAGATCTGTGAAAGCGCGATGACGAGCCCGTCTGCCGTCGAGATGATCGCGCTCAGGATCGCAATGCCGAGGAACGCGGCCAAGATCGGATGGAAGTTCTCGACGAACAGCGTCGGAACGATCGCGTCGGGGTCGGAGACTTGGATACCTTGAGCCGCACCGAGGACGCCGCCGAGGTACATGAGCGGAAGCGTGATACCGATGAGACACGCTGCCAGCATGAACCGGCGGATGTACCGGTTGCTCTTGATCGCGAAGAACTTGTTGCCGAGGTGGGGTTGTGCCGTAAACCCGACATGGGCGATGACCAACAGAATGACTGCCCACCAGCTATGGAAGATAGCGTTGTCGGGATCCGTGTGGGCGTCCCACTGATGAGAGGCCTCGAGCGCCGAGTTGACGGCGCCCATTCCACCGTCCAGCCCCAGGCCGACGGCGAACATGCCGACGATGAGGAGGGTGATCCCGATCATGATCGCGCCCTGGACCGCGTCGGTCAGGATGTCGGCGTGTGCGCCACCGAGCGACAGATACAACAGCAGTATCCCGCCCGCGATCCAGATGCCGATGCTGTATTCGACGCCGAGGATGACGTCGAACATCCAGCCGGCCGCCGAAACCTGGGCCATGGCGTAGAATATCAAAAATACCGAGATGACAGCGGTGAGGACCCGCAGTCCCGGAGCATCGAATCGGTCGCCGAGGAAGTCCGGGACCGACTGGGAATTGAAACGATCGCTGACCTTTTTCGAAACGCGGGCGACAACCAACATCCCGCCGAAGATACCGATCGGGTACAGCATCGCATAGTATCCGGTTTTGAACCCGAACGCGTAGCCCATCCCGGGAATGCTCATGAACGTCGCGCCGCTCGCGACGGTCGCCGCGTACGCGAGCGCGAGTGCGAGAAAGCCGAATCCGCCCCTCGCCGTCGCGTATTCGTCCTGAGAACTGGTCCCGCCGACACCGTCCTCGACGCGTCTGTATCCCCAGTACCCGAATCCGAGCATGAGGCCGATATACCCGAGAAGGAATACCCAGCCCCACGTGACTACCGCGCCCTCTCCAAAGCCGGCCTGAAAGACGATATGTTCCATCATGTCTTATGCCCGAGTTTTGGTTCGATCGCCTGCTTTATGTCCGAGCTTCGGTTTCGATCTCATTGCTACGCCTGTTGGTCTGATCCTTCTCTCGCTGCTCGATATACGTCTCGACCTTCGTCACCCACAGGACCGCGAACAGTACGAATCCGACCGATGTGATTGCCAAGACTTGTAGTACGTTCACAAGCGCCACGAACCCTCTCACGGGGCTTATACCTTTTGTTCTACTGCATCCGTTTGCCGGGAAATCGAGTCGAAAGTCGTAGCTGTCAGCGAAGCGTAGGGCGAACAGCCACATCGCCTTTCCGGACCCGACTGCGTCGGTTCCCGTAGAAGCCGAATCTCCCCAGCTCTTTCCTGAGTCGATGGTGACACGATCCGTACCGCAAGACGTACCAGGCCCGGAAGGACGGCGACCCGGAATCGCTGGCGGTCGACCAGCGGGCGCCCTGGATCCCCGCATCTCGACGGTCGTCGGCATGGCCGCGGTCACGACGCCGCCGGAGTTCCTCTCGGTACTTCTCTGGGTCGGTATCGACGGCATCATCGCCGGGTACGGCGGCCCGTACCTGGTCGGGAACTTCTGGACGGAGACGTCGAAGACGGCCGCGATCGTGGCGTTCCTCGTCGCCTTCGGCGTCTACTTCCTCATCCACCACGGACCGCAGGCCGGGCTGTTCGAGGGATGGTACCCGTTCAGCGAGAACCCGTTCGCCTCGTTCGCCGTCGGGCTGATGGTCTCCTGTCTCCTGACCTACGGGATCAGCACGTTCACCGAACCGATGCCGGAGCAACACCTCAACGAGGTGTTCCGGCCCGAGCGGGCCGCCCGGACCGACGGCGGGACGCCGGAGCCGGCGGCCGAGTCCCGGGACACGGACGGGTAGCTCCCGCCGCCGTTCCACCGGCCACATGGAGATCCGAACGTTCGAACCCCGCCTGTCTCCCGGAGCCGCCACGGACCGGACCGACCGGATCACGCTCGGCTCGTACCTGCGCGGACGGATCGAGTCGCTGCTCGGCCGCGGACCGGGCCACGAGGCCATTTACCCGGTCTACTGTCCCGATTGCATCGCCTACACGACGGTGGAACTGCATCGGGTGGCCCGGAGTTCCCGGACGGAGAAGTTCCTCGTCGGGATAGACGCGGTGACCGGCCGGGTCAGCGAGGTCAACATCGAACTCCCGCCGCGCGAGCGACGGGACGTCGACGAGGCGGCGGTCATCAGGCCGACCCTCGATCGTTCGGACGCCGAATCGGAGTGGAACGAGTGGATATTCCCGTACCTCGACTGCAAGTGCCGGTCGGTCAAGCGCCCGGAGTACGCGCTCGATCGCGTCGAACTCGTCCACATCCCCCTACTGGCTCGTCGACAACGGAACGCTCGAGGAGAGCTTCGTCGTCAGCGGACTCACGAAGCAGGTCGAGCGCGTCGAGGCGACGAAACCCGTGCGAGGGCACTACGAGCGGACGTTCGTCGACCCGACCTCCGGAACCGGCGCCTGAGACGAGCGCCGGAGCGAATTCGGACGAGCCCCGTCCGGTGTTCCGGCGGGAGGACTGCCGAACGCTTTTCTCGTCTCCCGGCGTAGCCCGCCCGTGACCTCGGCCGAGGAGTGGCAGGACCTGCTCGCGGAGGCGGG
>PXRQ01000087.1:35331-37299 GCA_003022005.1 Halobacteriales archaeon QS_5_70_15
TCGCGCGGCCGGCGAGCCGTCGAGGCCGTCGGCGAGGAGCGGGTCAAGGAGTACAACGACTTCACCGTCGTCGTCGGCCACGAGGACGAGTACATCGTCGAGGACGGCGGCTGCACCTGCGAGGACGCCCAGTACAACCTCGACCGCGAGGACCCCGATCAGCTCTGCTGGCACGCCATCGCCGCCGCGATCGCCCGCCGCGTCGGCGCCGTCGACCGCCACGACATGTGGTACTCCGAGGTCCGGGAACTGCTCTGATCCCACGACGACCGGGACGGCCGGGCCGAAGTCCGCTCGCCGCTCGGCGGGACTCGCCGAAACACCGATCGGGACGGCCCGTACAGGACCGTCGAGCGGGCGCTCGGGACCGCCGGGATGGGACGGCATCCCCGCACGAGTGCGGGGAGTCTTTAACGCCGGACCGCGTGGGCACGGGTATGGAACTGGAGCTCCGTTTCTTCGCCACCTTCCGGGCCACCGTCGGGCAGAAGACCATCCACCGGGAGTTCCCCCACGGATCGACGGTCGGGGAGGTCCTGCTGGCCCTGGAGGAGGAGTTCGAAGGGCTCGCGGGCGAACTCGTCGAGGACGGGGAGATACGCGACCAGCTGAGCGTCCTGAAGAACGGCCGCGAGGTGCTCCACATGGAGGGGATAGACACCCCGATGGAGGACGGCGACCGCCTGTCGGTGTTCCCGCCGGTCGCGGGCGGCGGGGCCGCCGACGGGTCGGACGAGCCGGGCGGCCCGAGGGGGGCGACCGACGGGGGGACGAAGCGCATCGAGCGGTCCTGGCGGGGCATCTCCGAGCGGCTGGCGCTCGAGTACCTGGAGGGACTCGGCGGGGAGCGCGTCGACGAGCACGCCGTCGAGGCCGAGGACTGGCGGGCACGCACGTCCGCGGAGAAGGTGTCGATCTACGAGGGGTCGACGGTGAAGCTGACGGAAGTGACCGTCGTCTTCGAGGGGGATCCCGAGGCGCTCGACGAGGTCGTAGAGCGGTTCGCCCGGAAGGCGATGCGGGCCGGGGGGTAGATGGCCCGGGGCGACCCGCTCGGCGGGCAGGTGCTGGTGCTGGCGGCCGCGAAGGCCAGCGTCGCCCCCGGCCGCCTGCCCCGGCTGGTCGACCGCGCCCAGGTCCACCTCGGCCCGCGGATCGACGAGTACCGGCGGGAGTACGAGTGCGTCGCCGAGGAGGACGGCCGGGCGGTGTTCCTCGCGGAGCGGGGCCACTGGGCGCGGATCGGCGAGAAACTCGGCCTCGGCGAGCGGGAGGTCGACGCGCTCCGGCGCGCCCATGAGGAACAGCTACGAAGATCGGGGACGGTCGAGGACCGCCGCGAGGAGTTCGAGTCGGCGCTCGAGGTCCGCGAGGCGGTCGTCGTCGGAACGTAGCGGCGGAGCGATCCCGCGGGTCGTCGGGCGGGAGGGGGATCACCCCGCGAGCGGTCGACGCCGATCAGGGGTCGTTGTCCTGGGCCTCGACGAGCACGGCGTTCTCGACGTACTCGGTGCCGCCGCCCATCCGTAGCTGGAGGGTCGACCCCGGCAGTTCCGGGTCGTCCCCGTCCTTCTCGTCCTCGTCGTTGTCGTGCGGGACGGAGACGGCGACGACCTCGTCGTAGTCAACCGCGCGCCGCTGGACGGTTCGGCCGTCGACCTCGACGCGCTCCCACTCCTCGGTCTCCAGGTCCTCGACGTCGAAGTACTCCGACGAACTCGTTTCAGGGCCGACGTCGTCGCCCGAGCGGACGTTCCCGTCGGTGTCGGGCTCGCGGTACTGGTGCAGGTAGACGAGCATACCCTACCGAGCGGCGCATCCACGATAACGGCTCACCCTGCACGTTCATGCCGCCCCGCACCGGGCCGTCGCGAGAGCCGGATCTCGCCGGGCCGCGTGTCGCCGAAAGAAGCGGTGTGCGCGGTTCGAGCGATCGCGCGCCGGCTCAGTCGTCGGCGGGGGCCGCCG
>PXRQ01000088.1:0-1741 GCA_003022005.1 Halobacteriales archaeon QS_5_70_15
GAGTATCGAGCAGCCGAGCAGCAATGCGAGGAAGAACGCCGCCGGCAGCACGGCCAGCGAGATGCCGACCCGCGCGAGCCGCGGCGCGACATCGGCCAGCCAGGGATACACACAGAACAGCCCGACAATGGAGAGCACCACGCCGCCGAAGCCGGCGAGCCCCTCGATAGAGAGCAGTAGTCCCTGTTGTGTGTCGATCGAGGTGACTAGGTCGACGCCGTTGATGACCATGGCGACGAACAGCAGCCCGCCCCCGAGGAGGAACGCCCGCCCGCTCCACCTGTGTAACGTTCCCCATGTTGGTTTGCTAACAGTGACCATGTACGGACTGGAACGCCCGGCGATATAAAAATGGGTGTCGGCGTCGGCATCAGCATCGCGAAACGTTCCGCGCCCCTCCCGGCGGGGGCCGGTTCAGGTTGCCATCTCCGACGCCGACTCTGCGCGACCGCTCGAAGTGGCTGCACTCCGGAGGCTGTATCTGATCAGGATCAATGCCAGGCCGGCAACGCCGAGGGTCACATACAAGATAGCGATGCCGAAGTCGAACCCGAGGACGTCGTTCAGGAGCGCCGAGCCCGGTTCCACGACGATAACCAACAACAATTATGTCATAAAAATTAGAATAAAGTCGTACAGATTACAATTAACTTGCTTCTCGCAGTAGAAGGGCTCTATGGCAACAGTTGGCCGGCGGCTCCTGAATCCGCTCGAACAGTGGAGTCCAATCGTTTTCATCCTCGCGGGTGGCTTAGCGCTCCTCTCAAGCAGTATAAACACGCTGGACGCCGTTCCGGGCGTATCCACTCAACAGGGCATCCTGGTCTTCATCGAAGGCCTCGCCGGCTTCGGCGGCATCTTGCTCTCGTTCGTTGCCATGCTCGGCCTCTATCCGATACTCAAGAAGGACGCCCCTCGACTGGCCCGGGTGGGGGTCGGAGTGATGGTACTGCCGGTGCTCTTCTTCCTCGTGGACCTCGTGTGGTTGTCCCTCTCGGGGGTTCTCGGACTCCCCTCGTTGACCCTTACGTACCTCCCATCCCCGATGCTCGCCCTCGGGGCTGTCTTTTTCCTCTTCGCTGTCGGCACGACGATATTCGGAGTTACTGCCGTCCTAACGGACGCGCTCGGTCAGACTCTTGGCAGCCTCCTGATCGTCTTTGCTATGGCCTGGTATCTCCTGATCGGTGGTATTGCCGTCTATGGTTTCCCGATACCTGTCTGGTTGGTATCTCTCACCGGCCTGATGCAGGGCGGCTCCATGCTCGGAATCGGCTACCGCCTCCGAAACGGCAGAGAGGGGATGACACGGGCTGAGCCGGTGGCTAGATAGGTACATCGGTTGGGTTCATTCTAGTGGCTTAATCTCCAAACAGACCTGCTAACGAAACGCACTGCTTCGGAGCAGAGGTGCTTTATCTCCTCTGCGAGGTAACTTTTTATCTGCCGGCAGTATTATAAATTATCTGCCATTATCCGGCGCCGACCGAGGGTGGCGACCGCTACGCGGTCTTGAGCGTGTAGTAAAGAACCTATCCGGTCGGGGTTTTATCCTACCGCCTGACCATAAGCGGGACATGAAAACGGACCCGGAGCCCGACGAATCGACATCGCTGGCACCGGAGGAGGCGTTCGACGTGTTGGGAGACGAAACTCGACTGCAGATCCTGCAGGTCCTCGCGACGGCCGACGATCCGTTGGCCTACTCGGAGCTATTCGACCGCATCGCGTACGAGGACTC
>PXRQ01000088.1:1926-43617 GCA_003022005.1 Halobacteriales archaeon QS_5_70_15
CGCTGCGGGCGTCTGGACGGTCGCTGGCGTGCAAGCGATCGTCCGGGACGTCTGCCCGCAGTGTTCTGCGACCATTGACCGCTCGCCACGCGTCTGCGGGGATCACGACGATGCGGACGAGTTCTGCGAGCACTGTAAGCATCGGTTCGCGGTGAGCGTCGATGTGGTCTGCACGAACTGTCCCTTTACCACCAAGTCCCCCTATCCGACGCACGCCCTCGGTAACGTCGACCTCATGTCGTTCATGACGGGACACGGTATCGACCCGTTCGCCTCCGACGCGTTCCACCTGCGGTCGTGCACGGAGGAACTGCTCTCGACCGACCCACTCCGAGCGCGGTACACGTTTACTACCGACGGTGATGCGCTCACGCTCACCGTCGACGAGGACCTCGATGTCGTGGCGGTCATGAAAGACCAAGCAGGCGGGTCTGCCTAATGCATACGCGCTATATGTTCAGCGGAGTTCGGTAAACATCATTGGAATCTGATAGAACCCTCGCTGCTAGGTTTGCAACGCCAGTCTAACAGCTGAGTCAGTCGATGAATGCTGAATAGCACACATCTCTTGTGCTGACTCAGTCCTCTGTATCCAGCACGTCGTTTGTATCATCTACTAGTGGTTTCAACGGAATCGGGTGATTAGTGTAGGTGCGTGCCGCTTGTGCTGGACAAATCCCTTATTAGGGAATGAGGCCGCATCACAGTACATAAGGGAATTTGACGATTAGATACTTTTGGCGGAGAAATATATCCGAGCATTTACCTATAGAGTATTAGAAAAAATATCTCGGCAAGTGTAAACTAGTTCGGCCCCTATGTCGTGATCGGCATTGAACCTGAGTTTAAGTGCCGCCTCCCAGCTACTTGCTAAAATATTCAAGTGATGGTTAAGTATTTCTATATGCTATTTAAGCAAGTCTTTATATATGAGGACGGGACGGCATTGAACCACTGGCCTTGTTAAAACCCCAATCAGTGGTAGGTTTTAGGAGTCGTGCTGAATACAGAGCACATATTCAGCAGGAGAAACCTCCGATCCGGATTAACTATTTATACTGGGGAAGTGAACCGTTGAGTATGCCAAGAGGTAGCACACAACAGAGTAGGTCGATTGAAAAGTGGAGTGAAGTGATGTTTCTCGTCGCTGGTGTATTGTTTGCTGGGTTTGTTGTTGTCAACATAATCAGTTGGCTCACAAATATGACCGCCGTGTGGCTCGGCGTTGCCGAGGTCGGAACAGGTCTCCTCGGTCTGGTTGCCTCTACCATCGCCGTTGTCGGGCTGTATCCTCGGTTGAATGACCGCGTGCCTCGCTTATCGGGCGCCGGTGTCGTTGCCCGATGGCGCCGAGCCGTTCGCCAGTTACAGTCCCGGGGACGACCCGGACGTGACGCTCGTTGAACGGGGTGGAACCTACGAACATACCTTCGAGGTGGCGGGAGAGTACACCTATGTGTGTATCCCCCACGCCGATAGCGGGATGATGGGAACGCTCCTGATAGTTCCCGTGATCATGTGGATCTGGCATTACGTCGCACTCACAATCTTTGGTTCAACCCGGATCGGGACGATCATCGATTATGCGGTGATCGCCGCAGCGTTTCTGGCTATCGGGTATCTCCTCCGGACTGGATCTGAACCGACCAGAGGCGCGGAGCCGGCGCCTGACTCAACGGCGTGACCACACCCCGAGAGGGTGAAGTCTCCACTGTCTTGGCTGCTCCCTCTGGAGGTAACGTTTTGCTGCATGTAGTCTCTGTATTCAGCACGCTGCTTTTGTCAGGTGTTGGAGGTTTCCACAGAGCCAGTTGAATGTGGGATTCAGGAGCGCGGATACGCTGGTAGGACGAATTTGACAATCCGGCAGATCGCAGGACTGCATTGAGTTGAGCAGGCCGGTTTTCCTTTTCCAAAAAATCGTCCATACTGAAGCAGAATTCCCCGTAAATCGAAACCGACGGGGAATGTTTCAGACGATTGTAAACCGCTTTGCCCCCTTACCAAGGTAGGCATTGAACCTGAAATGCCATGCCGCCTCCCGGATTTGAACCGGGGACAGCCCGATCTTCAGTCGAGTGCTCTCCCAGGCTGAGCTAAGGCGGCGCGTGTTGGCCGACGCCGCATGATAAAAAAAGGATTTCGAAAGCCGGCTCCGGGCCGCAGGCCGAACGCCCTTGTAGCTGGCCACTCTTCGCCCGAGCGTGGCTTCGAGACCGGTCCGGCACCCGTCGCTCCCGTACCTGGCCTCGTCGACGCGATGCTCGGTCCCTCGGACCCACCGCTTCCCAAATCATGTCCGAAAGCATCTCCACATCGAGTTCGGTTCGCGACTTCGACGGCCCCGTCGACCGGGTGTTTCACTGGCTGCTCCTCGAGGGGAACCGCATCACCATCGCCGGCGTGATCGTCGCCGTCGTCTTCGGCTCCATCCTCGGGCTCGTCTACGCCGGCCTGGTGGCCGTCGGGCCCGGGAGCACCGTCAGCACCGTCTTCAGCAGCGGGCTGATCTCCGGGACGCTGACGCTGGTGACGGTGGCCCTGTCGATCAACCAGCTCATCCTCTCCCGCGTGTTCGGCTCGCCCAACCAACTGCGCGACAGGCTCGACGGGACGCGGGAGCTCCGGCGGCGTGTCCAGCGTCTCGCCAGCGAGCCGAGCGCCCCGAACGATCCCGCCGAGTTCCTCTCGCTCGTCGCGGTGACCATCCGCGATCGGGCCCGACGGCTCCGGTCCGCCCTGGAAGACGCGGAGTGGACCCCGCCGTCGGCGGTGACGGACTACGTCGACGGGATCGAGGCGTACGGCGAGAACGTCGGCTCGGCGGTCGAGAGCGAGGCGGCCATCGTCGACATCCTCGGGGTCGTCCTCGGGACCGAGTACGCCCAGAACCTGGCCGCGACGGAACACCTTCGCAACGAGTACGACGCCCACTTCTCGGACGCGGCCGACGCCGAGCTCGAGGCGATCGACGACCTCCTCGAGGTGATCGCCATCACCCGCCAGTTCTCCAAGACGCTCTCGCTCCAGCAGGACTTCGCGCGGCTCTCCCGCCTCGTCGCCTGCACGGGACTCCTCGCGCTCCTCGCCAGCGTGGTCGTGGCGCTCGTCTACCGGACAAGCTCCGTCACGATCGCGCCGGAACAGCTCCCGATCGTCGTCAGCCTCGGGATCGCCGTCATCGTCGTCCCGCTCGCGCTGTTCCTGTCCTACATCGTCCCCACGATCGCCCGCCACACCGTCTCCGTCGGGCCGTTCATCCCGCCAGAGGACCGTCCGGACGACTCTTAACACCGTTTCCTCCGAGCCGAGCACGGCGATCCCGAAGATCGGCGACCGTTCGAGCGGACGATCGTGCGTGACTCCTACCAGCGAGGCCGTGGAGAACGAGTACCGACACTGTGGTGCTGTCCCCGCGAGTGAAACGAGCGGGGAGTCGTTGCGCCGCTACTGCGGTGCGACGGTAATCTGCTGTCCCCGGTCGATGGCCTCCTCCAGTTCCTCGGCGATGGCCGACCCCCGCGAGACCTGCACCTCCCCGCCGCGGGAGACAGTGGCGGTGAACAGGTAGTCGCCGCCGGCGCGGACCTCGACCGTCTCGCCCTCGTGCCCCTCGAGCGGGACGATGACGTGCCGGGAGGTGATCTCGGGCGTGACGATCCGTCCGGCGTCCTGGCTGCCACCGTCCCCGCGCCCGCCGCTACCCCCGCTTCCGCCCCCGCCGCGTCCGCCGGGCTTCTCGGCGAACCTCCGGACGTCGATGTCGATGCCGAGGCGGTCCTCGATCTCGTTGATGCGGCCGCCGCCCTTCCCGATGACGTAGGAGATGTCGTCCTCCTCGACGTAGACGACGGCGAGGTCCTGGCCCTGGAGTTCGACCCGGACCCCGCCGCGGGCGACGGACTTGATCTCCCGCTCGATCTCCTGCTTGGCGATGCGGTTCACGCCCGTCTCCCGCCCGCCGTCGCCGTCCTTGCCGAGCGGGACCGTGACGACCTGGCGGTTGAACGTGTATATCTCGTAGGCGGGCTCGCCCGTCTCGAAGTCCCCGATGACGACGACCGGGCGGGCGAGGTCCTCCTGCATCAGCCCGTGGGGAACCTTCACCTCCGTCGTGACGTCGTAGACGGTGTGGACCTGGCCGGCCTCGATGTAGACCACGGTGTCGACGACCTGTGGGATCATCCCGAGTTCGACCCGGCCGACCAGCCGCTGGAGGGCGTCGATGGCCCGCGTGGCGTGGACGACGCCGATCATGCCGACGCCGGCCATCCGCATGTCCGCGAACACGCGGAAGTCGCTCGTCTTCCGGACCTCGTCGTAGATGGTGTAGTCGGGTCGGACCATCAGCAGCGAGTCGGCGGTGTTCTCCATCGACCCGCCGAGTTCGGTGTACTGGGTGATGTTCGGGCCGACCTGGAGGTCGCGGGGTTTCTCCATCGTCTTGACGGCGTAGTCCGAGTCCGCGAGGAACTCGGCGACGGCCTGTGCGAACGTGGACTTGCCGGCGCCGGGCGCCCCGGAGATGAGGACGCCCCGCTGGCGCTCGGCGAGGCGGTCCCGGAGCGCGTCGGCGAGCGCGTAGTCGTCGAGTTCGGTCTTGACGATGGGCCGGACGGCGGTGATCTCCAGGCCGTCGGCGAACGGCGGCCGGGCGATGGCGATCCGGTAGTCCCGGAACTGGACGATGCGCATTCCCGGCTGGTCGAGTTCGAGGAACCCGTCCGGCGAGCGCCGGGCGGACTCCTCGACCTCGTGGGCCCACTCCTTCAGCTGGTCCTCCGTGGAGACCTCCTCGTCGATGGTCTCGTAGTGCATGTCGCCGATATCCCCGCGCTTTGCCATCGGCCGCATCCCGACCTTCAGGTGGACGCTCATCGTCGAGTCGTCGAAGAACCGCTCGATGGCGAGCGCGCCGACGGCCTCGGTCTGGGGTTCGATGTACTCGACTGCGAGCCCCTTTGCCCGGGCCACGTCCGCCTGGACCGCGTCGCTGGTGAGCAGCGTCGCGCCGTGCTCGGCGGCGAGGTCGCGGATGACCGCGTCGATGTCGCCCTCGCCGGCGCCGGTCATCTCCGCCGCCGTCGGTCGCCGGCCGACGTACTCGACGTCGATCCCGCCCTCGTCGGCGAGACGCCGGAGCTCGGAGAGCCCGTCCCACCCCGTCTCGCGGCCCTCGTTGGCCTGGGACTCGAGCTCGCCGACGACCGCCTCCGGGACGAAGACGGTCCCGACGTCCCCGTCCCGCCCTACGTGTTCGGACACGCGGCCGTCGACGACCGCGCTCGTGTCCGGGACGATATCCATACCCCGGGTAGGTCATCCCGCCGTTTAAGACCCTTGAAAGGGGTGCGCGCCGGCCTCGCGACGGATCGGTCGCTCACGCATGGTCGACAGTAAAGGGTCCGGGGGGCTCACGGCCGGTATGGACGAACTGACCGACCTCGCTGCCGACCTCGTCTCGGTGCCGAGCCACGAGGACGAGACGGCCGCGGGCGACGCCATCGAGTCGTGGCTCCGGAACGAAACGGACGCCGACGTCGAACGGGACGACGCCGGGAACGTCCTCGCCCGGAGGGGCGAGGGCGAGGAGAGCCTCGCGCTCGTCGGCCACCACGACGTCGTCCCGCCGGACGAGGGACAGGTCCGCGAGGACGGCTACCTCGTCCGGACGGAGGGCGGCCGGCTCTACGGTCGGGGCACCGCGGACATGAAGGGCGCCGTGGCGGCCGCGATGTCCGCGTTCCGGGACGCCGATCCGAGCATTGAACTCGTCTTCGCCTCGTTCGTCGGCGAGGAGGTGGGGGGCGTCGGCGCCCGCCACGCCATCGACGAGGGGTTCGTCCCGGACTACGCCGTCGTCGGCGAGGGGTCGACGAACTACTCCGGTCCGGACGTGACCGACGTGATCGTCGCCCACCGCGGCCGGCGGGGCTCGACGCTCCTCGCCCGCGGGACGGCCTCGCACGCAAGCGAGCCCGAGGCGGGCGTGAACGCCGTCTACCGGGCCTGCGATGCCGTCGACGTGGTGCGGGAACTGGAGACGCCCCGGACGACGGTGCTCGGACACGAGCTCGCCGGGAGCGTCGTCGTCACCGGGATCGAGGGCGGATCGGCGGGGAACGTCGTCCCGGCCGAGTGTTCGGTCACCATCGACGAGCGGACCGTTCCCGGGGCAAGGGCGGACCTCTCGCGGGTCGAACGCGAGGTCGAGGGCGTCGAGTGGCAGGTCCGACGGGACACCCCGCCGATGGCCTGCGACGACCCCGCGTTCGCCGACGGGGTGCTCGACGCCGCGCGCGAGGCGCAGGAGTCGATCCCCGAGCAGGTGACGAAACCCCACGCGACCGACGCCGGCTGGCTCGCCGAGGCCGGGACGACCTGTGTGGTCTGTGGCCCCTCGGAGCCGGGCGAGGCCCACACGAAGGACGAATCCGTCTCGCTCGACGTGCTGGAGCGGTGCTACCGGATCTATCGCGGGGTCGCCGAGTCGCCGCTCGGCTGACCCGGTCGGGTCCGAAGATTCCGCCGGTACGGCGGTCGATCCCTCCCCCGACTCACGGAGTGCGGCGGGATCGGTCCGACGGACCTCGGGCTCCGGAACGACACCTTTGATTCCCCCTCCGCACCGAACGCCGGTATGGCAACGGAGCAGGGGCAGGTCCCCGACGCCTACGACGCGCTCCTCGAGGAGTACCGCCGAGCGACCTACCTGAGCGACGCCGGGAGCGTCCTCGGGTGGGACCAGCAGGTGATGATGCCCGAAGGGGGCACCCCGGCCCGCTCGAAGCAGAGCGCCGCGCTCTCGGCCGTCCAGCACGACGTCCTCACGGGCGACGGCATCGCCGACCCGCTCTCCGAACTCGACGAGGGGAGCCTCCCCGACCCGCAGTCCGCGGTCGTCCGCGAGATCCGCCGCGAGCACGAGCGGTCGGCCCGCGTCCCGCGGGACCTGATCGAGCGAATCTCCGAGGAGTCCTCGAACGCGCTGCCCGTCTGGGAGCGGGCGAAGGCCGAGGACGACTGGGGGTCGTTCGAGCCGGTCCTCGGGACGTTCGTCGAACTGAAACGCGAGTACGCCGAACACATCGACCCCGAGAGGGACCCCTACGAGGTGCTGTTCGCCGACTACGAGCCGTACCTCCCGCTGGAGCGGGCCGAGCGTATCCTCGAGCGCCTGCGCGACGAGCTCGTCCCGCTGATCGAGGGGATCCGGGCGAGCGACGTCGACCTCGCCCTCGAGTTCGACGGTACCTACGACGAGGACGATCAGATGGAGCTCACGCGCGACGCGCTCGACGCGCTCGGCTACCCGTGGGACCGGGGCCGGGTCGATACCGCCGCCCACCCGTTCTCGACGGGGACGCAGTTCGACGCCAGGGTCACCACCCGGTTCGACGAGTCCTCGCCCGTCTCGGCGCTCGGCTCGACGATCCACGAGTTCGGCCACGCCACCTACACGCTCGGCCTGCCGGACGAGGAGTACGGCACGCCCCTCGGCAAGCACCGCGGGCTCTCGGTCCACGAGTCACAGTCCCGGCTCTGGGAGAACCACGTCGGCCGCTCGGCGGCGTTCGTCGAGGGCTTCCTCCCCCGCATCGAGGCGCAGTTCCCCGACCTCGATCTCACTGCGTCGGGCCTGCACGGCCACCTCAACCGGGTGAACCCGGACAACCGCATCCGGGTCGAGGCGGACGAGCTCACCTACCACATGCACATCGTCCTCCGGTTCGAGATCGAGCGGGATCTGATCGGGGGTGACCTCGACGTCTCGGAGGTGCCCGCCGTCTGGAACGACAGGATGGACGAGTACCTGGGGATCCGCCCGGAGACCGACGGCGAGGGCTGCCTGCAGGACATCCACTGGTCGCACGGCAACTTCGGCTACTTCCCCACCTACTCGCTCGGGAGCGTCATGGCCGCACAGCTGTTCGAGGCGGCGCGGGACGGCGTCGACGACCTCTACGGGGGGGTCCGCGAGGGCGAGTTCGACCCGCTCCACGACTGGCTCACCGAGAACGTCCACCGCCACGGCCAGCGGTACCGGACGAACGAACTGGTCAAGCGCGCGACCGGGTCGGAGTTCGCCGCCGACGCGTTCCTCGACTACGCGACGTCGAAGTTCGGCGACCTGTACGACCTCTGACCGCCGGTACGACGTGTCGATCATCCCCCGGGCTCCCCTCCTCTCCAGTCCTCGTGACTCCGTTCCTCGCGCCCGTTACCGCGGTGTTCGCCCCCCTCTCCGGTGTTTGGTTCAGAGGTGACTCTGTCGTTGCGGGTCCGTCCCTGCCCGCCGGCCCGGACCGTCGCCGTCGGGTGTCACACCTCGACAACCCGTGACATCTCGTACCACAGATTTATGTGAACCGCCACCATACCGCCGCTCGTATGGCGACCGCGAACGACGACGTTTTCGACGAGTTCCTCTCCGACCGCGGCCACGACGTCGAAGGGTCCTCCTGGGAACGGGACTACAACAAGAAGCGATGTCCCGAGTGTAATGGCCTCCACGGACTCGACGCGGTAGCCTGTACGGTCTGCGGCTGGGAGCCGTAACCCCGCAACACCCCGCATTCGTCGATCTCGCTCGTCCGCTGCGGAGCCGCCGGTGGCGAGTTGCCGCTCGCGGGCGGCCCGCGGCCGCGCGGACGGACGCGGGTCCGGCGGTCCGGCCGCGTCGCCGCGGCGGGGCCACGGATCCCTGGGATACATCAAACAGCGTTATGGGGAAGCGTCCCCAGGGAACCCCAATGAGCGACCCGCAGGTGACCCGTCTGTTCGGTGGTCCGGGGAGTGGGAAGACGACCGCCCTGCTTGACAGGGTGGACGAGATGCTCGACGAGGGGGTCCCGGTCAGGGATATCCTGGTCGTCTCCTACACCCGTGCGGCCGCCTCGGAGGTACGGGAACGCCTCGCAGAGCGCCTCGACCGCTCGCCACGGTCGCTGAAGCGCAACGTCAGCACGATGCACGCGAAGGCCTACGAACTTCTCAACCTCTCGCGGGGGGACGTCGTCGGCGAGTCAGACAAGGAGGAGTTCTGCGAGGAGTACGGCCTCGAGTTCGAGGACGAGTACGAGGGCTCCCGGCGGCGGTCGGCCCGCTCGACCACCATCGGGAACAAGATCATCGCGACGAGCCAGTGGCTCCAGCGCACCCGCCGGGACGTCGCCGACTGGTACGACGTCCCGTTCAAGTGGGACGAGGAGGAGGTCCGCCTGCCCCCGGACGTCGACCCGAACGCCCAGACCGGCAACAAGTACACGCCGACGTGGCCGAGCGACGACGACCGCATCGACGTCCCCGAGGCCATCCGGGCGTGGCGCGCCTACAAGGGCCGCGAGGAGGTCGTCGGCTTCGCGGACATGTTAGAGCGTGTGAAACAGCGCTCGCTCGTTCCGAGCGTCGATCACCTCGTCATCGACGAGTTCCAGGACATCACCACGCTCCAGTACGACGTGTACGAGGAGTGGCGCCCGCACACGGAGTCGGTGATCATCGCGGGCGACGACGACCAGGTCGTCTACGCCTGGCAGGGGGCCGACCCGAACCTCCTGCTCGACGAGCGCGTCGACGAGGACGTCGTCCTGCCGAACTCCTACCGGCTCCCCTCGCGCATCCTCCACGTCGTCACCCGGGAGATACGCCACATCGAGAAGCGCCAGGAGAAGGACCTCAAGCCACGAAAGCAGGGTGGGCGCGTCGAGGCGGTGCGGAACCCCTCGATGCTCGAGCTCGTCCGGAACGTCAAGGCCACGGTAGAGGAGGACGAGGAGAGTTCGGTGATGGTGCTGTTCCGGGCTCGCTACCAGATGTTCCAGTTCGTCGACGAGTTCATCGGCGAGGGGATCCCGTTCGTCTCGCTGACGGACACGCGGCTCTGGACCGACCGCCTGCAGGGGTACGTCGACGCCGTCGAGAAGGTCGACGCCGGCGAGCCCGTCGACGGGCTGGAGGCCCGACGCCTCGCGGAGATGCTGGTCGACTCGGCGTTCGGCACCAACGAGCGCGACGACCTGTTCGACGCCATCGACGAGCTCCAGGACGAGGAGGGCGTCGAGGACCTCACCGACATGGAGGTCCCGGCCGAGTTCGTCGAGGAGTACGCCCCGTTCGCCCCCGGCCCAGGCTCCGCGGCCGACATGCTCTCGCGGGTGTCGAACTTCCAGGAGCGGTCGGTGAGGGCGTACTTCTCCGGCCGATACCGGGGGACGGACCCCAACCGCGTCCGCGTGGGAACGATCCACTCCGCGAAGGGCCGCGAGGCCGACCACGTGTTCGTCGCCACGGACCTCACCGAGAAGGTGGTCGAGCAGATGGCCGCCTCCGTTCCCGACCCGGAGGCGGTCCCCGGGGTGACGGAGTTCACGAAGAACGCCGACCCGGTGCCGACGCTCACCGACAACGAGCGCCGCGTCTTCTACGTCGGGATGTCGCGGGCCCGCGAGCGGCTCGTCCTCCTCGAGAACCTCGTCGACGGCGCGCCCACCCTGCCGATCGACGTGCTGCTGCACAACGAGCCGACGAACCAGTCCCTCCAGGAGCTCGTGGAGGAAGCCCAGGAGCCGATCGAGGGGACGGCCGACCCGGAGGCACCCGAACCGGGCGCCTGAACGCGGCCACCGACGCGGGTCGACCTCCGCGCTACTCGGGACCCTCCCGCTCGGCCTCGGTCCCGGAGTCGCCCTCCGGTTCCTTGGCCACCCGGCCGACGAGCCGGTCGACCACTCTCTCCGGAACGTCCCCCGGCGTCGTGAGGTACTCCTGGAGGACGACCATCAGGGCGGCGACTGCGAGGAACCCCCCTCCGAGCAGCGTGTCCCCCCTCGTCAGCATGTCCAGCCCGAGCAGCCCCACGGGGACGGCGAACGCCAGCGTGGCCGCGAGGCCGACCAGCCCGAGGATACCCCTGCCCATGTCCCGGCGGAGGTCCGGCGGCGAGAAAAGCGTCCCGCATCGCCCGCCGACGGGGCGGGTCGTCGGTCTACCGGTTGTGGGCCGTTCGAGGACCCGGCGCTCACCCGCCGCCGTCTCGACGGCCGCCGCATCGACCGACCCCCGTCCGACCGGACGACACGCGTGCGCCGCCGCAGGCTGTGGGTCTCACTCGTCCGACCGGTACCCCCGCACACCGAACCCGGCGTAGTCGCCGTAGGCGAACTCGAGCGAGCCGATCCACCAGTTCCACCGCTCCGCGAGCCCCCCTTCCGGGGCGTCGCGGAGCCCCTCGAGGACGACGTCGACGGTAAGCGGCCGGCCGGAATCGGCCTCGTACCGGCCGGCGTCGGCGAGGTCGGTCGCCTGCCGGACGACCACCCGGAGTTCGCCCGGCGCGGGATCGAACGCCTCGCGCAGGGTCGCTTCGAGGCGAGCGCGGTTCACGTCCCCAGTCGGACGCCGGGGCGCTTCCCCGTTTCGCCGTCCCGCGTCGCGTGCCATCCGGTGCCAGGCGGGCCGACGGGCCGTTTCAACACGCTTTTGCTCCGGCGCCCGCTCCTCCCGGTATGGCTGACTTCCAGGTCTCCGTCGCGGATCCCGACGACGGGGCCACCTACCAGTTCGAGGTGGACGGACAGGACGCGAACCGGTTCATCGGCCGGTCCATCGGCGGGACGGTCGACGGCGGCGCCGTCGGGCTCGCCGGCTACGAACTCGAGATCACCGGCGGGTCGGACACCGCCGGCCGACCGATGCGGGGCGACGTCAGGGGGCCGGACCTCAAGGCCGTCCTGCTCACCGGGGGGACGGGGTTCAACCCCACCCGCGACGGCGAGCGCAAGCGGGTCACCGTCCGCGGCCGCGAGGTGAGCGACGAGACGCGGCAGATCAACGCGAAGGTCGTCGGACGCGGCGACCAGCCCGTCGAGGAGCTACTCGGCGGTGGGGACGACGCCGACGGGGACGAGTAATCCCCCGATGCCGGACCGTGTGGCGGCCGACAACCCGTCGGTGGAGACGGTCCGTGCGACGGTGACGGCGGCGGGCGCCATCGGCCGGCCGCGGGTCACCCTCCCCGACGACGCGGCCGGATCGTTCCCGACCGGCGACGTGGTTCGGCTCGTCCTCGACGGACGGACGCGCTTCTCCCGGATCGAGCGTGCGCTCGACGACAGCATCGAGATACGCGGCGCGTACGACAACCGGCGGCTGGCCCGCGAGGCCGAGGGCGAGAGCCGGCTCGTCGAGTGGACCGAGCGCGAGGGGATCGACGTCGGCCGGTCCGTGCTCGTCGACGTCGTCGAGGCCGGCGAACTCTACGGCGTTCGCCGGCCGGGCACGAGCGCCGTCTACGAGGTTCCCGGGACGACCCGGGACGACTCGCTTGCGGCCATCGCCGAGCGGACACGCGAAGGGGACGAGGCCGATGAGTGAGGACGAGCCCGACGCCGCCGCGGCCCGCTACGCGGCGTTCCGTCGCGGCGAGCGGGTCGACGACGTCTGTATCTACCTCCACGAGGAGGGGGTCGGGAACGTCGAGGCGCTCTCGGAACTGGGGATCCGCACCGACGACGGGGTGGTCCTCGTCATGCCCGGCGAGGAGGGCCGCGCGGCGTTCGGGCGGGCCACCGCGCTCGACCCGATGGACCTCGCCGGGATGGCGATGGACACCGAGGGCGAGATCGACGACGACCTCACCTCCGGGACGTGCCCGGACGCGGGCGACGGCGCGGACCACTACGTCAAGTTCGTCTTCGCCTTCGCCGAGGCCCACCACCCCGAGATGGACGGCCTCTACGCCGAGGGCGACGTGGTCCACGCCTACGCCGCGTGTGCCTGCGGGACGACCTACTCGGACAAGTGGGTCGCGGGCGGGGACTGATACGGACGGTCGTGGTCAGCTACCGGCGATCGACCGGACGGGGTTGGCCCGCCCACTTGAACACCGCTCTCATGCCCCCATGAGGGTTTTACGCCCGGTGTCCGACGTTCCGGTATGGACCTCGATCTCGACGGGAACGTGGCCCTGGTCACCGGGAGCGCGACCGGGCTGGGCCACGCCTGCGCGGAGGCGTTCTCGAGACAGGGCGCCGACGTCGCGCTCGCGAGCCCGAACCTCGGCGACCTCGCGTACGCGAGCGACCGGCTCCACGCCATCGGCGAGGGCGACATATTCGGGCTCGAAGCCGACGTCAGGGACCGCGGACAGGTGGAGTCGCTCGTCGCCGAGACCGTCGAGCAGTACGGCGGCATCGATCACCTCGTGACCGGCCCCCGCCCGCTCGAGTCCGAGCGGTTCCTCGAGGTGGACGACGAGGACTGGTTCCGCGGGTTCGACCGGCTGTTCATGAGCGTCGTCTGGACGATCCGCGAGAGCTACCCCTGGCTCGAGGAGTCCGGGACCGGCTCCGTGGTCAACCTGACGAACCCCGTCGTTCGGGCGCTCGGCGGCGAGTTCTCGGTGACGAGCGCCTTCGGCCGGGCGGTCCAGGGCATCACCGAGGCGGCGGCGCGGTCGTTCGCCCCGGAGGTCCGCATCAACTCCGTCCTGCCCGGACCGCACGACACCGACGACCTCGAACTGTTCCTCTCCGGACTCGTGGACGACGGCGCCTTCGCGGACCTCGACGCCGCGTGGTCGTCGCTGCTACGGGACGCCCCCTACGGGGCCCCGGGGGACCCGCTCGACCTCGGCAAGCTCGTCGCGTTCCTGTCGAGCGAGCACGCGAGCTTCATCAACGGCGCGGCGATCCCGGTCGACGGCGGCGCGCGGGTCTGAAAAACACCCCGCTACGGCCGCCTACCGCTCGCTCTCCAGCCCCCCGTCCTTCTCGGCCTCGACCTCCGCGAGCACGTCCCGGAACGCATCGAGGATGACCCGCTTGGTGACGGCGCCGCGGGTCGTCCAGTGGTGGGCGTAGTCGAGCATGTCCTCGTAGATGTCGGGCTTGCAGCCCGCCGCCTTGGGGTGGCCGCCGCCGTTGACCCTCGCGGCGACCTCGTGGCACCGGTCGAACGCGTCGGTCCCCCGGATGCTCGCGCTGCCCGCCGGCTTGACGATCACGCTCGCGTCGGCGCCGTCCCCCCGCATCGCCTCGGCCACCTCGTTCTGCGAGCACCGACCGTAGGTCACCCCGACCGTCCAGGGGCCGATCTCGGCCGTCTCGGCGCGCCTCACCGCGAGGTCGATCAGCGCGTCCTTCTCGACCCGGCGCTCTTCGAGGTACTCCAGCACCGGGTCGGGCAGGTCCGCCCCGTACCGGCGGACGACCTCGACGTACGCATCGGGCTCCTCCCAGTAGGCGTAGTCCGCGAGGTCGTCGCTCCGGACGTCCTCGCGGATCCAGAGGTCGTGGTCGCGGGTGACCGCGGCGAGATCGGCGAACCGGTCGTCGAACCCGTGCTCGAGCGAGCGGAGCGCGACGTCGGCCGTACACTCCTCCTCGGAGTCCCCGACGACCAGGTCGACTCCCGCACGTTCGACCGCGCTCGCGAGGTCGTCGTCCCACTGGTGGTGGTCGAACCAGCTGACCGACCCCGCCCGCTCGACGACCGCCTCGAGGGACCCGATGTCCTCCGGCGCGTCCGGACAGAGGTCACAGACGACGACCCGGGCGTCGGGTTCGGCGAACTCGGCGACGTGCTCGAGCGCGTCGTCGATCTCGTGGGGGCCGGCGGGGAGCAGCGCCGCGTCGCCGAACGCCTCGCGGACCAGCGCGACGCAGGCCAGCCCGTCGGCGTCGGGGTCGGCGACGACCACCGTCGTCGCGCCGTCGAGCGCCGACTGCGCCTCCAGTTCGGCGCGCTCCTCCTCCAGCGAGTCCGGGAAGAAAAACCCCTCGCCCGGAAGCACGGACCGCCGCGAGAGCGGGAGACGCTCGTCGTCGATGAGCCTGTCGTCCATATCCGGCGGATGCCCGCCCCGCGGAAGAAGCTCTCGATTCGCCGAGCAGCCTCCCGTCGGTCGTGTCGACGCCTCCGAAGGCCGACGGTAACCCGCTGTCAGACCTGCGCGGCGTCGGCCGCCCGCGCCGCGTCCGGCCCCCCGCGCCCCTCGAGTTGACGGACCGTCAGCACCGGCACGGGGCACGTCCGGACGACGGCCTCGGCGACGCTTCCCAGCAGGAACGGGTGCTCGCCGCCGCGTCCCCGGGTACCGGTGGCGACGACGTCGGCGTCGATCTCGCGGACGTACGTCGTGATCTGGCGGGCCGGTCGCCCCTCGCGAACCACGGTGGTCACCGGGCCGTCGACCGCCGCCTCGACGGCTTCGAGCGCCTCCTGCCCCCGCTCGAAGAGCGCCTCCGACACCTCCTCGTGGAGGTCCTCGGGGAGGTCGCCGACCTTCGACTCGTCGACCACGTAGAGGGCGTGGGCCTCGGCGTCGAACCGCTCGGCGAGGTCGACGGCCGTCTCGACGGCGCGCTCGCCGCTGGCCGACCCGTCGGTCGCGATCACCACCGTCTCGAACATGATCGGCGGTTCGTCCTCCCCGGTAATAAACCCCCTTCGACGGTCGGGGGCGGGAAGGGGAACGAGGACGGGAAAGGAGGGGGGCTAAAACGTCGCGGGCCGGACGCCTCGACGACCGCCCTGTCCCACGAGCGCACCGAGCGCCCATCGATGGGGTTTTTGTTTACAGGGGGTGACCCGCCGGACATGGACGTCGAGACGGTCCTCGCACCGGTGGACCGCAGCGAGGCGGCGATGGAGGCCTTCGAGTACGCCGTCGCCGTCGCCGACCGCTACGACGCGGAGGTCCACGCGCTGCACGTCCTCAGCGAGGCGGCCTCCCGAGGGGTCGCCGCCGGCGAGATCACCGACGAGGACGTCGCCGAGATGGCCGAGGAGCTGATGTCCGCGACCCGCGAGATCGCCGGGAGGACGCCGCTGAACCACTCCTCGGCGTACGGCTTCTCCGCCGACCGGCTCACACAGCACCCCGGGAGCGTCATCCTCGACGCCGCCGACGAGGCCGCCGCCGACTTCATCGTCCTGCCGCGCGAACCCGTCACGGGCGACCCGGAGGCGGTCATCGAGAAGGCCGCCGAGTACGTCCTCGCGTACGCCACACAGCCGGTTCTCTCGGTGTAGTCCGTCGACGCTCCGGCGCCGGGAGGAGTGGGACGCCGGATTCGGCGACCCCGGGACGTCCGCCCGCGGCTCGTGCGGTCGTTCGTAGCCCGTCACCGATGATCGCAGACCCCGCCCGGCGCTCGCCACCGCTCGACGGTGAGCCAGACGCGATCGATCCCCTCCTTGCGGCCGGCCCCGAGCAGCGACTCGATGAGCCGCGTCCCGACGCCGGCGTTCTGGTACGCCGCGAGGACGAAGATGGCGAGTTCGTACGCGTCCGAGCCGTCGGGAACGAGGGTCGCGTGGCCGACGGCGTCCGTGTCGTGCCACGCGACGACGTTCACGGAGTCCGGCGTGAGGATGTTCTCGAGCCACGTCCGGATCTGCTTCTCGGCGGACGGCGGGATGCCCTGGGCCCGGTCCTCCGGATCGAACGCCACGTACATCTCCGCGAGCGTCTCGAACTCGTCCTCGACCGGGCCCTCGCCGTACGAGTGAACGTGCAGTTCCCGCCCCTCCGCGTCCTCGAACGACCGCGGCGGCGGGCCGTACGGACCGGCCACCTCGTCGGGGTAGACGCGGGTCATCGGATCAGGGTCACGGAGGTGTTCGCGTTCAGGACCACGAACTCCGCGATCTCGCCCAGGGTCACCTTCCCGAGCGGCGAGGTCTCCCCGCCCCCGAGGACCAGCCGATCGAACCCCTCCTGCTCGGCCACCTCGACCAGTCGGCTCCCGGCGTGACCCTCCAACGTGAGCACCTCGGCGTCGACGGGGGCCGCCTCGACGCGCCCCTCGACCCGGTCGCGGACCGCCTCGACGGACATCTCCGAATCTGGGTCCTCGACGACGGCGACGGTCAGGGTATCGCCCGCCTCGGCCGCCCGCTCGAGGGTCCGTTCGAGCGCGCGGAACGAGGCCTCGTCCCCGCCGATACCCAGAAGCACTCTCATGACTGGGGGATGTGCGTCCCGCGGCAAAAGCCTACGCTTCCGTCCCGCGGGAACCGGACCCGGGCGGGCCCGTCCCCGGGCGTGATCCCCTTCGGAGCGAACCCTTTGTCCGGCCGCGACCCAGCGACGGCCATGGGTCCGATCGGGAACGCCCGGGACCAGCTCCCCGGGGTCGTGACGTTCCTCGTTCTCGGGGTGGGCCTCGCGGACCCCTTCCTGAACGTCGTTCCCGGGATCCCGTTCTGGGCGATATTCGTTATCGGGTTCGCGGTCGTCCTCCCGCTGGTCGGGATCCTGTTCGACGAGGACGACGAGGGGCCGACCGGAGACCGATCGCCGGATCGGACTGACGAGCGGGAGGAAGAGGAGCCGCTGGAGCGGCTAAAGCGCCGGTACGCTGAGGGCGAACTCACCGAGGAGGAGTTCGAACACCGGCTCGAGCGACTCATGGAGACCGAGGACGAGACCTCGGCGGCCGACTACCCCCGGCGTGAGCGTCCGGGCCGCGAACGCGAGGAGGCGTAGCGGCCGACCCGTCCGCCGCCCGTCAGACGCGCCCGACAGGTCTTTTTGTGGACGGCACCCACGCCGAAACATGACCGAGGAGTCGCCCGGGGAGGCGGACCGGCAGGACGGGGACCCGACGCCGGCTGTCACGCGGGTCGAGGACACGGGGGTCGACGGGGACGGGCCGACGCAGGCCGTCTCCCGTGTCGAGGACGCGGGTGACACGGAGGTCCCGCCGGACGTCCGCGAGTACGCCCGGTTCTCGAAGATCGACGGCGCGACCTACGACCGCGCGAACGAGTTCCTCCGGGACCGCACCTACATCACGGCCCGCGAGTGGGCCATCGCGCGGCTCTGTGCGGACTTCCGCACCGAAACCGGCGTCGAGATGACGAAGATCGGCGAGAACCTCCCACACCTCGTGCCGTTCATGACGGACACCTACACCCCCCAGGCGGTGAACCAGGCCCGGTCGTCGTTCAAGGCCAAGGTCCGGAAGGCCGGCGCGACCTTCCTCTACGGCGCGATGTGCGACTTCTTCACCGCCGAGGAGCTCGACGACCTGATGTACGAGGTGACGGAGGTGGCGAAGTTCCTGCTGGAGGTGGAGGGCGTCGAACTCACCGTCGACGAGGAGCTCGAGGCCGAGGACCGTATCTCCAGCGTCATGCGCGAGGTCCGGAAGTCATCGGCGGCCCTGCGCCACGACCACGTCACCTGTCCGGAGTGCGGCCACGAACTCTCGCCCGACGGCGAACACGTGGAGAACGAGCCGGAACCCGCCAGCGCGGACGACTAACACACCACTTTCTATTCCTCGGGGTCCCTCATTCGCTTCGCTCGCTCGGGACCCACTCGTCACAAAAACGTGGGGAGAAAGTGCGCCCCTCGCTTCCTGCGGTCGCTCGGGGTGGGTGAACCGCGCTCGCTACGCTCGCGCGAATGCTCGTGCTCCCCGTTCCCGGAACAGGTGCGGTACCGTTCCGACAGCACCCGCGAGCGAGGCGCGTAGTTCCCGTGTGCGCCAGCGAACGAAGGACGTCGGCGGACGAGCGAAGCGAGTCCCCCCGAGCGCCGAGCGAGCGGCCTTTTTCATCCATGTTTTTGGACCGGGGGCTCCCGCAGCGAGCGAAGCGAGGCCGACCGAAGGGAGGCCTCGTTGGCGAACGGGGAGCGAAGCGACCCGTGAGCCGAAGCGAGCGAGGAAGCCCCCGGCTCGAAAAAGATGGTGGCTGAGGGGAGTAAGCCCCCTTCTGTTCGGCCCGGCATTCGGCTGAGCACCCGTCGCGTGTCCGGGCTACCTTGGTGCGACGGGCTTGCACCGGCGAGGTTGCGCCGTTCCATCCGTTCTCCACGGTCGGCGGCTCGGCGGCCGCGGAGCGCTCGCACATCCCGTGGCCGGCTTCGCCGACCACGCAGCCCTCGGCGGGTTAGCTCGCTCCCCTCGCGGGTCGTTTCGCGCGCCTCATCGGTCGCGTGGAGCGGTCTCGTTTCTGTTCCAGAGCCAGCGGTCTCCCGCTCCGGACTTGCGTCCGGTCGCCCGCCCGGACGGTGGGGGGACTTTCCTCACTTCCGGGTCGCCCCGGTAGCGGAGGCCGGGCTCCCTCTGCCGCTCGAGGCTAGCCCGCTCGGGGGATTAAGCCCTCCGATGGCCGGAGAGACGGCGGGCGAGCGCGGCGCTCGAGACCATCTCGACGAGGCCGAACGCCACGGCGGGAAGGGCGGCCGCCGTCGGGAACCCCGCCGCGACGACCACGCCGGCCGCGACGGCGAAGTCGCGCATCCCGACCGAGAACAGCGCGGTCACGCGTTCCTCGGCGCCGAGCGGGCGACCGACGAGCCAGCCGAGCGCGTAGCCGACGCCGTTCAGCGCCGCCGCGCCCGCGGTGACGGCCACGAGGGTCCCCCGGGGACCGCCGCGGACGAGCCCCGCGTTCGCCGCCGTGACGATCCCGATGACGAGGACGACCATCAGCGCCGACACCGAGGGGTAGTACCGGTCGTACCGGCCCACGCGGTCGGGGAACCGCGCCCGGAAGCCGACGGCGACGCCCATCGGGAGGACTACCGCGAGCCCCAGGCTGCGCACGACGCCCGCGGGGTCGAACGGGACGGCCGTGCCGAGGAGGACCACGACCGCGGCGGGGACGAGGCCGACGCTCCCGACCCCCACGAGCACGAGCACGACCGAGGAGAGCGCCGTGTCCCCGCCCGCGAGTTCGGTCATCACGGGCGAGACGAGCTCGGGCGTGACCGCCCCGAGCACGACGAACCCGACGGTCGCCGCGGGCGGGAGCGAGAGGGCACGCGCGACGGCGAACGCCGCGAGCGGCATCCCGACCTGGGCGACCAGCAGGAGGCCGACCGCCCTCGGGCTGACCCGCCGGAACGCCGCCGGCGACAGGGTCAGCGAGACGCCGCCGACCATCACCGCGAGGATCGGCGTCGTGAGCGGTGTGAGTCGGCCGAGCGACGGGAGGGCGAGGCCGAGGCCGACCGCCGCCACGACCCAGACGACGAGGTAGTCGTCGAGCAGCGCGGCAATCCCTTCGAGCCGTGACACACGCGGTCCTGCGGCGGGGTGACCGATAAACGGCCGCCGTTCGTGCGCGGCCCGGTCGACCTCGAGGACCGCCCGCGGGAACGGGAAGCCGTTCGCACGGACGGACGTGACGATTAACCGGCGAGCGCCCCGGCGAATGGGCGCTCACCGGTAGAGGACTACACCCGCCCGTATCAGGCGGTCGCGCCCACCTGTTCCGCGACGGCGTCGCCGATCCCCTCGACGTCGTAGTCGTCCTCGGCCTTGTCGAAGACGGTCTCGCCGTCGACGCGAACCTCGAGGACGCCGCTGTCACCGGTCACGAGGGCGACGCGATCCAGCTGCTGACCGAAACGGTCGAGAAGCGCCGTCTGCACGTCGACGGCCCGGTTCAGGTACCCGCACGGGACACAGTACTCGATCTCGACGGCTGGTTCGGACATGACGGTGGGTCGTACCGACTCCCGAGTAAGCTACCCTACTTGGCTTGGGGGTAATGACCCCGCTCGCTCGTTGAGGGTAGGGCTTTCGCGTGGACTCCCGTTCTACGCCTCGGGTGAGGCGGGAAGGTCGTACTCTCCACTCACGTTCAACGTCCCGCGATTCAAGCGCACGTCTACGGGTGCGCCTCCGTCGTCTGCGTTTTGCCGACGCCGGAGATACTGCAAACCGATGTTCTTGGATTGCTCTTTGGCCTTGTATGCGACATACTCGTAGAGGCGGCGGAAGGCCCACAGATGATGCCACGACGCCTGTGGCACGTTCTCACGAATGTCGATCAGGTCCTCGAACACGATACGCGAACAGTCGTGTTCGACGGCTTCGGCCACGATTTCGTTAGCGACACGATGCAGGAATATCTCGAAGCGTCCGTCCTCTTTGCGCTTGACGCCTGCTATCGCGTCGTGGGCGGCTCTCGTCCCGCACTGTTGGAGGTCGCCACGCCGTTTTTCGTACTCTCGCTTCCAGTGGTTGAACTCGTCTGCCGACCAGAACCGTCCGGTCGAAGCGACCGCGAGTTGATTCACACCGAAGTCCACACCGAGGACTGTTCTGTGCCCGGTCGTGGTGTCGGTGTCGTCATCCTCTTTGAGCATCGACGCATGGAGATACCAGTCGCCGTCACGCCGATGGAGTGTCGCCCGCCGAAACTCGAACTCCTCGTCCGTGACGTACTTCGTCGGCGGCTTTTCGGCGTCGTCGGGAAGGATGTACTCGCACTCGATTCGTCCGCCCACTGTTGACAGCGAAACGTGGTCACGGTGGAACGTGGCGCTTCGCTTGTCGTAGACAGCGGTATCCGCCGTGAACGTCGGGCGAGACGTACGTTGGTCGTTCTTGAGGCGTTCGACGCCGCTTTTGATGGATTCGACGGCTTGGCGAATCCCTTTCTGGACGAGGTTTGCGGTCAACCCCGTGTCCTCGCGTAGCTGGTCGTACAGAGCTTGTTCAGCCTTCGCTTTCGAGGTAACGTGGTAGCCGTCGTCGCCGTGCCAGCACCACCTACTCGCGGTGTTGGCACAGTACTTAAATTGCTCGACAGTCTCCCGAAGGTGTGCACCCGCGCTTTCCGGCGTGTCGAGCTTGATAACGGCGGTACGACGGTACTCCACGATATTTTCACATATCTTGGTGTAGCTACTTAATAGATGGGAGCTAACAGGCGCCAGTCCGGCGGCTGGTCAGTACCGTGTCGGCTTCCTCTCCACCCTACTCACTTGTGCTTCCGCCGGGGCCGGAAGCCCGGCGCTCTCTCCTCACGGGCCGTCAGGCCCGTTCGGATGGTCAGAGGAATCCGCGATTCCTCACGACTTGAGGGTGGGGCCTCCGCCTCGAATTAGGTGAAAAGCTCCCGGCCCGGGAACCCGACGGAGGGTCCCAGTCTTCCACGGCGACGGCCGCTCCCGGTCCGGGAGACTATCGGTGGATCGGTACGACGGTTCGTATCAGTCCTCGTCGATCCGGGCCGCGTCCGCGCGACAGCGCTCGGCCGCGGCGTCGACGTCGAACTCCCTGACGACCTCGCCGTCCTCCAGGAGGGGTTCGAGCAGGGGCTCGCCGTCGGCGTCGGTCCCCTCGAGCGCGACGTGGTGGCCCCCGTCCGGGGTTCGGTAGACCTGCTTGGTCCCCGAGAGCTTCCCGCGCTTGGCCGCGGGCTCGCCCTCCACCTCCACGATGTCGAGGCCGAAGTCCACCGGGTCGGCGTTCGAGATGTACGACCCGACGCCGAAGCCGTTGGCGACGTCGCGGAGGTGACGGACCGTCTCGGGGGTGAGCCCGCCGGAGACGAAGATGGCGACGTCCTCGTGGCCCCGGGTGTCGAGCTCCCACCGGACCTCGCGGGCGATGTGCCGGAAGTCGCCGCGGCGCGAGGAGGTGGTGTCGAGTCGGACGCTCTCGAGGTCCGGGACCGCCTCGGCGGCCCGCACCGCCTCGTCGACCTCGTCGGAGTACGTGTCGACGAGCGCGACCCGGGGCACGTCGGGGCCGACGCCCTCGTCGAACGCCCGCCAGGCGTCCTCCTGGTTGCCCTTCCCGAAGCAGATGACCAGCGCGTGGGGCATCGTCCCGCCGGCCTCGCGTCCGAGGGTTTCGCCGGCGGCGACGTGCGAGAACCCGTCGACGCCGCCGATCAGCGCCGACCGCTCGAGCGCCGCGGTGGACGCGGGGTGGATGTGCCGGGCGCCGAAGCTCAGCACCGGCTTCTCCCCGGCGGCTGCCTTCGCCTCCCGGGCCGCCGTCGCGACCGCCGAGGCGTAGGAGAGGAACCCGAGCAGCGACGTCTCGTACCGGGCGAACGGCCGGTACGGTCCCTCGATGCGCATCACCGGCCCGCCGTCGAAGTGGGCCCCCTCCCGGAGCGCGTGGACGTCCACGGGGAGCCCGGAGAGGAGGTGTGCGGCGTCCTTCAGTCCCGCGAGCACCTCGAACTCGCCCGTCGGGAACTGGTCGCCCGTCACCTCGGCGACCACGTGGGGGTTCAGACCGGCGTGGTCCAGAGCCTCCTCGGTCCGGCGGAAGTACGCGTCGGTGGCCTTCCCCTCGCGGACGGCCTCTTCGGAGACGAAGTCGAACATACCGGTCGCACGGCGTCCCGGTCGAAAAAGGGCCCGATCGGACCCGGACCCCGCGTCGTGACTCCCGAGATGGCGAACGCCTCGCCGCCGGGACGGCGCTCAGGCGTCGAACTCCGTCAGTTCCGGGGCGACCGTGGCCCCGTCGACCTCGTCGGCGTGGGCCTCCCGGTAGGCCTGTCGGTAGCGCCTGAGCTTCCGGTAGAGGACGTATCCGAAGACCCCGTCGTAGACGACGACGAACCCGAAGAACGCCAGGAGCGGGGGGATACCGAGGAAGAACGACGCCAGGCCGGCGGCGATACCGACGACCGAGTTGTACGTGCCGTGGATGAACGCCGCGATGAGCAGCCCCTTCACGACGATCGGGCCGGCCCGGTCGGGGTTGAACTTCGCCAGGCCGAGGTAGTAGCCCGCGAACGCGGAGTAGATGACGTGCCCCGGACCGGCGAGCGCGCGGAGGGCGGTGATCTGTCCGCCGGCACCGATGATCTGTCCCACGCCGCCGAACTGGGCGACGCCCGCGCCGACGCCCAGCGCGCCGACGCCGAACGCCGCCGCGCCCTCGGGTCCGACCATCGACGCCACCTCGCCGTCCATGTTCAGGTTCCGTGTGATGTAGAGGGCGTTCTCGATGGTGGCGAAGCCGAGGCCGGCGGTGGCGCCGTACACCGCCCCGTCGACGACGGCGTCGAAGCTCTCGGTCCGGTAGGGGAGGAGCCTGACCGCGAGCCACTTCACGGTCTCCTCGACCGGGCCGACGACGAGATAGAAGAACAGTACCGTCCCGACGACGGGGACGAGGCTCAGCGCGGGCTGGAGGAAGCTGTTGATGAGGGCCGCGAAGCCGGCGAACAGCACGCCGAGCACGAACGTCCCGACGAGGAGTTCGAGCGGTTCCCCCTCGGTGACGTCGGCGCGGTAGACGTACCAGACCAGGGCGAACGCCGGGATGACCGAGAGCGCGACCAGCCCGACGGCGGCCGGCCGGTCGGCCAGCGTCGCCCCGATGCCGCCGAGGAGGAACTGCGCGAGAACGATGAGCAGGGCCAGCAGGACGAATATCGCCCGCGCGACGGTGACTCCCCCGTTGTAGACCCGCTGTGAGAGGCGGTCGAGCCGCGACCTGGGCTCCCACGTCGAGATGTCGTAGAGGTCCTGGCTCTCGTCGGCCCGGGCCTCGACCGGGTCCCGTCTGGTCATGGCCCTCGTGGCGGTCGGACCCTCCTAATGTCTTCTCACTGCGAATGCAGGGCGGTATCCGACCCGGTCCTCGCCCCGGCGGTCGACCCGATCGTCGGAGCGTCGGACGCGCCCGGCGACTCCGGACGGGTGAGTGCCGACAGTCCCCGTCCGGTGGTCCCCCGTCGGTTCGCCCCATCGACCCCGGTTCGGCCATAGCTCGTCAGTCAGACGGTCAGAAACCGGGGAGTGCCGGGGAACGGGCGGCGGCCGACACGGCGGTCGGTGATGCGGGTACGGGGGTGACCACAGGGAGACATGGGGGACGTGGACGGGGACGAACCGCGGTTATCGGAACGCAGAGGGTTCTTCGCACGGGTTCGGGCCCGGGAGGACGTCGTCGCGGTCGAGTTCACCCGCGACGGGTTCCGGACGGTGTTCGCGGAGTTCGACTCGGGGGACGGCCCCGACGAGTCGTTGCGCCGCGAGGCCGAGCGACTCGGGTACGCCGTCCGTCGCCCCGGAACGGACGCCTGGCAGCAGTGGCGGCTCCCGGAGTGGTAGGAGGGTGCTCACGGGTCCGTCTACGTGTTCCGGCTCGATTCGGACCTCCGCCCTTCGCGCCGTAGTCGGGCCGGCGGCCGGCTACGGGCGCCGCACCGGGGCGTCCGCTCGACTCGGAGCTACCGGTAGCCCTCGACGAGCGACTCGACGTACTTCGCCACCACGTCGACCTCGAGGTGGACCGGATCGCCGACCGACTTCGACGCGAGGTTCGTCAGCCGGTAGGTCTCCGGGATGATCGCGGCGTCGAACGTCCCCCCGCTCTCGTCCGCCCGGAGGTCCGCGACCGTCAGCGAGATGCCGTCGACACAGATCGAGCCCTTCGGGACAGCGTACCGGCCCACCGACCCGGGGAGCGAGAACGTGAACGTCCAGTCACCGTCGTACTCGTCCGCCTCGTGCGGCGAGGCCCCGCTCGCTTCGCTCGCGGGACCTCCACCCGCCCGCTCGATCCCCACGACCTCGGCGGTGCCGTCGACGTGTCCCTGGACGAAGTGTCCGTCGAACCGTCCGTCCGCGGGGAGCGCCCGTTCGAGGTTCACCGGGTCGCCCTCGACGAGGTCGCCGAGGTACGTCCGCTCGACGGTCTCGGCCGAGAGGAACAGTTCGAACGACCGCTCGTCGGCTCCGGCGGCTTCGCCGCCTCCGCGTGGCTCCGGTGGAACCACCCGCTCCACCGTCAGGCAGGCACCCGAGACCGAGATGGACTGGCCGACCGAGAGTTCGTCGCAGAACGACGCCGAGACGCGCAGGCGGAGGCCGCCGTCGGTCCGCTCGCGGCCGACCACCTCGCCCGTCTCCTCGACGATACCCGTGAACATACCCGTCCGTAGGGGCCAGCCCCGTCAAATGCGTTCCCGTCCGCGGCCGCGAGGTGACGGGAGGCGGACCCCCCGGTGGCGACTGCCGCCCCGGTTCCGGACAGCACCGGGACGGAGCAAGACCTATTAGCGAAAGCGAACCAGCCGGTGACGATGGCCCTCCAGTGGGAGCCCGACCGGGACCTTCAGGCACGGATGGCGCTCGCGCTCGGCCTCGTCCTGGTCCTGGTCCTCCCGGTCGCGTTCGTCTACGCGTTCGTGTTCCTGATGAACACCGCCGGGGTCGAACTGCTCGAGTTCGCCACCGAACGGGAGTGGCGCGGGCGGTTCTACGCCGAGCCGTGGCTGGTCGTCGGCGCCGTCGCCGTCGGCTTCGCCGCACAGTATCCTCGGCGAGCGGTCAGCGCTCCGGGCCGTCGGCGCGTGCCGCGTCGACCCCGGGGTGTGGCCCGAGCTACACGACGTGCTCGTCCGTCTCTCCGGGATGAGCGACGTCCCCGACGACGACCTCCGGGACGCCAACGGGGGCATCGAGGCGCTCTACGTCGCGCCCATCGACGACTACCAGTTCGGCGAGGACCGCGAACTGATGAGCAGCGACATCTTCCCGGCGACGCACCCGCCGGTCGAGGAGCGGATCGAGCGCCTCCGGGAGCTGGCCCGGGAGGCCGAGACCCGATGACCCAGGGGGTACGGATCTCTCGACGGGCGCTCGTGGGTGTGTTCGCCGGCGAGGTCGCCGGACTCGCCGGCTGTGGCTACCCCCCCCCCCGGCGCCCTCTACGGGGTCGACCGGATGAAACTCGACGGCGGGACGCTCCTGCTCGTCGCGAGGGAGGCCACGTCGTTCGACGTCCGGACCGACCAGTGGTCCGACGGCGGGAACGTGGCGACGGTCGACCCCGAACGGGGGGAACAGACCGCCGTCTACGGCTTTGAGGTCCCGACGTCGACCGACGCACTCGGGAAGGACACGCTGTACGCCGGCGGCGAGGACGGCACCGTGAGGGCCGTCCCCCTCCGGGGTAGGTCCAGCGACGGACCGGACCGAACGACCCCCGAAACCGACGGGTGGACGACGGAAGCCGGCGTCGCGGGCGGCGGCGCCGGCATCGCCGCGCTCGTGCCCGGCGGCGGAGGGGTGGACGCCGTATACGCGGGCGGAAGTGGGGGCGTCGCCGCGCTCTCGTCCGACGGCCGCGTTCGGTGGCGACACGCCCCCCGAGGGGCGCTCGCCTCCGGGGTCGCCGCGGCCGACGACCGGGCGTTCGTCCTCGTGGCGGGTTCCGCTCGACGAGCCGGAGCCGTTCGAGCCCGAGTTCGGACCGTTCGTCGCCGGGGAGACCATCGTACTGGGGAGCACCGGCGGGATCAGGGGGTACCGGCAGTCGCAGCTCCGGCGGTGATCGCGGGATCCGGGGGGACGAGACGACGCGGGTCCGTCACCGTTCAGGCGAACGGGTCCTCGAACCCGTTGCGGATGAAGTAGCGGACCCAGTTGCCGTGGGTCCGGTCGGCCGGGTGGTCGGCGACCTGCTCGTACCGGACGACGCCGTCCCCGTCCACCACGTACGTCCCGGCGACGCCGGTCAGCCCGTGGCTGGTCCGTTCGGTCCCCGAGTACCGCTCGGCCACCTCGCCGTCGGGGTCGGCCAGCAGCTGGTAGGAGAGGTCGAACCGGTCGCGCATCCCGACGACCCTGTCGAGCGGGCTCGTCACGACGGGGAGGACGTCGATCCCCTCGTTGAACCGGAGGTCCTCGGCGACGCGATCGAACGTCGCCAGCTGTTCGGCACAGAAGCTACACCAGTACCCGCGGTTGACCAGGACGACGGACGGGCCGGTCTCGAGCGTCTCCGAGAGGGTCGTCTCGCCGCCGGCGGTGTTCGGGAGCGTGAAGTCGGTCGCTGGCTCGCCTTCGAGGCTCATACGAGCGGCGAAGGGCGACGGGAACAAAGCCCTGCCCCCGGCGTCCGTTCCTGCCGGTGTCTCCGACGGGTCCGGTCGCCGGCGCTACTGCCTAACCGATTCGACGCCGTACGTGAGGCCGACCTCGTTCGTCGAGCGGGTGTCCGCCTCGCGCTCGGCCTCCTTCCGGCTCTCGAACGGCCCCGCCACCCGGTCCCCGTTCGCCGTGACGTAGTAGACGGTCGGCACGCCCGCCCGTACACCCCCGGGGTTGATATTGGTTCCCGTAGGCACGCGTCCCGTGGGGCGGTTCGGGGAGTCCCGCCGGACCTGCGCGGCCCGGACCGACGTCCGGCTCCGCGCGCCGGGAACCGACGCCCCGTCCGGCTACACGGTCACCGCGTCGCCGACGCCGGGGGCCGACGCGTCGAACCCGTCCGCGCGTAGCTCCGCCGCGAACGCCCCGCACCGGTCCCCGTGGTTGACGAGGACCCGCGCGTCCCGGTACTCGTCGAGGAAGCTCAGGAGCCCCTCGCGGTCGGCGTGGGCCGAGAAGTCGTAGGACTCGACCCGCGCGGCCACGGGCATCACCCGGCCGTCGATCTCGGCGCTGCCGGTGTCGAGCAGGTCCCGTCCGGGGGTCCCCTCGACCTGGTAGCCCGTGAGGGTGATCTTGTTCACCGGGTTCGACCGGATCTCGGGGATGTAAGTCATAGCGGGACCACCGGACAGCATTCCACTGGTGGTGATGATCGCTGCCTTCTGATCGGTGATGCGCTTGCGTTGCCCATCTCGACCGGTGACGAATCGGGCGTGGGAGGTCGCCCGACGGAGCGCCTCCGGGTCCCGAAGGAACCCCGGGTACTGCCGGAGCATCCGCGTCACGTCCTTGCCCATCCCGTCGACGTAACAGGGGATGTCGTACGCCTCACAGATCAGCAGCATCTCCTGGGTGCGGCCGATGGCGAACGCGGGGACGACGACCGACCCGCCCTCCCAGAGGGTCGTCCGGACGCTCTCGGCGAACCGCTCCTCGACGGCCGCGCGCTCCTCGTGAGTGACGTCGGAGTACGTGCTCTCGCAGACGACGACGTCGGCGTCGGGGCGGGCGGTGGTCCCGGGCACGAGCCGCTGCGCCTCGGTGTGGAAGTCCCCCGTGTAGAGCAGTCGGGTGTCCCCGTCGTCGACGAGGACGTGTGCGCTCCCGGGGATGTGCCCCGCGTCGAAGAACGTCACCTCGTGGCCGGCGGCCTCGAAGGGTTCGCCGTAGCCGTGGAGCGTCGAGACCTGGGTGAGCCGCTCGACGTCGTTCCCGGTGAACGGACACCGGTAGGTGCCGCCCCGGAGTTTCAGCGTGTCGCGGGCGAGCGTCATCGCGAGTTCGTACGTCGGGGGCGTCCAGTGGACCGGGGGACGGGCATCCCCGGAGAGGAGTGCGGGGACCGTCCCGGCGTGGTCGAGGTGGCCGTGCGAGACGACGACCGCGTCCGGATCGATCCCGCGGGGGCCGCCGCCGGGGAACGACGGCGGGTTCCCCGTCGTCATCCCGTAGTCGAGGAGCAGCGAGTCGTTCACGAGAAGGGCGCTCCGGCCGACCTCGCCCGCACCCCCCAGGAACCGGAGCTCCATGGCGCGGACCTACCGCGCCGACGGGTTTCCATCCGTCGGTTCGTGGCGGCGTCCGGTCCCGGACCGGACCGAGCCCCGGGTTCGAGAACCGTCGCAACGGTTCGCCGGCGATCGCCCGAGCCGGGTCGTCGCCCGTCGGAGACGCGGCGGTCCGTCTCGTCTCAGACGTCGGTCGCGCGGTCCTCGGGGGGCCGCTCGGCGGGATGCCGGACGACCCGCAGTCGGCCTACGAGGGGGAGTACCGACTCGGGAACGCGGGCGAGGAGCGCCCGCGCTGGATCCACGTCTCGCGGTACCCGGTCCCGGAGGAGGGGAACCCCGAGGGGGACGGAGCGGGAGCCACCGTCGAGCGGTTCGTCGTCGTGGTCGAGGAGATAACCGAGCGCCGGGAGTACGAGCGGACCTACCGCGAGGTGTTCGAGCGCGCCGGCGACGGGCTCGTCGTCCACGACCCCGATACCGGGGAGATACTCGACGTCAACGAGCGGTTCTGCGAGATGAACGGCTACGAGCGCGCGGAGCTCGTCGGCGAGACGGTCGACGTGGTCACGGCGGTCGAGGCGGGCTACACCTACGAGGAGCGGGTGCTCGCGAGCGTCCGGGACATCACCGAGCGCAAGCGCCGCGAGCGCATGATCCGGAGCCTCCACGAGTCGACCGACGAGTTCCAGTCCAGGAGGCGGAGACGACCGAGGCGGTCTGCGAGGCGACCGTGACCGCGATGGAGGAGGTGCTCGAGCTCTCGCTGCCGGTGTGCTGGCTCCGGCGGGACGGCGACTCCCCCAGGCTCGAACCGGTCGCGGCGAGCGAGGCCGCCCGGGAGCTCGCGGGCGGTCCCGGCCCGCTCGAACCGGGGACTTTCGAGTACGATCTGTACGAGCGGGAGGAGTCGGCCGTCTACGACCCCGGCGAGCGCTGGGACCGGACGTCGCTCTCCCACGCGCTCGTGGTCCCGATAGGCGAGTACGGGGTGCTGGGCGCGGCCGACCCCGGCGTGGAGGAGTTCGAGGACGTCACTCTCGACGGGGGCCTTCCACCCCGGACACCCGGTCCTCGACGGGTTCGACCGTCCCGGACCGGAAACCCTCGTCGGTGCCCCCGACCGCGTGCTCCGCGTAGACCGCCGGGCGACCGACCGGCTCGAACTGCGGCGGTCGCTGCTGCGCTCCACGTTCGCGCGTCGACCCGTCAAGCCCGACGGGGCGCCGCCGCAGTGGCTCTGATACGGTCGTGCGCAACGGTCTACCGCCGATCCGGTTATCGGTTATCGCCGGTATCAGTCCTCGCCGGCCCGCGTGACCCGCCACGTCGTCGCGTTCGTGTACGCCCACGGCTCGATGTCGAGCCCCGTCGCCGCCCCCCGGGAGCCGGTCGACGAGGGTCCCGACCTGAGAAGGGGTCATGTCCAGGTCGTCCGCGATGAACTTGCTCTTGAAGTAGAACTCCCCGTCCTCGGTCCGTTCGCGGAGGTAGCGGCCGAGCCGTCGCTCGTCACCGTCGAACCGGGACAGCGTCTCCGTTGTCATGTCCGGACCGACGGTCGGGTCACAAAACACGGTACGGAAGCCTCAAAGACGTCTTTGACAGAACCGGCCCCGTCGGCGTCGGGTCGGACCGGGCGAACGAAGAAATATTTACCGCGAGGAGACGTACGCTAGCCCATGTCACGCACCGACCAGCCCGAGACGACACCGGCGGAGCGGGCGGCGCTACACGAGCTCCAACTCGGCGGCGAGCACGTCCAGCGGGCCTACGGCCACCTGCTCGCGTTCCACCACCAGATAGGTCGGGCGATGGACCGGTACGCGGCCGCCGAGCCGCACCTCCGGGAGGCCGGTCACGACGCGTTCGCCGACGAGATTCGCGACCGGCACCTCCCGGCGGGGGTCGTCGACGACCGGTGGTCCTACGAGATCCGCGAACAGCAGTGCGAGTGGCGCGAGCGGGCGCGACGGTAGCGTCCCGCCGAGGCTCGGCCGTGTCGGTCCGGGCGGGGATCGCTGCCCGGTCCGGGTGGGTACCATTCAAGCCGCCGGGCGTCCACACCCGCGTATGCGACTCGACGAGGGCTCCTGGACGGACGCGCGCGACGCCGACACGCGCCTCGCGCTGGTCCCGGTGGGGAGCACCGAGCAGCACGGGCCGCACGCCCCGCTCGGAACGGACTACATGACCGCGGAGGCGATGGCCGAGCGGGCCGCCGACCGCCACGGCGAGCGGGTGGTCGTCGCGCCGCCCGTCCCCGTCGGGGTCGCGGAGGAGCACCGCGCGTTCGACGGCACGCTGTGGGTCACCGAGGACACCCTCCGCGCGTACGTGGGCGACGTCCTCCGGTCGCTCGCGGGCCACGGCTTCGACCGCACGGTGGTGGTGAACGGCCACGGGGGGAACGCGGACGCGCTCCGGGAGGTCTGTGCCCGGGTCACCCGCGACGGGGACTGCCGGGCGGTGACCTACACCTGGTTCGACGACCTCGACACCGACCTGCGCCTGGGCCACGGCGGGCCGGTCGAGACGAGCGCGATGCTCGCGCTGCGCCCCGAACTCGTCCGCGAGGAGCGCTACCCCGAGGCCGCCGAAGGGGGTGCGGAGTCGTTCGGTCGGTTCGTCGCCGGAACGAACGTGGCGTACGACTTCGACGAGTTCAGCGAGAGCGGGAACGTCGGCGACCCGACGCCGGCGACCGCCGCGGAGGGCGACCGGCTGCTCGACGGGGCTGCCGAGGGCGTGTGTGCAGTGCTGGACGCGATACGGGACGACAGGTCGGAGAGCCGGTGAGCGGTGGGGCCGCGGCGATCGGTCCGGGGTACCGGTGCGGCGTCGCGACCGCGGCCCGGTCCGAGCGGTCGTGGCTACTCGTCGTCCCCGTCCTCGGCGGCCTCCTCCAGCGCCGACCGGAGCTCCGGGATCGTCGCCGCGAGGTCCGAGACCGTCCCGTGGGCCTCCACGATGTCCGACATCAGCGCCTCGACCTCCTCGATCGACTCCTCCAGGTCCTCGGCGTCATCGAACGCGTCGGCGCGTTTGCCCATCGTGTACCACTTCTTGGCGTCCCGGAGGTGGTTCTCGGCGTCGCCGACGTCCAGCGCCGACCGGAGCGCGTTGAGCACGCCGAGCGTGTTGTCCGCCTCGACCTCCCAGACGCCGTCGGCCTCCGGGAGCGCCGCGCGGGCCTCGGCGAGCGAGGATTCGACGTCCTCCCGCATCTCGCTGGCGGCCTCGCCGAACAGCTCGTCGTCGTCCAGGGTGGACTGGCTCATGTCGGGGAGTTGTCCCGGACGGGGTATAAAAGCGAGCCCGAAACCGGAAGTGATCGGGAGGTCCCCCCCGACGCGCCGGACCGCCGGTCGGACCGGGTGGAGGTCGTACCGCGAGGTCCGGCCGAGCACGGACAGCGCGTAGTAGCGGAGGCACGTGATCACGGGGTCGCTCGCGACGGCGCTCAGCGCGAGGAGCACGGCCAGAGCGACGAGCAAAAACGGGACGAGGAGAACGAGCAGTAGCGGGGGGAGGCCGAGCGCGCCAAGCACCAGGAGCACCGCGCCCGCCGGCAGGAGGGCGATACCCGCGACGAGGCCGACGACGCTCCCGACCAGCGCGGCGCCGACGCCACCGAGCACCACCGAGACGACGAGGTAGGCGCCGTACTCTACCGGTTTTTCCCGGAGCACGGCCCACAGGCGACGCCACCCCGCGAGCACGCCACACCCCTCCCGGACCGGCGATGGGGACGACGAACACCGTCGTGAACCCGTCGACGACGAGGAGCACCGGGAGCAGGACCGGGAGGAACGGGACCCCGACGACGGGGCCGATCAGCCGCGGACCGGGGCCGGCCAGCAGGAGGGTCAGCCCCGCGACCCCGACGACGGCGAGCGCGGCGAGGAGCCACAGGCCGACCCGGAAGCCGAACAGCGCGAGGAGCGCGAGGCGGATCCAGCGCCCGACCCCTGGCGGCCAGAGGAGGTCGCGGGTGTCGTCGAGGGCGTCCTCGATCGCGTCGACCGCGTGGAGGGACATACCCGTCGATCCGACCCGGGAGGGATTAAGTCACCCCTCGACGCCGACCACGCGCATCATCGGGTAGCCGTCCTCCATCGCCATCCGCGTCCGGACGGTGACGTCCTCGAGACGTATCGTCATCCGCACGTCGGCGAACCGGCCGGTCCACTCGACGTAGTCGGCGGGTCCCTCGGCGACCGCCCGCTCGAGTTCCTCGTACCGCGGTTCGACCGTGACGGACTCGCAGTGGGGTTGGTTCTCGACGGCCTCCTCCATCGCCCGGGCGAGCGAGTCCGCGCTGTCCGGGGAGAGCGGCGTTCCCGCGAACTGGTGGTAGAGGGTGCCGAACTTCACGCCCGCCTCGAAGCAGGCGACCTCGCGGTCGTCCGGTTCCTCGCCGGTCTCGTCCATACCCGTCGCTCGGGCCCGCGGAGGTAAACGGTGGCGTATCGGGCGCCCGCATCCGCTTCCAGGGACGCCGGCGCGCGCTGATACGGTCGTGTGTGCCCCGTGTCAACGGCTTTCCCGGGCATGCGAGTGGTATTCACTTCCTACCGAGTTACAAGTGGTAACTACTTCAATAGAGGGGGGTACTAGCGACCGAGAACAAGACCCGGGCGGAGCTGCCCGAGATGACCCCGGAGGACATCCTCGAGGGGATGGGCACGATCAAGCGGATGCTAACGGTGGGGACGGTGTTCGCCGCCGTCGGCTACCCGCTCGGGGGCGCGGCGCTGTTTTTGGAGTTCACGCAGTTCCACCCGCTCATCGACTCGTCCTTCGTCCAACACACGGGCTACAGTATCGCCGGCGGCGGCGCCGACCGTGCCGGGATGGCCGCGCTCAACGGCGACCCCGCGACGATCCACAAGTTCCCGAGCCTGCTGCTGTGGATGAAGCTCGGCGGCATCGCCCACATCCTCGTTGGCATCTCCGTCGCGCTGGCGGCCATCGTCCGGACCCTCACGATGGTGCCGGCCCGGCTCGGCTACGAGTTCGACGACTGAACGCGGTCGGGCGTCGCGACGACCGACCACACTACGAACTGCCCCCTTCTTCGCGTGGCCGTCCCGAGTAGTGATACCGACAGTCACGATACCCCTTTAGGTGTCGGACGCCTCCTGTCGGTATGGATTACGAAGCGAGCCTCGGCCGGGCCATGGACGAGCTCCCGGAGCGCTCTTCCAGTGGCGACCGGCTCACCGTGCCCGACGCCGCGGCACAGCCCGACGGCGCGTTCACCCGACTCACCAACCTCGACAGCATCGCCGACACGCTCTCGCGGGAGCCCGACCACGTCCACTCGTTCGTCCAGCGGGCGCTCGGCACCGCGGGGAAGCTCGAGGAGGGCGTCGGCCGGTACAACGGCCGGTTCTCCGACTCGGACTTCGACGCCGTCCTCGGGGACTACCTCGAGGAGTACGTCCTCTGCTCGGAGTGTGGCCTGCCGGACACCCGCCTGGTGCGCGAGGACCGCACGCCGATGCTCCGGTGTGACGCCTGCGGGGCGTTCCGGCCGGTCGCCAAGCGGACGGGGGCGACGGAGCGCACCCAGGACGCCGTCCGCAAGGGCGAGACGTACACCGTCGAGATCACCGGGACGGGCCGGAAGGGCGACGGCGTCGCCGAGCGCGGGGAGTACACCATCTTCGTCCCTGGCGCGAGCGAGGGCGACGTGGTCGACGTCTACATCGAGAACGTCTCCGGGCAGCTCGCGTTCGCGCGGATCGACTGAACACGATCCGGGGGGACGGCCGACTCCTTCTCCGTCGCGGCTCCCGGTTCCGGAACCGCCCCGATTCCGAGCGTCGACTCCGTCGTCGGACCGGCGGAGTGCGACGGTTCGACTCGGTGGGCCGCGTGGGTCAAACGCCCGGTTGAACCTCCGCGGACGGTTTGTCCCCGGGGGTACACACCCCGATATGCGACGCACACTTGCGGTGGTCGCGGTGACACTGCTCGCTGCGACCGCGGGCTGCAGCGCGCTGGTCGACACGTCGAACCCGACCGCGAACGGGTCGTCCCCGGGCGACATGACCCAGCCGTCGACCGGGACACAGCGGACGGTCGCGGTCGAGGCGGGCGGGCAGGTACGGACCGATCCGGACCGAGCGGTCGTCCGCGTGGCCGTGACGGCACGTGCGGACTCCGTCGAGACCGTCCGCCGGCGGCTGGCCGAGAACGCCTCGCGGATGCGCGACGCGCTCGAGCGGGCGGGGCTCGACGCCGAGCGGATCACGTCGGCGCGGTTCGACATCGGCGAGAACTACGAACACCGGGACCGACCCTCGGCGCCGAAGTTCGAGGGACGCCACGCGTTCGTCGTGACCCTGAACGACACCGATCGGGCCGGCGACGTCGTCGTGACGGCGGTGGAGAACGGCGCCGACAGCGTCGAGGAGGTCCGGTTCACGATCTCGCCCGGGACCCGTCGTGACCTCCGCGAGCGGGCGCTGTCCCGGGCCGTGGAGAACGCGCGCGGCAAGGCCGCCGTGGCCGCCAACGGGACCGGTCTCGAACTGGCGGGCGTCCGAACCGTGGGGACGGGGGACGTCTCGGTCCAGCCGGACAGGCGGGAGGACTTCGCCCTCGCGAGGGCCGGCGACGGCGGCGCCGGTGGCGGCGCCCCCACCTCGTTCGAGAGCGGCAAGGTGACGGTGAGCGCGCAGGTGACCGTGGTCTACAACGCGACGACCACGGGTGGCTGACGGGGACCGTCCGCCGTCGTGTGGCCGGCGGGTGGCTGACGGCCCGGGACCCGGCGTTCGCGGTCGCCTCCACCGCCGCCCGAACCGGACGTTTCTTGTCGGGCTCCCGCCTTCCCCCACCTACGAGCGACATGGACGACACCGTACTGCTGACGGGCGCGGGCGGCCGCGTCGGCGGAGCCGTCCTCGACGGGCTGGCCGACGCGTACGACTGGCGCCTGCTCTACCACAACCCGCCGGCCGAGGAACCGGCCCACCCGTACTTCGTCGGCGACCTCGAGGACGCCGAACTGATGTACGAGGTCTGCGAGGACGTCGGGGCCGTCATCCACCTCGCCGGCGACCCCCGACCCGAGGCCCCCTGGAACTCCGTCCTCCAGAACAACATCCACGGGACGAAGGTACTGCTCGACGCCGTCGTCGAGGAGGGTGCCGGGAGGTTCGTCTTCGCCTCCTCGAACCACGCCGTCCGCCACTACGAGACCGACCGCCGGCCCGAGGTCTACCGCGAGGACGACGGGTTCCGCCTCGACGGCACCGACCTCCCGCGCCCGGGCAACTTCTACGGGATCTCGAAGGCCACCGGCGAACTCCTCTGCCGGTACTACCACGACGAGCACGGGATCGAGGCCTGCTGTCTCCGCATCGGCAACCTCACGAAGAACCATCCGCCGCGGGACTACGAGCGCGGCCAGGCGATGTGGCTCTCCCACCGGGACTGTGCCCACCTCCACCAGTGCGCGCTCGAGGCCGACTACGAGTTCGAGATCCTCTACGGCATCTCGGACAACGACCGGAAGTACTACTCCATCGAGCGGGCACGCGAGGTCCTGGGGTACGACCCGCAGGACAACTCCGCCGAGTTCGAGTAGGCGCCGGAGGCGAGGACGGGGCTACGGCCGCCATGCTACGTCTCGCGTGACCCGCAGAAGGGTCGAACGCGCTCGATCGCCCGGTGCCGTTCCACGAGGGGGTCGTCGTCAGCCCCGGGCCGGCCGCGGCGGGCCGCCGCACTCGGGGCACTCGGCACTGTGCCGGAGTTCCTCGGTCTCCCACGCCTCGCCACACGTGTTACACACGTACGTGTACGTCGTGTCCGGTCTGACGAGGCTCTTGAGCTTTTCCAGCACTGTGCCCTTGTGAACTATTTACTAGAGGCGATTAGGACCTGTGCCCCCCCGGATCGGTCGCCCCTCCGCGGAACACGCGGCAGCCGGACGAGACGCACGGGTTCGACGCGTCGATCCCGTCCCCCGCATCGTCCGTCCGCGGGCGTCGACCGGCGGCGCCTCCTGCGGCGGACGATGGGCCGTGACGGGCGCGGTGTCCGGACGGCGGTCGGTATCCACGAGAACGGACGCGGACCGGCGAGATCGTGCCCACGAGGTCCCGGGCGGATCGTTCCGTACCGGGTCCCGTAGCCGGCGGGGGTCGGCCCACTACCGTGGGTTCCGTGACGCAGTACGGGGACGGGAGCCCGCGGACTTCCGCGGCAACCGCTCACCCCTTGGCGAGCGATGCTGCCCACAACAACACCGTCACCACGAACAGCACGGCGGTCAGCGCGAGCAGGTTCGTAAACCCCGGCAGCGTCCTCGGGACGCCGGGGACGAGACCGGCGAAGTGGGCGGCCGTCGCGGCGAGGGCGACGACGAACACGGCCGTCGCCGGGGTCGGGATTGGTCGCCGGATCGGGAGGGTGTTACCGCTCACGCCCGGGGTTCCCGACCCGCTCGGTAAGTGTCTTCCACCCCCGCGTGGAGGAGGAGCACCGGATCCCAGCCGACGCCGTGGATCACGCGGGGATCGACCGGCGGCCCCCGACGCTTCATACTGTCGGACGTAGGCCCATGAACGACATCGCCCTACCGTGGTGGCGATGATGTTCAGGTAGTTATGTCCGACAGTATCAGACCGGGAGCCCGACCCCGAGTACCTCCGCGAACAGGAGCAGCCCCACGCCGATACTGGCGAGCCCGGCGAGCACGCGGAGCGTCCCCGCGCGGCCGACGGCCCGGCCCCAGCCCCAGGCGGCGAGCCCCATCGCGAGGACGGTCGCGACGGCGAACCCGAGGAGGAACCCGGCGCCGTCGGCGACCGTCGGTGCGGCCGCGGCGAGCGCGACCACGACCCCGCCGCTCCCCGCGAGGCCGTGGACGACCCCGACGGCGAACGACTCCTCGTCGACGTGGGAGTGGGTCAGGCCGACCTCGCGCCCGAGGACGGTCAGGTGGAAGTGGCCGTCCTCGTGTGCGTGGGTGTGTTCGTGCGCGCGTCCGTCGCTACCGTGTGCGTGTTCGCCCTCGCCGGCGTGCCCGTGCCCGTGCCCGTCGTCGCCTTCCCGGCCACCGTGGACGTGCCGCAGGAGCGACAGCCCGAGCGCCTCGCGGCCGGCGACCGCCCGGACCCCCAGTGCGACGAGGACGACCGCGACGACGGCCTCGAACGCGGTCGCGACGGTCGAGGGGACCCGGAGGTCGAGGGCGAGGAAGAGCGCGCCGAGGAGGAGTATCGGGATCGAGTGGCCGATCCCCCACGCCGCGCCCGTCGATGCGGGTCGTCGAAGGCGTGTCGGACGCCGAGCGCGCCGCCGACGAGGAGTGCGGTTCCGAGCATACCCCGCCCTCGTACAGGGGGGACAAATAGGTGGGGCGTTCGCCGTCCTCGCGCCGGCCGGCCGCTTCGACCACTTCCGCCCCGCGAACCACACCGTTTTACCCCCCGCCGGGCCACCTCCGTCCATGGCTTCGGGTATCGTCGGGGAGTACCTCTCGCTGAACGAGGGGACGGACGCGGACCTGCTGGCGATGCAGATGGGCGACTTCTACGAGTTCTTCGGCGAGGACGCCCGGATCGCTGGCGAGGAACTCGACCTGAAGGTCTCACAGCGCTCCTCCGGGGGCGAGTCCTACGACATGGCCGGGGTGCCGGTCGAGGACCTCCGGCCGTACCTGAAGGCGCTGGTCGAGCGCGGCTATCGCGTGGCCGTCGCCGACCAGCACGAGATCGACGGCGGCCACGAGCGCCGCGTCTCGCGGGTCGTCACGCCGGGGACGCTCGTCGACCCCTCCGGCGAGGACGCGCGCTATCTCGCCACGGTAGTCGAAGCGGACGGCGACGGCGTGGGCCTCGCCTTCCTCGACGTCACGACCGGTCGGTTCCACGCGACGACGCTCTCGGGGGCCGACGCCCGGACGCGGGCACGGACGGAGCTCTACCGGTTCGATCCGACCGAAATCCTCCCGGGACCGGACCTCCGGAACGACGACGGATTCCTCGGTGCGACACGGGAGCGCTCGGGGGCGACGGTCACCATCCACGACGCCGAGGCGTTCGCTCCCAACCGGGCTCGGCACGCGCTCCGCGAGCAGTTCGGCGAGGGGGTCGACTCCCTGGTGGAGGGGGTGGCCGGCCGGGCCACCGGAGAGGAGGCCGCCGTCCGGGCGGCCGGGGCGGCCCTCGCCTACGTCGAGGAGACCGGCGTGGGCGTGCTCGCGTCGATCACCCGGTTGCGGTCGTACGAACCCGACGAGCACGTCTCGCTCGACGCGACGACACGGCGGAACCTCGAGCTCGTCGAGACGATGACCGGCGGCGGGCGGTCGCTGCTCTCGGTCGTCGACCACACCGTCACCGCCGCTGGCGGGCGACTACTGACGGAATGGTTGACCCGTCCGCTCCGCAGTCGCGCCGACCTCGAGGGGCGCCAGGAGGGGGTGGCAGCCCTCGCCGAGGACGCGATGGCCCGCGAGCGGCTCCGCGAACTGCTCGCCGACGTCTACGACCTCGAACGGCTCGCCTCCCGGACGGTCTCGGGGAGCGCCGGCCCCGAGGCGCTGGTCCGGGTCCGCGAGACGCTCGGACTCGTCCCCGACCTCGTCGACGCGGTGGCCTCCTCGCGGCTCTCGGGGTCGTCCGTCGAGTCCGTCCTCGAGGGGATCGACCGCGAAGCCGCCGCCGACCTCCACGGGGCGCTCGCCGACGCGCTCGCCGAGGAGCCCCGTGCCGCGGGCGAGGGGCTCGTCAGGCCGGGGTTCGACGACGACCTCGACGACCTCGTGGCGGAGCACGAGGCCGCCCTCGAGTGGATCGAGACGCTGCCCGAGCGCGAGAAGCGTCGGACGGGGCTGTCGCGGATCACCGTCGACCGGAACAAGACCGACGGCTACTACGTCCAGGTGGGCAAGTCCGAGTCCGACCGCGTTCCCGAGGAGTACGAGGGCATCAAGACCCTCAAGAACAGCGAACGGTTCGTCACCTCCGAACTCCGAGAGAAGGAGCGGGAGGTCCTCCGGCTGGAGGAGCGCCGGGCGGAGGTCGAGCGCCGCGTGTTCCAGGAGCTCCGCGAGCGGGTCGCCGAGCGGGCCGACCTGCTCCAGTCCGTGGGCCGGGCGCTGGCGGAGCTCGACACGCTGGCGTCGATGGCCGTCCACGCCGTCCGGAACGACTGGGTCCGTCCCGACCTCGTCGGCGAGGACGTCCTCCACCTCGAGGCCGCCCGCCACCCCGTCGTCGAACAGACCGAGGAGTTCGTCCCGAACGACCTCCACCTCGACCGCGACCGCCGGTTCCTGATCGTCACCGGGCCGAACATGAGCGGGAAGTCCACCTACATGCGCCAGGCGGCGCTGGTCGTCCTGCTGGCGCAGGTCGGCTCGTTCGTCCCCGCCCGGAGCGCCAGGGTCGGGCTGGTCGACGGGGTCTTCACCCGCGTCGGCGCGCTCGACGAACTCGCCGGGGGTCGTTCGACGTTCATGATCGAGATGCAGGAGCTGTCGAACATCCTCCACTCCGCCACCGAGGACTCGCTGGTCGTCCTCGACGAGGTGGGGCGGGGGACCGCGACGTACGACGGTATCTCCATCGCGTGGGCCGCGACGGAGTACTTCGCCAACACTGTCGGATCCAAGACGCTGTTCGCCACCCACTACCACGAGCTGACGGCGCTGGCCGACCGGCTACCGGAGGTCCACAACGTCCACATGACCGCGGACGAGCGCGACGGCGACGTCACGTTCCTCCGGACGGTCGCGGAGGGGCCCGCCGACCGCTCGTACGGGGTCCACGTCGCGGACCTCGCGGGCGTCCCCGAGCCGGTCGTCGAGCGCGCCCGGGACGTCCTCCGGCGGCTCCGCGAGGACGAGGCCATCGACGTCCGGGGATCCGAACGGGCCGGTGGTACGGGGAGCGGCGGGGAGAGTGGTGGTGGGACCCGACAGGTCGTCTTCGACCTCGGGAGCGGGGGGTACCGGGAGTCGACGACCGCCGACGGCGGCGAACCCCCGGGCGACCGATCGACCGACGACACGGGATCGACCGGGGCGGACGTCGGCCGACTCGACCCCGTCCAGGTCAGAGGGGTCCCTCGTCGCCGCCGCGTCTGACGGTCGGTCGGACGACGAGTCGGACGGTCGATCGGACGGCGCGTCGGATAGACGGTCGGTCGGCGGGTCAGATTGGCGGTCGGTCGACGGACCGGACGGGAGTTCGGTCGTCGAATCGGACGGCAGGTCGGCGGCCTGCGCGTCGGACGGCAGGTCGGCCGGCGAGTCCGACTCCACGGGAATGGAGACGTCGCCGTCGACGAGGCGCTGTGAGAGACGCGCGAGGAGGAGAAACAGACTCAAGACGAGGCCAGTGAACCCGACGAAAGCGGTCCACTGGGTCACGGCCCTACTGGGGGCTGGGGTTTTGCGGTTGGCCGACTTCTCGCTGTTCGAGGGCCTGGCCGGTGATGGACTTGAGCCGGTCGACCAGCGAGTCCTTCTCGGGTTCGCCCGCCAGC
>PXRQ01000089.1 GCA_003022005.1 Halobacteriales archaeon QS_5_70_15
GGCGAGGTCGCCGTCGGCCTCGGTGGGCCCGACCTCGCCGAGCGCGGCGAGGGCGTCCTCGTCGCTCCCGCGCCTGAGCACCACCTCCGGGCCCGTCCGGCCGACGACGACCGACGTCGTCCCCGTCGCGGCCTCGCCGGCGATGGCCTTCGCGCGGGCGAACCGGGTCTCCCCGCCGGCGTCGGCGACCGTCATGCTCGCGCTCGCGTCGAGCACGACGACCGTCTCCTCGACGGTCTCGGTGCCGGTGACGGTCACGTACGGCGAGGCGAGCGCGAGGGCGACGGCGACGATGACCAGCGCCTGGATCAGCAGCAGGAGGTTCCGGCGGAGCCGCTCGAAGGCGGGGTTGTCGGTGCCGGCCTCCTCGCCCGACGCGAGGAACTCGAGCGTCGGGAGCCGCAGCCGCGTCGGCTCCGGGCGCACCAGGTAGAGGAGGACGAGCGGGATCAGGGCGGCGAGGGCCGTCAAGCCAAGCGGGGTGAGGAAGACGTCCGCGAGTCCTGCCATCACTCCCGCCGTGCTCACCTGGCGGTAAGGGTCTTTCTACCGTGATCTCCCGCCGTGATCGTGAACTGTCATGACCCGTGCGGGAGGTCCTCGGCGGGACGGTGCTGTGGGGGCTGTTCGGGCTCTGTCTCGTCCTCGTCGTCGCCGCCCCGGCGCTGGTCACGGGCGACCGGCTGGTGATCGTCCCCTGGCCGCTGCCGGCGCTCGCCGCGGCCGCCGGCATCTCCCGGGCGTACGTGATCTTCCCGGAGGTCACGGGATACCTCGCCATCGTGACGCTCGCGCTCGTCGTCACGGTCGAACTCGACGTGTTCACTCCGGTCGACCTGAGTCGCCGGTTCGTCGTCGCCGTCGCCGTTCTGAGCACGCTCGCGCTCCAGGCCCTCTGGACCGTCGTGCAGTTCTACTCGGACCGGTGGCTGGGGAGCGACCTGCTCCGCTCGCAGGTCGAACTGCAGTGGGACATCGTCGCCGTCACGGTCGTCGCCGCGGCCGTGGGCACCGCCTTCGTGTGGTACTTCGAGCGGTTCTCGTCCACCGGTACCGAGGAGACACTCACCCCGGAGGAGGAGACGACGTGAGCGACTCGGAACCCTCGTGGATACCGGCGTCCTGGGAGCGGGTCCTCGTCCGGATACTGCAGACCGGGCTCCTCGGGCTGGCCGTGTACGGACTGGTGACGGTGCACCTCGGGATGGCGATGAACGGGGCGTTGACGCTCGCCGTGACCCTCCTCCCGGCGGTCGTCCGTCGCGAGTACGGCTACCACATGGACGCCGGGCTCGTGCTCTGGATAACCCTCGCGGTCGTCCTCCACGTCGTCGGCTCGCTCGGGCTCTACGTCGAGTTCTCCTGGTACGACGAGATCACGCACGCGCTCTCCGCATCGGTCGTCGCGGGGCTCGGCTACACCGCGTTCCGGTCCTTCGAACTCCACTCCGAGGAGATCGACGTGCCCCCGGCGTTCCGGGGACTGTTCATCGTCGTCTTCGTCCTCGCCTTCGGGGTCGTCTGGGAGGTGTTCGAGTTCGCTGCCGGGGGCGTCTCGACGCTGCTCGGCGTCGACTCGCCAGTCGCCGTCTACGGCATCGACGACATCGTCACGGACTTCATCTACAACGCGGTGGGTGCCGTCGTCGTCGCCCTCTGGGGGACGGGCCGCTTCGACGGACTGGTAGGGCTCGTGACGGGGCGGCTCGGGCGACGCGAGAGCGAGTAGCCGGGTCCGCGACGCCGTCGTCGGTCGTCGGTCCTCGACCGCCGTCCGGCTCATCGTCGCCCCCGACCTCGTGGTCTCCAGGCGACTCTCTCGGCGACCACACCCGCCCGGACGGACGAGCCTCCAGGGTCGGGTCTCCCGCTCCGACGTCGTGCCGGGGACGTGACGGTCTCCGGTGGCCCCCGCTTCCCCCGCTCCCTTGCACACTCCGGCGAACGCTTATTGCCGCCCTCGCCCGACCGCGACGTATGACCGATGACGAGGAGAGCCGGACCCTCGGCGTCGAGCTCGGTCCGCTCGCCGACGAACTGGAGGACGCGGAGTACCCGATGGACAAGGACGAGGTGGTGGCGGCGTTCGGGGACCACGAGATCGGTCTCGAGGAGGACGATACGACGGTTCGAGAGGCGCTCGAACCCCAGGGGGAAGCGACCTACGAGTCCGCACAGGAGGTCGAACAGAGCATCCTCAACATGGTGGGCGAGGACGCGGTCGGGAGGCCGACGAGGAGGACGAGTCCTTCTGACGGTCGACCACCCAGGGTGAGTCCGCGAGCCGGCACGGTCACCGCGACGAGTCGGTACAGTCACCTGGCCGAAGACCGAACGGCCAGGTGAAGACGTCGGGAGTCGTCCGGCCGCCGGACGGACCAGTCGAACGGGCTCTACGGGAGCGCCCTCGGCGGATGCCTCCCGTTACGACGCCGCCCTCCGACGATCCGGACACCGGTGGCCCGTCCGGCTCTGCGCGACCGGGTCACACGTCGCCCCCCTCGGCGACGGTCGCCAGCCGCAGGATGTACGACGTAAAGACGAGGAAAGGGACCAGCGCGATGGCGAACGTCGAGGCGACGAACACCAGCAGCGGCGGCAGGCCCAACAGCCAGACGCTCTTGTGCCGCTCTTATGCAAAGCTACGGAAAGACCGTATCGTTACACTGAGCCGGCGCTAATTTGGCGATATGGCTTCCGCTCAGCCAGCGTTCGTCGGGATGTTTCGGCAGCTGATCGAGCTGGGCGTCGTTGAGGTCGATACGGAGCCACTCGATGCCCGTATCGAGCGGCGACTCGAGGAATTCCGGGCGAATACCTCCTGTCCACGGTGCGGCCACCAGAGTATCGTCACTTGGGAAGAAAGCGACCGAATTTGGTGCCGTGACTGCAATTTTAAGCCGGTTTTCACCTCCGGAACGCCGTTCCACGAGAAGCACCTCACCGCAGGAGAGGTACTTCTCGCGTCTACGCAGACACGTTGCTCAGTTTCAACCGGATCGCGCCGTTTCTCGGTCGAGCATACAGAACCGTTCCGCAGTTCTACATAAGAGCGGCTTGCTGTACCAGGGGAAGAGGATTCCACGATGGACGCGTAGCGTGACACAGTGACTCCAGACGTAGACCTCGTCCCCGTGCGGCGTACGTCCCCCGTCGCCGTCCACCGTCCCCCAGGTAGTGCCCCGCCCCGCCCCCTGACGGAGAGCGGAGTGACATGAACCGACCGGACCGCGACCGCATCGGCTGGTGGCTCTACGTCCTCGTACTCGCCGGTGCGGCGCTGTTCCTGGCGTACTCGTTCGTCGGTATCCTCGTGCTCGGCCTGTTCGGCTACTACGCGACCCGGCCGATCTGCAACCGAGTGAGTCGGCTCGTCGACTCCGACCGGATCGCCGCCTTGTTGACCGTCCTGGTCGTCCTGCTCCCGATCCTGTTGGTCGTGCTCTACGCCAGCGCACAGGTCGTCACCTCGATCGATCAGGCGTTCGGCGGGACCGCCCTCTCGGCGCTGGCCACGCGGGTCGCCGGCCTCGATGCGATCCCGCTCGAACGGCGGGCCCAACTGCTGTCGGTCCTCTCCGACCCCCTCTCGCTCCGTGACGCCCTCCAGGGGTCGATCTGGTCGAACGTCGGGACGGGTCTCGAGGTCATCCAGGGGGTCTTCGGGGCGATACTCCTGCTCGGGCTGTCCATCACGCTCTCGTACGCGCTCCTCGAGCGTGACGACGTGATTTCGGACCGTTTCGTCGCGCTCGCCGGCGGCCGCGACACGACGGCGTACGCGTACGCCCGCGCCATCGACGAGGACCTCGAATCGGTGTTCTTCGGCAACCTCCTGTTCGTCATCGTCATGGGTGTCATCGCGACGGCGACGTACGCGGCGACGAACCTCGTCGCCCCGACGGGACTCCGGGTCCCGATGGTGCTCGTCCTCGGCTTCCTGACGGGGCTCACCAGCATCATCCCCATCGTCGTCGGCAAGGTGGTCTACCTCCCCGTCGTCGCGCTACTGGCCTTCCAGGCGACGGGGGCGGAGGGGAGCCACCTCCCGTTCGTCGGGGGCGTGCTCCTCGTCTACTTCCTCGTCCTCGACTTCCTCCCCCAGTCGTTCATCCAGCCGTACATCTCCGGGCAGGAGTTCGACGCGATGGTGCTCGTGTTCGCCTACATCCTCGGCCCGGTGCTGTTCGGCTGGTACGGCTTCTTTCTCCTCCCCATCGTCGCCGTCCTGATCCTCGAGGCGATACGCATCGTCCTTCCGGAGCTGGTCCGCGGTGACCCGCGGCGTCCCGAACCGACGCCGGGCGGGGCTACCGAGGGGGACCCCCGGGACCTTCGGGACGACCGCCGAACCACGGAGGAGACGGACTCGGACCCGGACGGGGTCCAGCCCGACGCGGGCTAGCGGGGCCCGATACCGTACGGGCTGTCGTGACGATCGATGAATCCTCGGCGGAGTCGGCCGGCTTGTTGACATCCTCCTCGCCCTGAAGGGACGAGGATTCCCGACCGCGTTTGGGATATTAGGGTTCGCAGTCCGTGACCTGTTCTCGCGGGGCGAACCGGCCCTCGCTACGGTCGAACAGGCGGACTGCCGGCTGTGCCAACCAGCCGTTATCCCTATCTCCCCCATCACGGGCGAGACTCGGGAGTACCTTTCGTCTGATGTTCTCCGCGCCGTTACAGTCCGCGTTCCCGACGAATCCACAGTCACAGACGTACAACCCGCGCTCGACACGCTGGCGGTCGGCCGACCGCCCGCACGCCGAACACGTTTTCGACGTATCGCGTTCGGACACGCACTCAACATCGATGCCCTCGGCTTCCGCCTTGTATTCGAGCATCTGTGTGAAGCGGTCGAACGCCCACCCGTGGAGGTCGAGATTGCCGTGGTCGCCCCAGTTGCGGGTGTCTCCGTTCTCGTCCTCACGGATGCCGCCGAGGCCGCCCACGACAATCGTCCCGACGCTCCGCTTGACGCACTCTGCCACGATGTCTTTCGAGAGCGTGTGCAGGAAGTGCGTCCGGCGGTCGGTTCGCTTGCGGTCGAGACGCTTGGCCTCGGCGGAGGACGAATCGTCGCACTTGGCCCGCTCTTTCTGAAACCAGTATTCGTCTTCTTTGAGCGCACCGCCGGGGTACAGCACGGCCTCGTCACCGAACGACACGGCGGCGAGATTGCATATCCCGAGGTCGATGCCCGCCATACCGTCGCCGGGCGCGTCGGGGGGTTTCGACCTCGACGCGACAGACGATGTGCAACCGCCAGACGCCATCTTCGTACACCGCACGGACTTGTTGAACATTCTCGACGGTTCGACCGACCGGGCCGATAATGTCGTACTTGCAGAGGGTGAAGTCGCTCCACCCGTCTTTGAGATTTTTGCCTTTTGAGAGGCGAATGCGGTTGTTCTCGGTGTCGTGCTTGAAGCCCGCTTGCTTGAACGTGACCGTCGAGCGCGGGTGGTCGCCGTTGTGTTTGCGGTAGCCGGGCGGATTCGCGTTCGTGTCCCCGTTTCCACGCTGCTCGTACCAACTCGTAAACGCCTCACCGAGTTCTTGAAGAACTCGCTGACTCGACTGTGAATGTAGGTCGGCGTAGCGTTCGTGGCTCTTGAGGTACGCCATGAGCGCGTTTGCGCCGGGAATCTGGCCACAAGCGTCCCAGACACGTTGGGCCGTCCATCGGCCACCGTTCCAGAGCTTGCTGGCGGCGAATCCGAGCGAATCGAGGTCGTCGCGCACCTGCGAGTAGTTGCAGATGCGTGCGCGGTAGGTGCGCGTGACGACCTGTTTCGCCATACGTAACCTATGTCACCATACGTACTTAACTCCGACCGATGCACAGTGAAAGTGAACGTGGAATATCCGGCCCTGCCATCGTCGGCGCTGGCCGAGAACCATGTCGGATTCATCCCCGCCCTGAAGGGCGAGGCTTTCTCCTTGAACTTCCGTAACTCCTGCACCAGAGCTAACGCCGTGACGTCCGGTTTCGGCGCATGGTCACCGACGCCCCACGAGAGTGGGAGTACGAGACGCTCGAACCGCCGAAGGGGTTGACCGAACGGGAGACCGTCGACCCGAAGCGGGAGCTCAACAGGCTCGGCGCCGATGAGTGAGAGCTCAGCGACACGATCAGCTACGACGGCGACGGCACGAAACTGCTGGTGTCCAAACCCCCCGTCCGGCATGAGTGAGCCCTCCGCGAAGGACACTCTGCGCGAGCGGACGGACAGGAACCCGTACTGGTTCCACCTGCTGATCGACGTCAATCGCCGGGCGCTCGCCGGCGGACTCGCCTTCGGTATCTTCCTGGTGTTCATGCTCTGGGGCCTCCTCGAACCGGTGTCGCTCCGCTCGACGATACAGTCGAGCGACATATGGTCGAGACCGTGTTCGAGGGGTTCGTCGGGGCGATCATCACCGGTGCGACGCTCGTCGTCTCGATCAACCAGCTCGTCCTCTCCTAGGAGATCGGGTCGCTCGGGACCCTGCGGAGCCGCATGGACAGCACGATGGACGTCCGACAGAACACGGACGAACTCCTCGGCACGACGACGCCCTCCGATCCCGCCGCGTATCCGGAGCTGCTCATCGAGGCGAGCGAGCGGCGGGCGGTCGCGCTCCGGGAGACGCTCGCCGGGGGCGAACACGGGGGCTCCGCCAGCAGGTCGACGCCTACGTCAAAGACTACGCACGACCGTATCAGTCGTCGGTCGAGACGACGCCCTGGTCCTCGGGACCGGCCGCCCCGGCGGCGCCGACGGGCTCGGGTGGCTCGTTCCGGACGTCGGCCCCCTCGCGCTCGGCGATGACCTCGGCGTAGGCGTCGGGCATCACCTTCACGAACTCCCCGAGTTCCTCCTCCCAGTGCCCCAGGACGTAGTTCCCGCGGTCGGAGTCGGTGTGGGCGACGTGGTTCTCGACCAGCCGGCGGAGCATCCGGCGGTCCTTCTCGTCGAGTTCGCGGGACGTCGAGACCATGCCGTGGTTGACCCGCTCCTCGAAGTCGCCCTCGCGGTCGAGCACGTACGCGACGCCGCCGCTCATCCCGGCGGCGAAGTTCTTGCCCGTCTCCCCGAGCACGGCGATACAGCCCCCGGTCATGTACTCGCAGCCGTGATCGCCGACCTTCTCGACGACGCCCTTCACGCCGGAGTTCCGGACCCCGAAGCGCTCGCCGGCCATCCCGTTGACGTACACCTCACCGCCGGTCGCGCCGTAGAGCGCGACGTTGCCGACCACGATGTTCTCTTCGGCCTCGTAGTGGGCGTTCGCGGGCGTCTCGACGACTATCTTCCCGCCGGAGAGCCCCTTGCCGAGGTAGTCGTTGCCCGAGCCGGTGAGGTGCATCGTCACCCCCGGCGCGAGGAACGCGCCGAACGACTGGCCGGCCACGCCCTCGAAGTCGACCCGGACGGTGTCGTCCGCGAGGCCGGCCTCGCCCCGCGCCTTCGAGATGCGGTTCGAGAGCGTCGCGCCGACCGCGCGGTGCCGGTTCGAGACCGCCATGTCGAGCGAGACCGGCTCGCCCCGCTCGATGGCGCCCTCGGCCCGATCGAGGATCTCCCAGTCGAGCTGCTCGTCGACGTCGTGGGTCTGGGGCTCGGTCTTCGTCCGCTCCTCGCCGGCCAGCGGCGCGGTGATCGCCGAGAGGTCGAGCTTCCTCGCCTTGGGGTGCTCGACGTCGTCCCGCTGGCGGAGACACTCGACGCGGCCGACCATCTCCTCGACGGTCGTGAACCCGAGCTCGGCCATGATCTCCCGGAGCTCCTGGGCCATGAACGTCATGTAGTTGATGACGTGCTCGGGCTCGCCGGGGAACCGCTCCCGGAGGTCCTCGCGCTGCGTGGCCACGCCGACCGGACAGGTGTTCTCGTGGCACTGGCGGGCCATCACGCAGCCCGAGGTGACGAGCGACGCCGTCCCAAAGACGTACTCCTCGGCCCCCAGTAGGGCCGCGACGGCGACGTCCCGTCCCGTCTTGAGCCCGCCGTCGGTCGTCACCTTGATGCGCGAGCGGAGGTCGGTCGCACGGAGCATCTGGTTGGCCTCCGCCAGGCCGAGCTCCCAGGGCAGGCCGGCGTTCTTGATGCTGGTCTTCGGCGAGGCGCCCGTCCCGCCCGAGTGGCCCGAGATGTGGACCACGTCTGCGTTTGCCTTCGCGACGCCGGCGGCGATGGTGCCGATGCCGGCCTCCGAGACGAGCTTGACGTTGATGTCCGCCTCGGGATTGCCCGCCTTCAGGTCGTGGATGAGCTGCTTGAGGTCCTCGATGGAGTAGATGTCGTGCAGCGGCGGCGGCGAGATGAGCCCCACCCCCGGCGTCGAGTAGCGGACGTGGGCGATCATCTCGTTGACCTTCATGCCGGGGAGGTGGCCGCCCTCGCCGGGCTTTGACCCCTGGGCCATCTTGATCTGGAGCTCGTCGGCGTTCGTGAGGTAGTTCGAGGTGACGCCGAACCGGCCGGAGGCGACCTGCTTGACCGAGGAGTTCTTCTCGGTGCCGAACCGCTCGGGGGGTTCGCCGCCCTCCCCGGTGTTGGACTTGCCGCCGAGCCGGTTCATCGCGACGGCGTTGTTCTCGTGCATCTCCGGCGAGAGGCTCCCGAGGCTCATCGCCGCTGTCGAGAACCGCTCCACGATCGACTCGACCGGCTCGACCGCCCGGATCCGGACGGGGTCCCGGTCGGAGACGAACTCCAGCAGCCCCCGCAGCGTCTGGAGGTTCTCCGTCTGGTCGTTCATCATCCCCGCGAAGTCCCGGTACCGGTCGTAGTCGCCGGTCCGGACCGCCTGCTGGAGCGCCCCCACCGACTTGGGGTTCCACTCGTGGAACATCCCGTTCGAGCGGTGCTCGTACTCGCCCTGGTGTTCGAGTTCGACGTCATCGCCGAACGCGACCGCGTGACGGCGCTCCAGGTCCGTCTCGATGTCGTCGACGTCGATGCCCTCCGTGCGGGCAGTGGTCCCCTCGAAGTACTCCGAAACGAGCTCCGAGGAGAGCCCGACGGCCTCGAAGATCTGGGCGCCCTGGTAGGACTCGACGGTCGAGATGCCCATCTTCGCCATCGTCTTCAGGAGGCCGTCCTCGACCGCTCCGACGTACGAGTCGATCGCCGCCTCCAGGTCCGCGCCGTCCGGCCCGGCGACGATGTCGGCGATGGACTGGTAGGCGAGGTAGGGGTTGATCGCGCCGGCACCGTAGCCGACGAGCGTCGCGAAGTGGTGGACCGCACGCGGGTCGCCCGACTCGAGGACGAGCCCGACGTGGTTTCGCTGGCCGTTCCGGACGAGGTGGTGGTGGACCCCGCCGACCGCGAGCAGCGACGGGACCGGGACCCGCTCCTCGCCGGCGTCCCGGTCCGAGAGGACGAGGACGTCGTGCTCCTCCGCGGCCGCGGTCGCCTCCGCCCGGATCCGGTCCATCGCGCGTTCGAGGTCCGGCGTCCCCTCGGGGTCGTACGTGATGTCGACGACCCCGGTCGAGAGCCCCCGCGAGCCGTCGAGGTCCTTGATCGCCGCCGTCTCGGCGTCGGTCAGGATCGGCGAGTCACACACCAGCTGTCGGGCGTGCTCGGGCGTCTCGCCGAGCAGGTTCTTCTGGGGACCGAGGCGGGTCTCCATCGACGTGACGAGCTCCTCGCGGATGTAGTCGATGGGCGGGTTCGACACCTGGGCGAACAGCTGCTTGAAGTACGTGAACAGCGGGCGGTTGAACTGCGAGAGCACCGAGAGCGGCGTGTCGTCGCCCATCGAACCCACCGGGTCCTTCCCGTCTTTCACCATCGGCTCGATGAGGTGGCTCATCTCGTCCTGCGTGTAGCCGTAGAGCGCCTGGTGCGAGCGCAGGCCACCGACGTCACCGCGCGGCGCGCGGTCGGTCCCGTCGTCGAGTTCCCCGAGCGTGACCTGGTTCTCGGCGACCCACTCGCCGTACTTCTCGTCGAGGAGCCCGTCGAACACCTCCTCGTCGGGGACGACGCGGCCCTCCTCGGGGTCGGCGAGGAACAGCTGTCCGGGCTGGAGCCGGCCCCGCTCGACGATCTCGGCGGGGTCGTGGTCGAGCGCGCCGGCCTCGCTGGCCATCACGAGCCGGTTCCCCTCGAGGACGTCGTACCGGCAGGGGCGCAGCCCGTTCCTGTCGAGGACGGCCCCGATGCGGTCCCCGTCGGTCGCCGCCACCAGCGCGGGGCCGTCCCAGGGCTCGACCAGCGAGGCGTGGTAGTCGTACCACTCCTGGCGCTTCTCGCTCACGCGGTTCTCGGGCTTGCGCCACGCCTCCGGGATGAGCATCCGCAGCGCGTGGGGCAGGTCCCGACCGCCCTCCATCAGCAGTTCGAGCGCGTTGTCGACACTCGCCGTGTCGGACTGCTCGGGGTCGTCGATGATCGGCTTGACCGTCTCGATGTCCTCTCGCGACCATCGGTCGCTCGAACGGCCCGAGGAGCTTCGCTCCTCGCTGTCGTCGCCGAACTCCGGGTGGGCGATGTCCGTCTCCCGGGCCCGCATCCAGTTGATGTTCCCCTGGATGGTGTTGAACTCGCCGTTGTGGATGATGCTCCGGTAGGGGTGTGCGAGGTGCCACGCGCCGAGCGTGTTCGTCGAGAAGCGCGCGTGGACCATCGCGAACGTCGTCCCCATCCGCTCGTCGGTGAGTTCGGGGAAGTACGCCGGGAGCTGGTCGGCCTTCAGCAATCCTTTATAAACCAGGGTCTCGCGGTCGAGCGAGCAGACGTAGAACCGCTCGCCGCCCGTCGGGCTCTCCGCCTCGACGCGGTTCTCGACCGCGCGGCGGGCGACGTACAGCTTCCGGTCGAACGCCTCGGCGTCCATCCCGTCCTCGCCCACGCCACCCTCGGGGCGGACGAAGACCTGGACGACCCGCGGTTCGGATTCGAGGGCGGTGTGGCCGATATCGGCCGCCTCGGCGTCGGTCGGGACGTCCCGCCAGTGGAACGCCTCGAGACCGTGTGCCTCGAACTCCGAGTCGAACAGCTGTCGCAGCCGGCCGCCGGCCTCGGCGTCCCGCGGCAGGAACAGCGTCCCGACCGCGTACTCCCGTTCGGGCGGGAGGTCGACGTCCAGTTCGTCGGCGAAGAAACGGTGAGGGGTCTGGATGAGCACCCCCGCGCCGTCGCCGGTGTTCTGCTCGGCCCCGGTCGTGCCCCGGTGTTCGAGGTTCTCCAGCAGTTCGAGCCCGTCCGCGAGGACTGCGTGGCCGCCGGTGCCGTCGAGGTCGAAGACCACTCCGACCCCGCAGGACCCGCGGTAGTCGTCCGGCGACGCGAGCCCGGCTACGCCCGCGTCGGCGTCCCTTCGTTCTGGCATGCGGTGACATAGCCCCAGGGTTCATAAGAGCGTTCTCCTCAAGGACTGATGGTTCATTAACCTCAACTAAGGTAATATAAAGGGACTCAGGACCCGGTGAGGGGGCGAACGGACGTCCGAAGCCGGGCCGAATCTTGTTCCTTTCGTCCACCGATCCGGGCCTGCGGGACCTTTGATCGTCGTTTCCGGCGGTATTTGTCAGGATTTCTCATTCGAGAATCGGGATCTGATCGTCACAGTGAACGTGGTTTCGGGGAATAGGACGGCGCCGCCGGCCCGGCCGCGACACCGAGCCGTCCGGGCGGACCCTGCCACGTCCGGTTGAGCGTCGCGGTGAGACGCACGGAACGCCCGACGGTTCCCGGTCTCGGGGCGGGCCTCCCGGGGTCTCCACCAGTAATCACGATCACGGAAACCCGCCACGACGACCCGCTCCTCCGGCACCCCATCACGAGCAGCTCTACCGCGAGCGAACGCGCCTCCGACGCGTGAGCGAGCGGCGTTTTTCACACATGTTATTGCGCCGAGAGGGTCGCGAAGCGACCCCGAGCCGGAAAAAGATGGTCAGTAGTTCCTCGCGAAGTACGCCGTCTCCGTGGCGGTCTCGCCACAGACGCCGCAGGTGTCGTGGATCGGCTTCTCGTCGCGGTCCAGGGGGAGCAGGACGATTTCGGCGGCGACCTGTTCCTTGATCTCCGCCTCGCAGTCCTCGTCGCCGCACCAGCCCGTCTTCACGTAGCCCCCGTGGCGGCCGACGGTCCCGAGGATCTCGTCGCGGCCGTGGGCCTCGCGGACGTTCTCCTCTAAGTTCTCCTCGGCGGCGGCGTAGAGCTTCGCGTACACCGTCTCGAGGGCGTCCTCGACCGCGCCGACGATGTCGCTCCGGCCGGCGGTCTCGCGCTCGCCGTCCGGGCGGTGGACGAGCGTGGCCTCGCCGTCCTCGACCTCGTTGGGGCCGACCTCCACGCGGAGGGGGACCCCCTTCAGCTCCCACTCGTTGTACTTGAACCCGGGGTTGCGCTCGTCGCGGTCGTCCAGGTTCACGCGGAACTCCGCGCCGAGCTCGTCGGCGATGTCGCCGGCGTACTCGAGCACCGCGTCCTTGCTCCCGGCGCTCCAGATGGGGACCACGACGACCTGCGTGGGCGCGAGCGTCGGGGGCAGGACCAGCCCCTGGTCGTCCGAGTGGGTCATGACGAGCGCGCCGAGCGCCCTGGTGTGAGCCAGCTGTTCGACCTCGTCCTCGTCGGTGTAGTTCACGTCGTATGCCTCCGAGAACGTCGTCCCGAGGTAGTGAGAGGTCGCCCCCTGGACGCTCTTCCCGTCGGGCATCAGCGCCTCGACGGTCGTGGTGGTGTGCGCGCCGGGGAACTTGTCGTGGGGGGGCTTGCGCCCCCGGAGGACCGGCATCGCGAGCACGTCCTCGTAGAGCCGCTCGTACTGGTCGAGCCGGAGCATCGTCTCCTCCCACGCCGAGTCCCGGTCGCGGTGGGCGGTGTGGCCCTCCTGCCAGAGGAACTCCTTCGTGCGGAAGAACGGCTTCGTGTCCGTCGCCTCCCACCGGATGACCGAGCACCACTGGTTCACCCGGAGCGGGAGGTCCCGGTGCGAGCGGACCCACTGGCTCATGAAGGGGGTGATGATGGACTCGCTGGTGGGTCGGACGGCGAGCCGCTCCTCGAGTTCGTCGTGGCCGCCATGGGTGACCCACGCCACCTCGGGGTCGAACCCCTCGACGACCTCCGACTCGCGCTCGAGGTAGCTCTCCGGGATGAGCACGGGGAAGTAAGCGTTCTGTACGCCCGTCTGCTTGAACATCCCGTCGAGGCGGCCCTGCAGCCGCTCCCAGACGGCGTACCCCCGGGGCCGGGTGACGATGAACCCGCCCATCGGGGCGTAGTCGGCCAGTTCGGCCTTCCGTACCACCTCGGCGTACCAGTCGCCGGTGCTGTGCTCCTTGGACTCGGTGATCCCGAGTTCCTGTTCCTCCGCGGCGTCGCTCATGGTCGTGAGTGTGTCAGCGTGGTCTTAAACGCGGCGCGTTCGTCGCCAGGGCTCGGGTCGAACCGGGTCGAACACCCCGAACGACCGCTCGGATCGCTACCGACCGCCCGGGCGCGGAGCGGGCGCGGTGGGGAACGCAGGACGGGCACGGCGGGCACCGTCCGGTCGCGGTCGCACACGGGTCCCACGGCCCGGTCCCGACGGGTGAGACGCCGCCGACGGTGCGGGAACCGTACCATCGATGATGTATGTTTCGGGACGGGACGGCCCGTAACCGCCGTTTCAGGTCCACACAGTCCCGGAAAGGTGATAAGGCGTCGTTACCGAGGGGACGTGAGAGGATGATAGACGGATGATAGACGAGCCCCCCTCCAGTGTGGACCTCGACGAGGTCCTGCGGGCCATCTCGAACCGCGAGCGCCGGTTCGCGCTCTACTACCTGCGCGAACGCGGGTCGTCGTCGGTCGAGCGGCTGGCGGACGTCGTCGGGACGTGGCTGGCCGTCGAGGACGGGACCGCCCCCGTGGACGTCGAGGAGCGTGACCGGCTGTTCCGTGCGCTCCGCGAGACGCACCTGCCGGAGCTGTCCGAGCTCGGGCTCGTCGACTACGACCCGGGGGCGGGGGACGTCTCGCTGGTCCCGCCGTGCGGGGTCGTCGACCCGCTCCTCGAGACGACCGCGGCGCTGGAACAGGCGAGACGGGTGCCGCCCTCCGCCGAGGCCGCGGCCGCCCGGAACGACGACGCGCTGTAGGGGGATGAGCCTCACGGAGTTCGTCGACGAGGTGGCCGACCGCCGCAAGCGGATCACGGTCTACGGCCCCGAGCCGCCGGACGACGTCTCCGAGCTGTTCGAGACGTGGAACGTGACCGTCGACTACGAGCACCTGCCGACGGCCCCGGAGGACGCCTTCATCACCGTCCACGAGGGCGAGGAGTTCCTGGGCGGCGTGAGCGCGGCGGCGCTGGCGACGCTCACCGCCCCCACGATCGGCGAACCGTGGGGGGAGTCGGACCGCGAGGAGAGCTACCGCGAACTCCTGAACCTGCTCGACGACACGCTGTTCTTCTCGGGGAACCGTCGCCAGCTGCTGGCGACCTCCCGGGAGTTCGAGGAGCGCGCCTGGCGCCGCGGGACCGGCGCGCTCCACGCGACGTTCCAGTCCAGGGACGCGTTCGGCCCGCAGGTCGAGACGTACGGGCGGCTCGCCGGACAGTCCGACCTCACGGTCCACGTCTACGCGCCCGAGGAGTGGCGACCCGTCGAGGCCGCACCCGAGTGGGCCCCCTCCACCGACGGCGTCCACTGGCACCACGCCGACGCCGACGAACTCCACCGGACGTGGGTCGTCGCCTACGACGGGGGGGACGACCCCGAGCAGGAGTGCGCGCTGGTCGCCTTCGAGGAGGAACCGAACGAGTACGAGGGGTTCTGGACCTACGACCCGGAGCTCGTCGACGACGTCGTCGACTACCTGCAGCGGAACTACGGATGAGACCCTCCCCGGCGTGAACGCGGTGGGATCCGAGATGCCGCAGGCAGTCGGGGGAAGCCCGACGACGACGGGGGACCCCCGGCCGCAGTCGGGATATCGGGGTTCGTTGCGCCGACCCGGGGAACGGATCCGGGAGAAGGAAGGCCCCCAGTCGCCGGGCCGGCCGTCGTCACCTCGGCGGAACCCGAGCACCCGGTACCGGTAGACGATGTAGGCGACGGCGACGAGCGTCCCGAGCCCGGGGACGACGACCGCGCAGTAGTACGCGGAAGTGACGAGCCGGTCTGCGAGGCGACGTAGAGCCGGTCGTAGTGGATCGCGAGGGGGCTGGACAGCCCGTTCCCGACGACGACCGTCCGTAGAGCGGGAGCAGTCGGCCGCCGGCGGGGGCGACCGGGACCCGCTCAGCCGCCGTCTCCCCCATCGTCGTACCGCTCGGCGGCCGTCGGGAACGCCGTCTCCTCGAGTTCGCGAGAGCGCCGTCCCTCCGCGGCCGCCACCGCCTCCGGGTCCGGCGAGGCGTCGTCGTCGACCCGGGCCCACGAGCCGTGGACCTTCGCGTGACACCATCGACAGAGGTAGACCGTTATCTCGTGGGCCGGGTCCGTTCCTCTCTCGTCCGTCTCCCCCTCCTCGGTCGACCCTTCGCCGGCCCCGGCGTGGTCGTCGCGGTAGGAGAGGTGGTGCTCCTCGAGCAGCGGCCGCTCGTTCGAGTCGGCGACCCGGCGCTCCTCCAGCCCGCAGCGGACGCACTCGCGGTCGCGCTGGCGGGCCCGGAAGTGCGGGCAGTCCTTCCACGCCCAGTCCCCGTGGGGGTCGGCCGCCGGGCACCGGAGGTCGTCCGCGCGGCGCTCGGCGGCGAACGCCGGGTCGTCGCCGGCGTACTCGGCCGCGTAGCGGCACCGGCCGTCGTCGGTGAGGTGGTCGCACCGCTCGACGAACGCGTACGGGTCGTCGACGCCCACGGGGGTGCCGCCGGGGGCCTTCTCCATGGTCGGGTTCCGGGTGGGCGGCGCTTGAATTTGACGCGGGCCGGACCGCGGGACGTCCCGTCCCGACTCCCGGGCAAGGGCTTTGCCCCGTGCCGTCGACGCCCGACCGTGCGCGTCGTCCACCGCCCTCCCGACGGATCCGAGCAGGTCCTCGCCACGGAGGTCGAAGTGGCCGACTCCTTCGTCCGGAAGGCACGAGGGCTGACCTTCCGGCGGTCGATCCCCGACGACTACGCGCTCGTCTTCCCGTTCGGCCGCCCGCGGACCCGCGGGCTCCACATGGTCTGTGTCCCGTTCGACATCGACGCGGTCTGGCTCGTCGACGGGCGGGTCGAGGCGGTGAAACGGCTCCGCGCCTGGTGGGGCCACGGCCGGGCGCGCGGCGACACCGTCCTCGAACTCCCGGCGGGGGGCACGGCGGGCGTCGACCCCGGGGACCGGGTCGAGGTCGTCGACCCGGACGGGTAGCGGTCCGCGCGCGGCGAACCGCGACCGAGAGACAAATTTTATCGATACTCTCAACGGTTTCCGTATATGGACAGGGCGACAGCCACGCCGCGCGTCGACGCGATCCCGGGCGAGCGAGCCCGACGGTGGGTCGAGCACCACCGCGAGGCGGCCGCGCCGAGCGAGCACTCCCACGCGTTCGTCTGGGACGTCACCGGCGACGCCGAGGGCCCGTTCGTCACCGACGTCGACGGGAACGTCCTCATGGACTTCACCAGTCACATCGGGGCCGCGCCGCTGGGGTACGGGAACCCCAAGATCCTCGAGAAGGCCCGGGAGTTCGACCTCGTCGAGCCGCTGAAGATCGCCGGTCAGGACCTCTACTACGCCGGTGGGGGCGGACTCGAGGACCGGGAGTTCCCGGGTTCGGCCCGGCTGATGCACGAGCTCGTCGAGCGGTCGAGCGGGTACGGCCACGACACCGTGTTCCTCTCGAACTCGGGCGGCGAGGCCGTCGAGAACGCCATGAAGGTGGCCTACGACGCCCGCGAGCGCCCGAAGTACGGGATCACCTTCTCGGGGGCGTTCCACGGCCGCACGCTCGGGACCCTCTCGCTCACCCGGGCGAAGGACGTCTACACGCGGAAGTTCCCCGAGATCGCGGGGGTACGGGAGGTGCCGTTCTGCACCGACCGGACCTGCTCGTCCGGGACCTGTGACTGCGGGTTCTTCCGCGGGGGCCGCTCGCGGCTCGAGGAACTGCTCGGCCCCGGGTCCCGGAGCCTCGACCCGGCCGAGGTCGCCTACATGATCGTCGAGCCCGTTCAGGGAGTCGGCGGCTACAACTTCCCGAGCGAGGCGTTCATGCGCGAGATCGCCCGCGTCAGCGAGACGTACGATGTCCCGCTGATCGTCGACGAGATCCAAACTGGGGTGGGTCGGTCGGGCCGGATGTGGGCCTCGGACCACTACGACATCGAGCCCGACGTCATCACGAGCGCGAAGGCGCTCCGTGTCGGCGCGACGATCGGCCGCGGGGAGCTGTTCCCGGACGAACCGAACCGGCTGGGCTCGACCTGGGGCGGCGGGGACGTCGTCTCCTCGATGTACGGCGTGTTCACGCTGGAGGCCATCGACGAGTACGACCTCATGGACAACGCGACGGAGAGAGGCCGGGGGATGCGCGAGCTGCTCGCCGACGCCGGCCCGGAGGGGGTGGTCGACGTGCGGGGGCTCGGACTGCTGCTGGCCGTCGAGTTCGACACGAAGGAACGCCGGGACGCGGTCGTCGAGGCGGCGCTCTCCCGGGGCCTGATGACGCTCGGCTGTGGTCGGAAGACGATCCGTCTCCTGCCGCCGCTGGACGTCACCGAGCGCGAGATCGAACTCGGCGGGTCGCTGTTCCTCGACGCCGTCGCGTCTGTCGCCTGATACGGGCGTCCAGGGGGACCGATGCCGCGACCGTACCGGCACGACTTACCTCCCTCCCCGAGACGACCGAGCCATGTCCGACGCCGAGACCGGAACCGAAGGGTTCGACGTCCTCGTCCTGCGACACGGGACCGAGGGCCTCTCGATGGCATCGTACGCCGAGGCACTCCGCGAGCGGCTGCCCGACCGCGACGTCCGGCTGGCGCGCACCCCCTGCCGGGAGCGCGAGCTGGTGGCCGGCGCGCGGGTCGTGACCGGCCGTGACATCGACGAGTCGCTTATCGAGCGGGCCGAACGGCTCGAACTGTTCGCGTGCACGTTCGCCGGCACGGACCACGTCCCGACCGACGCGCTGGCCGAGCGCGGCGTCGCGGTGACGAACGCCGGCGGCATCCACGCCCCCGGCATCGCCGAGGGGGCCATCGGGCAGATGCTCACCTTCGCCCGCCGGCTCGACGAGGGGTGGCGTCGCAAGCAGCGGCGCGAGTGGCGCCACTTCCAGTCGACCGAGTTCATGGACTCGACCGTGACCGTGGTCGGTCTGGGCTCGATCGGGCAGGCGCTCGTCGAGCGTCTCGAGGGGTTCGGCGTCGACACCATCGGCGTCCGGTACACCCCCTCGAAGGGCGGGCCGACCGACGAGGTGATCGGCTTCGAGACGGGGGCGGTCCACGAGGCCCTTTCGAGAACCGACTACGTCGTGCTCGCCTGCCCGCTGACCGAGACGACCCGCGGGCTGATCGACGCCGAGGCGTTCGCGACGCTCCCCCCGCACGCCGTCCTCGTCAACGTCGCCCGCGGGGGCATCGTCGACACGGAGGCGCTGATGGACGCGATCGCGGACAACGGTATCAGGGGGGCGGCCCTGGACGTGACAGACCCCGAGCCGCTGCCGCCGGACCACCCGCTCTGGAACTTCGAGAACGTCCTCGTCACGCCACACACAGGGGGTCACACCCCGGAGCACTGGCCCCGGCTGGCCGACATCGTCGCGCGGAACCTCGACCGCCTGGGCTCGGGCGAACCCCTCGAGAACCTGGTCCGCGCCCCGGAGGCCTAGTCGCTCCCGGGCGTCGGCTCCGGACGGCCGTCGTGGGCCCGGAGTATCCGCTCGTAGTATGGGGTCATCACCGCGCGGGCCTCCTCCCAGTGGCTTTCGGTGTGCATGTCGTGGAGTTCGACCGCGAGCAGGTAGCGCGCCGCCTCCGGGCCGAATCCCGACTGGCCCTGGTGGGGCTTGCGCGGGTACTCGGGGTCGTCCATCGCCGCCCGGAGCTCGTACCCCTGCGCGCGCTGCATCGGCCGGGCGTAGTCCCCGCCGACCTTGTGTCGCTTCCACGCGAGCGTGCTCGCCTCGGCGTACCGGGCGTCCATCCCGACGAGCGCGGCCCGCTTGGCGAACGCCGCGCGGACGCTCCCCCAGTCGGCCTCGGCCAGCGCGTCGTAGTCGAGGTCGCCGTCGACCGTACACGACGACTCGACCGCGTCCTTGGCCCACAGCGCGTCGACGTACGCGGCGGCGGCGGCCCGGGCCGTCGTCGGGTCGAGATGTGCGAACTGCCGCCGGTCGACCGCCGCGAACGCCTCGACGGCGCGCTCGCGCTCGCGCCGGTCGTGGAAGCGGAAGCCGCGGCAGATCTGCTCGGCCATCTCGCCGGCGACCTCCTCGATGCGCCGGCCGTCGGGACGGCTCCGCCCGAGGGTCCCGTCCGCCGAACTACTCATCCGTACCTCCCGGACACCGCGTGCCGTCGACCGTCCGGATCGGGCAGGCCGTCGACCCGGAGGACGGCTCGACCCGGTCGAACCGTGTCCGTCCGGCCGTCCCGCCGGGACGCGTGCGTGTGTTGGGGTGGGGGTGGTGTCGCATATATCCAAGCAATATACGGTGAAATAAATACCGCCACCAGCGGCTTCAGAGCCTGAAAAAGCGGGGCGGTCGGCCCGGAACGGATCAGAGCAGCGTTCGGGGGAACTCCGCGAACGTCTCGGCGCCGTCGCTCGTCACCCGGAACGTCTCGCTGATCTCGACGCCGAACTCGTCGTACCAGATGCCGGGGATGAGGTGGAACGTCATGTCCTCCTCGAGGGTGGTCGTGTCGCCGGGCCGGAGGCTGGCGGTGTGCTCGCCCCAGTCCGGCGGGTAGCCCAGTCCGCAGGCGTAGCCGATGCGGGACTCCTTCTCGATGCCGTGCTCGGCGATGACCTCCCGCCAGGCGGCCTCGACGGACTCGGCGCTGACGCCCGGTTCGACGGCGTCGAGCGCCGCGTCGAGCCCCTCGACGACCACCGCCGCGGTCTCGTCCATCTCCGCGGGCGGTTCGCCCACGTTCACCGTGCGTGCCATCGGGCAGTGGTACCGGTGCTTGCAGCCGGCGAGCTCGATGATCACGGGATCGCCGGTCTCGAACTCCCGATCGCTCCAGGAGAGGTGTGGCGTCCCCGTGAACTCCCCGGAGGGCATCAGCGGCGCGATGGCGGGGTAGTCCCCGCCGTAGTCCTCGGTCCCCTCGACCAGCGCCTCGTAGATCGCCGCCGCCGCGGTCGACTCGCGGACGCCCGCGCCGATGGTCCCTATTCCCGCCCGCATCGCGTGCTCGGCGATCCGGGCCGCCCGCTCCATCTGTTCGAGTTCTCGGTCGCTCTTCTTCAGCCGCACCCAGTTGACCAGCAGCGTCGCGTCCTCGAACTCCGCCTCGGGGAGGCCCTCCTCGAGCCGCCGGTGGGTCCGCGCGGTGTAGTAGTAGGCGTCCATCTCCACGCCCACGACGGCGTCGTCGACGCCGAGGTCGGCGAGCACCTCGGCGGTGTAGTCAGCCGGGTGGAGGTCGTAGGGGGAGTGGACGTGGTCGTCGCTGTACGACCGGACGTGCTCGTCGGGGAGCCAGGTCGTCACCTCTGCGGCCTTCGCGTCCATTTCGCGGCCGATCCAGACCGGGTCGGCGTCGAGCGTCACGAGGACGCCCTGGTGGACGTAGAACGACCACCCCTCGTAGCCGGTCAGGTAGTTCATGTTCGCCGGGTCGGTCACGAACAGCGCGTCCAGTCCGTTCTCGCGCATCCGGGCCCTGGTCCGGTCCAGCCGGCGCTCGTACTCCGAGGCCGGGAAGGGGCTCGCTCGTTCCATACCCACCCGCTCCGGGGACGGGGGGTGTAAAATTTTCGTGTACGATGATAACAGCATCCGTGTACGGGAACGGTCCCTCCGCGCCCGGACCCGGTCGTACGCCGGCACCGGCGGATGTTACCGGATACTGTATATCGGTTCACGGTACCCGTGGACAATCTATTTACGCCGCGTTTCCGTGCCCGGGGTATGACCGGCCCACCGATCGACGAACTGCACTTCGCCCAGGAACCGGACGTCGACGACGTCCCGGGTCCGGAGACGCGCCGACAGATCGAGCGCCAGCGCGCGATCGACTCGAGCGCCGTCGCCTACCCCGAGGACATCCCCATCGCGTTCGAGGAGGGCCGCGGCGCGACGGTCCGGGACGTCGACGGGAACACGTACCTCGACTTCTTCGCCGGCATCGGCGTGCTCAACGTCGGCCACTCGAACCCCTACGTGCTGGAGGCGGTCCACGAGCAGACCGACAAGCTGGTCCACACCGTCGACTTCCCGACCGACGCCCGGCTCGACCTCATCGAGAAACTGGACGAGATCGCGCCGGGCGACCTCGCCGGTGACAACCGCGTGGTGTTCGGCGGTCCGACCGGGAGCGACGCGGTCGAGGCGAGCATCAAGCTCGCGAAGTACAACACCGGGGGCGACGGCCTGGTTGCCTTCCGCGGGGCCTACCACGGCATGACGTCCGGGGCGCTGTCGATCACCGGCAACAGGAAGTCGAAGCGGGACTACTCCCCCCTCCTGCCCGACGTCGTCCACGTCCGGTATCCCTACCCGTTCCGGGACCGCGGCGAGGGCGACGCCGTCTCGGTCTGTACCCGCGACGCCGCCGACTGCTGTGGCTCGTTCTCCTGTGCCCGCGCGCTCGAGGAGGTCCGCGAGACGATCGAGGACCCCTACGGCGGGCTGGCGAACCCCGCGGGGGTCTTCGTCGAACCCATCCAGGGGGAGGCGGGCGTCATCGTCCCGCCCGAGGGGTTCCTGCAGGGGCTCCGCGAGATCGCCGACGACAACGGCCTGCCGCTGATGGTCGACGAGATACAGTCCGGGCTCGGCCGCACCGGCGAGTGGTGGGCCAGCGAGCACTACGGCGTCACCCCGGACATCATGACCTCGGCGAAGGCGCTCGGCGGGATCGGGTTCCCGCTCTCCTGTACGATGTACCGCGAGGACCTCGACACGTGGGACTCCGGGGGGCACGCGGGCACCTACCGCGGGCACGTCGTCGCGATGCGCGCGGGCCTGCGGGCCATCGAGTACACCCAGAACCACGACCTGCTCGACCACGCGACCGAACTCGGGGAGTACATCCGGGGCCGGCTCCGCGAGGCGGGCGAGGGCAATCCCCTCCTCGGCGAGGTGCGGGGGAAGGGGCTGTTCATCGCCGCGGAGTTCACCGAGGAGGACCTCGTCGGGACGATACAGAGGCGGTGTCACGAGCGCGGCGTCCTCGTGTGGACGGCCGGTCGGAACGGACGGGTCCTCCGGCTGCTCCCGCCGCTGGTGATGACTCGCGAGCAGGCCGAGGTCGGCCTCGACGTCATCACCGAAGCCGTCGAGGAGACCTGCGCCCCGCGGCTGGACGCATGACCGGGTCGACCGACGGGGGGGACCGGACCGGCTCTCCGGACCGGCTCGTCGAGCGGCGCCGGGCGTTCCACCGCCGACCCGAGCCGGGCTGGTGCGAGTTCCTGACCACGAGCCTGCTGGTCGACGAGCTCGAGTCCATCGGCGTGGACGAACTCCACGTCGGGCGCGAGGCCCTCCCCGCGGAGGCCCGGATGGCCGTCCCCGACGAGGCTGAACTCCGAACGTGGTTCGAGCGGGCCCGCGAGGCGGGTGCCCGCGAGGACGTCCTCGCCGCGACCGAGGGCGGACACACGGGCGCAGTCGCGGTCCTCGACCGGGGCGAGGGCCCCCACGTCGCCCTCCGGGTCGACATCGACGGCCTGCCCGTCGAGGAGTCGATCGACGGGAGCCACCGGCCGGCGGCCGAGGGGTTCCGCTCGGCGCACGAGGGGTGGATGCACGCCTGCGGCCACGACGCGCACATGACGATCGGTCTCGGCGTCCTGGAGGCGGTGAAGGCGAGCGACTTCGAGGGCCGGTTCACGGTCCTCTTCCAGCCCGCCGAGGAGGTCGGCGGCGGCGGCAAGCCGATGGCCGAGAGCGAACACCTCGAGGGGGTGGACTACCTCCTCGCGGTCCACATCGGACTCGGCCACCCCTCGGGCGAGGTGGTCGGCGGGGCGGTCGAGCAGCTCGCGGTGAGCAACGTCCGGGTCGGGTTCCGGGGCCGCTCGGCCCACGCGGGCAAGGAGCCCAACGAGGGGGCCAACGCCATGCAGGCGACGGCCGCCGCGGTGGGGAACGCGTACGGCATCCCCCGGCACGCCGACGGGGCGACCCGCGTCAACTTCGGCCGCGCGGAGGTCGGCACCGCGTCCAACGTCGTCGCCGAGGAGGCGACACTGGAGGGCGAGGTCCGCGGCGAGACGACCGAGCTGATGGAGTACACCCGCGAGGAGCTCCGACGGATCGTCCGGGCGGCGGGCGAGATGCACGACTGTGCGTCCTCGTTCGAGGTCGTGAGCGGGGCACCCCGGGCCGACAGCGACGAGGAACTGGCCGAACTCGTGACCCGGGTCGCCGCGGCCGACGACCGGGTCGACTCGACGGTCACGATGGACTCCTTCGGCGCGAGCGAGGACGCCACCCACCCCATCGAGACGGTCCAGGACGCCGGTGGGCTGGCGACGTACGCGATCGTCGGCACCGACCATCCCGGCGCCCACCACACCCCGACGTTCGACGTCGAGGAGGCCGACCTCGCGCTCGCCGTCGGCGTCCTGGCGGGGTCGGTGCTCCGGGTCGCCGAGGGGCGTCCCGGGCGCGGGGAACGCGACGGGAGCGACGACCGCGAGGGGGTGACCGGATGACGAGCGACGACGGACCGGCGGGGGGCCTCCCCGCGGTCGACCACGCCGTCGTCGCCGGGTCGGACCTCGACGCGCTCGGTACCGCGTTCGCCGACGTCGGCCTCGAGACGGAGTACGGCGGCGAGCACTCGAACGGGGTCACCCACAACCGGACGCTGGGGTTCGCCGACGGTTCGTACCTCGAACTCATCTCGACGATCGAACCGGGGCCGAGACCGAGCGCATCGCGGACCTCGGGGTCCCCGTCGACGGGCCCGGCTACTACACGCGCGAGCGGCCCGACGGGGTCACCATCGAGTGGGACCTCACCGAGGTCGGCGAACGGCTCGGGGCGACGCTCCCGTTCCTCGTGGCCGACCGGACCCCCCGCGAGTACCGGACCACCGAGGCGGGGAGCGTCGCCGGCACGGGCATCACCGGCATCGAGGAGGTGGTGGTCTGCGTGTCGGGGCTCGACGGGGCAGTCGAGCGGTTCGGGGCGTTCTTCGGGGCCGACCCGACGGAACGGTCGCGCCACGAGGGGCTCGGTGCCGAACTGGCCCGGTTCGGGGACGCGCCAGCGACCCTCGCCGAACCGCTCTCGGACGGCTCGTGGCTCGCCGACCGGCTCGACCGCTTCGGCCCGCTCCCGTGTGCGTACCTGCTCGGGAGCGACGACCCCGGGCGGACCGCCGCGGCGGTCGCCCTCGACGACCCGGAGGGGTGGTTCGGCGGCGAGGTCCGGTGGATCGACCTCGACGTCCCCGGCCGGGTCGGGGTCCTGGGGTAGCCGCCCCTACGCGCAGTCGACGTGGATCCGGTCGGTCCCGAGGCGGACCCGCACCCGGAACTCGGTGACGAGCGAGTGGGGCAGCGCGCAGGGCTCGACGCCGGCCGCGGCGACGTTCGTGGGTACCCCGGCCTCGGCGACGGGAACGACGACCCAGAGGAGGCTCGTGTCGGCGTCGGCACGGGCGAGCGCCGGGAACCGGCGGCGCGTCTCCGAGGCGTTCGCCGCCACCCGGTACCTCGCCGTTCCGGTGCGGTTCGGCGCCCGGACGCCGACGACGCGCCCCGCCGCGAGCCGCGCGTTCAGGCTCGACGGGTCGGCCGCGTAGTCGACGACCGCGGTCCCCCCGTCCCGGTAGAACACCTCGACGACCGAAACCGGCCCGTCGACCACCGAGAGGATCACCACTCGGTCGCGGCTCATGGCGTTCTCCAGGCGGACCGGTGCCGACCCGTCCGGTCCCGGCGCGACCGTGGGGGTCGGCGTCGGTTCGACCGTCGGCACCGCCGCGGGCGCCGTTCACGGCCTGCTGGGCGGCCT
>PXRQ01000090.1:0-13131 GCA_003022005.1 Halobacteriales archaeon QS_5_70_15
GTCGACCACGGCCGCGCCCGCCTCGACCATCTCCTCCGCCCGGGCGACGGCGTCCCCGACGGCGTCGTACTCGCCGCCGTCGTGGAACGAGTCCGGCGTGACGTTGAGGATACCCATCACCGCCGTCCCATCCGTCCAGGGGTACTCCTGGGCCGACGAGGCGTCCCCCGCCGCCTCCCCGAGTCCGACCGCCGACGCCACCCCTCCGGCGAGGTGTCCGGCCCCGCCGCCACGTTCGCGGAGCGCCGCGACGAGTCGCCGGAACTGCGTCAGGTCCCCGTCGAGGACGACCTCGACGTGCTGGTCCGCGTTCCTGATGCCCGAGACGGCGGCGGATCCGCCGAGCGAGAGCAGGGTCTCCTTCAGCACCGCCGCCTCCTCGCGCCGGGCGTGGAGCCGGACGGTCCGATCGACCATCCCGTCGGTGCGCTCGTCGCGGACCGACGCGGGGACGTCGGCCCGCGCCATGGCCGCGTCGGCGCGCGAGGGGGTGTCCGCCCGGACGGCTCTCGGCGCCCGCGTCCAGCGGTCGCGGGCCTCCCCGACGGTGTAGAGCGACCCCGCCACGAGGACGCAGTCGGACGGCCCGGCGCTCCGTAGCGCCGCATCGAGAGCGTCGAGGACCGACGCGTGGCGCTCGATCGCCGCCCCGGTCTCGCGCTCGAAGACGGACGCCAGCGGGTCGACCCCGTACGCCCGGTCGACCGCCGGCTCCGCGAGGTACGCCCGGTCGACCGCCGGGAGCGACCGGCACATCTCGGCGTGGTCCTTGTCCCGCATCGCGCCGAACGCGAGGTGGAGGTCGTCGTAGTCGAACCGGGCGAGCAGCGCCGCGAGCTTCGAACACGCGTCCGGGTTGTGCGCCCCGTCGAGCACCGTGAGGGGGGCGTCGTCCATCACCTCGAACCGGCCGGGCCAGTCGACGTTCCGGATGCCCGCGGCGATGGCGTCGACCGTCACCGCCGTGCCGGTCGCGGCCCCGACCTGCCGGGCGAGGGTCGCGGCGATCCCCGCGTTTACCGCCTGGTACCGGCCCAGGAGCGGCGAGCGCGTCTCGACCGACCAGTCGGGCCCCGAGAGCGAGACCGCCGACTCCGCGAACGAGACCATCTCCCCCTCCGTCGCCACCACGTCGGGCGGCTGGCGCCGCTCGGTGGCGCCGGTGTCCCCGGATCCGTCCCCCGCTCCGCTGTCGGCGCCGACGGTGACGACGTCCGTGTGCTCGCGGACGGTTTCGAGCGCCGACCCGGTCGCGCCGGTCACGAGCGGCCCGTCCGCGGGCGCCACGTGTGACTTGTCCCGGGCGATCTCCTCGACCGTCTCGCCGAGGAGGTCGGTGTGCTCGAGGCTGACGCTCGTCACCGCCGACGCGACGGGGTCGACGACGCTCGTCGCGTCGTAGCGCCCACCGATCCCCACCTCGAGGACCGCGACGTCGACCGCCTCGCGGCCGAAGTGCCAGAGCGCGAGCGCGGTGAACGCCTCGAAGAAGGTGGGGGCGTCCCCCTCGACCGACCGCTCGACCACGTACGGCCACGCCTCCTCGACGAACCGAACCACCTCCCGCTTCGGGACCTTCCGGCCGTCGACCCGGATCCGCTCGCGGAGGTCGTTCAGGTCCGGCGAGGTGTAGAGGCCGACATCAAGCCCCGCCGCCCGGAGGATCCGCTCCAGCACCCGGGCCGTGCTCCCCTTGCCGTTCGAGCCCGCGACCTGCACCGCCGGGATCCCCTCGTGGGGGTCGTCGAGGAACTCGAGCAGCGAGGCGGTCGTCCCGGTGCCGAGCTTCGGCCGGAGCCGCCGCAGTCGCTCGAGAGTGTTCACCGCCTCGTGGTACTCCATACTCCCCCCGGACCGTTCCGCCGCGGATAAATCCCCCGTCGCCCCGACGCGGTCGCGGTGTCCCCCCACCGATCGTCCGACCCTCGTCGTGACGTTCTCCCGTAAGGTCCGCTCGGGTCGTCCTGCCGGGACGGACACCGGCGAGCGCCGACCGGCACCTCGATGGGCCCGTCCAGGCACGGCCCGTGGGGGTGTGTCCCCGGCGCCCGGCAAACTCGTCGTATCCGGTAACCTATAGGTCCGTCAACTTTGATAACCGCTCGTCGGTACGTTCGACGGGAGATGGCCCCCGAGGAGTCGATACCCACCGACTACGAGATCGCACAGTCCGTAGAGAAACACCACATCAGGGACGTGGTCGAGCCGTTCGGGCTCGAGGAGTCGGACCTCGACCTGTACGGCGACTACAAGGCGAAGGTGACGTTCGACGCCATCGACCGGCTCACCGAGGGCCGGGCCGACAACAAGCTCGTGCTCGTCACCGGGATGACGCCGACGCCGATGGGCGAGGGCAAGACCGTGACGACCGTCGGGCTGGGTCAGGCGTTCAACCAGCTCGGCAAGGACGCGCTGGTCGCCATCCGCGAGCCCTCGCTCGGCCCGGTGTTCGGGATCAAGGGCGGCGCCGCCGGCGGCGGCTACTCGCAGGTGCTCCCCATGGAGGACATCAACCTGCACTTCACCGGGGACATCCACGCGCTGACCGCCGCCCACAACCTCGTCTCGGCGATGCTGGACAACCACATCTACCAGGGCAACGAGCAGGACGTCGACATCAACGAGGTGCGCTGGACCCGGTCGATCGACATGAACGACCGGGCGCTCCGCGAGACGGTCGTCGGCCTGGGCGGGAAGACGGGGGGCATCCCCCGCGAGGACGGCTTCCTCCTGACCGCGGCCTCGGAGATGATGGCCGTCCTCTGTCTGGCCGACAGCATCGCGGACCTCCGGGAACGGATCGCCCGGATCATCGTCGCCTACGACGGTGACGGCGAGCCGGTCACCGTCGAGGACATCGACGCGGCGGGCGCGGCCACGATGCTGCTGAAGGACGCGCTCGAGCCGAACGTCGTCCAGACCATCGAGGGGACGCCCGCGTTCGTTCACGGCGGCCCGTTCGCCAACATCGCCCACGGGACGAACTCGCTGATCGCCGACGACGTCGCCGCCCACCTCTCGGAGTACCTCGTCACCGAGGCGGGGTTCGGCTCGGATCTGGGCGCGGAGAAGTTCATGAACATCGTCTGCCGGTTCGGCGACATGAGCCCCGACGCCGTGACGATCGTCGCCTCCGTCCGGGCGCTGAAGTACCACGGGCAGGACATGTGGCCGCCGGACATGGACGGGCTCGAGGCCGAGGACGTCGACGCCGTCGAGCGGGGGCTCGCGAACCTCGACCGGCACGTCCGGAACCTGGAGAAGTTCGGCGTCCCGGTCGTCGTCGCGCTCAACCGCTTCCCCGAGGATACCGACGCGGAGATCGAGGCCGTCCTCTCGCACTGCGAGGGGGACCTGGGGGTACGGGTCGCCGAGTCGAACGTGTTCAGCGACGGCGGCGAGGGCGGGCTCGATCTCGCGGGGAAGCTCGTCGAGGCCGCCGAGGAGGACTCCTCGTTCGCCCCGCTGTACGAGGTCGACCAGCCGATCACGGAGAAGATCGAGACGGTCGCGACGGAGATCTACGGCGCCGACGCCGTCGAGTACACGGGCGGCGCGAAGGAGGACATCGAGCAGTTAGAGGAGATCGGCATGGGCGACACGCCGGTCTGCATGTCGAAGACGTTCCACTCGCTCAGCGACGACCCGAGCCGCAAGGGCGTCCCGGAGGACTGGGAGCTCACCGTCCGGGAGGTCTACCCCTCGGCCGGTGCCGGCTTCGTCGTCGCCCTGACCGGCGACGTGCTCACACTGCCCGGGCTAGCCAAGACCCCGGCCGCCGCCGGCATGGACGTCGACGACGACGGGAACGTCTCCGGGCTGTTCTGACCCGGGGGGACCGCTCCAGGCCGTCCCGCCCGTGGTTCGTCCCGCGCCGTTCGTCGGACGGTCCGCCGCGCGGATCACGCGACCACGTGTTCCGGGAGCGCCCTGGCGGGACTACCGCCGGGGGTCTCGGCGGCGCGAACCGGGGTCAATCCGCGACCGGCCCGGAACACACGGGTTCGCGTTCGTGCCACTCGTGTTCGATATCCCGCATCGGTAACGCGTGGTCGAACTCCGCCAGGTCGTCGGGGAACCCTCCGAAACAGCTCGACTCGACGGACGCGACTTCGAGCGGCGTAACCTCCCACTCGAACGCGTGGAGTTCGAGCGCCTCGTACCCCTCCCGGCGTTCGTTCGGCGAGTGCCCGAGCGACATCCGCTCGAAGAAATCGGACGCGGCCGAGAGCGAGTCGAAGACGCTGTCCTCCGGTAGCGAGTCCGGCGGTTCGCCCCTCACCCTCACCCGGACGTGTGTTTCGTCGTCGTCGCTCGTCATCTCGACCCCGCAGCGGTCGTCCGCTTCGCGGACGTCGAAGGAGGCCGCGTGGTGGACGCCGGGAAACAGCCTGCCGCCCAGGAGCTCGCTGGACGTGGAGTTCGTGTCCCGACGCGGCACGTAGACCCCCGTCCGGCGTTCCCCCCCTTCGGTCCACTCGACCGCGATGCGGTGGGCAGCGTTCTCGGAGCCGATGCCGAACCGGGACGGCACGCCCCGGGGGCGCAGGTCCCGGAACCGGATCAGACAGATACCGCCGACGCCGTACCCGTTCACCGTCCGTGGGCCGAACGGCTCGGGGAGGTCACGTCCAGGGCGTCCGGCTCCGCCCGGAAGTTGACGAGGATACGGCGGTCGATCACCCCCCGTATCGTGGGCAACATGATACCGGGTGTGGGTTCGGCGTGCAAGAGCACGGTGACCGCGGCTCGGGCCGGGCGGTCCCGCTCCCGGCGGGAAGTCGTACGGACCGTCGGGGGCTCCCAGGGGTGGTGGTCGTCCCCGGCCGGGGGGTCGGGGGGAAATCGCTCGACCGTCCTATCCGTCCTCGATCCCGCTCCAGAGCCGCCAGAGCGCGGTGTAGAGCGTCCAGAGGCTACAGTCACACCGGTCGGCCACGTCCCTGCAGGTGTCGAGGTACGCGAGGTAGTCCGCGACGCTCGGCGGGTCGGGATAGGGGTCCTCGAGTTCGTCGGCCGCCCGGAGGACCGCCCACTCGCGGTCGCCGACCACGAGGTACCGCTCCGGGGACACGAATTGGAGGAACGCCGAGGCCACGCGGACATCGACGCCGTCGAGCGTCGTCAGCAGGCGGACCCGTTCCCCGTCGTCCTCGGCCCGAGCGACCGCCGAGACGACGTCGCGCACGTCCTCGAAGTCGTTCCCGCCGTAGGCGGACTCGACCTCGCGTCGGTCGGCGTCCGGGTACGCCCCGAGGTACCGGCGGAAGTACCACTGGACGACCCACTCGGCGTCCCGCCAGCCGTAGTCGCCCTCGGCGAACGCCTCCGGGAGGTCCTCGACGTGCTCCCGCTCGACGTCGTACAGCGGCTCGGTCTCCCGGTACTCGCGGGCCCGCTCCGCGACGAGCGAGGGGGTGAGCTCCATCGGGTCGGCCCGTAGCGGCCTGCACGGCGTGAACGTTTCCCCGGGAGACGTAACTATCGAAAATCTGTTACGATGTGGTTGCGAGCGGCCACGGCGCGGTCCTGCCCCGCGTCAGGGCGCCCGTCGGGCGTTCCTGGCGCCGTTCGCCCCCGTCTGGGCAAGATTGATGCGCGTGGAGGGGCCATCTCACGTGAAGCCTACCGAACACCCCTCATGGAGCACACAACCTATGTCGAGTGAAGATCAGGAACCGGTCAAGACCATCTGTCCGTACTGTGGCGTCGGCTGCGGGATACAGGTGAACCCCGGCGAGGAGCCCGGCGACATGCGGTTCATGCCGTGGGGCGACGCGCCCGTCAACGAGGGCCGCATCTGCATCAAGGGCGGCGCCGCGACGGAGGTCGTCGACCACGAGGACCGCCTGACCGACCCGCTCATCAAGGAGGACGGCGAGTTCCGCGAGGCCACCTGGGAGGAGGCCTACACCCGCATCGTCGACGAGCTCGAGCGCATCCGCGAGGCGCACGGCCCCGACGCGATGGGCTTTTTCGGCTCCTCGAAGACGATGAACGAGGAGAACTACCTCCTCCAGAAGCTCGCCCGTAGATACGGCACCAACAACGTCGACAACTGCACGCGGATGTGTCACGCCTCGACGGTGTGGGCGCTCCGGACGAGCCTCGGTGCCGGCGCGATGACCAACAGCATGGCCGACCTCGAGGAGGCGGCCGACGTCTTCTGGATTCAAGGAGCTAACCCCGGCGAGCAGCACCCCATCGCCAACAGCCAGTACTTCCGGCAAGCAGTGCTAGAAGGGGCGACCGTCATCCAGGTCGACCCCCACGCCAACAAGACGACGCGGTCGTTCAAGATCGACGAGACCGACCGCCACCAGCACCTCCAGCTCGAGCCGGGGACCGACATCCCGCTGTTGAACGTGGTCATCAAGACCATCCTGGAGCGACACGAGGAGGACCCCGAGGCGGGTTACATCGACGAGACGTTCATCGAGGAGCGCACCGAGGGGTTCGAACACCTCACCGAGACGCTGGAGGACTTCGACAAGGAGGCGGCCGCAGAGCAGTGCGGTGTCCCCCTCGAGGAGATCGAACTCGCCGCCGAGAAGTACGCGATGGCGAACAACGCCGCCATCTTCACCGGGATGGGGATGAGCCAGCACACCTGCGGGGTCGACAACGTCCAGAACGAGATCAACCTCGCGCTGATCACGGGGAACCTCGGCCGCCCCGGCACCGGCGTGAACCCGCTCCGCGGGCAGAACAACGTCCAGGGCACCTGTGACGTCGACGAGGCCCGCCAGTCCGTCGAGGACGTCTGGGGCTTCGAGGTCCCCGACGAGCCCGGGCTCACGAACGTGGAGATCTCCCACGCCGCCGGCGACTCCGTCCACGGGCTCTACATCATGGGCGAGAACCCCGTCATGTCCGAGCCCGACGGCAACCGGGTCGCCGAACGCCTGCAGGAGCTCGAGTTCATCGCCGTGCAGGACATCTTCATGACCGAGACGGCGGAGTACGCCGACGTGATCCTGCCGGCGACGACGTGGGCCGAGCGCGGCGGCACGGTCACCAACACCGACCGCCGGGTCCAGCTGATGCGCCCGGTGGGGAAGGTCCACGAGAACACGAAGCACGACCTCGACATCCTGATGGAGGTCGGTAGCAGGCTGTTCGGCGAGGACGAGTTCCGCTTCGGGGACGTCGAGGCGGTGTTCGAGGAGCTCCGGCAGGTCTGTCCCAGCTACTACGGGATGACCTACGACGCCCTCGGCGAGGAGGGCATCCAGTGGCCCTGCTACGAGCCGGGCGACGAGGGCGACCAGTACCTCTACGAGGGGAGCTTCGACACCGAGGACGGCCTCGGACAGATCGAGGGCGTCGTCCACCAGCCGCCCAAGGAGACCGCCGACGAGGAGTACCCGCTCGTCCTCACGACCGCGCGCCTGGAGGAGCACTACAACACGGGAACGATGAGCCGGCGGTCGCCGACGCTCAACCGTCAGCATCCGGAGAACTTCGTTGACGTCCACCCGAACGACGCCGAGCGCTACGGGATCGAGGACGGCGACGAGGTGACCCTGCGCTCGCGGCGCGGGGAGATCACCGTCGAGGCCCACGTCACCGAGGACATCAAGGAGGGATCGGTCTGGACGACGCCGCACTTCGCCGCGGCCTCCGCCAACCGCCTCACGAACGACGTGCTCGACGAGCGGGCGAAGATCCCCGAGTACAAGGCCGCCGCGGCCGAGATCGAGGTCGACATCGAGCCGAGCGACCGGGACGCCCCGGCCGACGACTGACGTCGCCGCGGGCCCCCGTTCCCCGTTCTCCCGTCGCCGTCACGACTCCCACCCGTCTCACGACTCCGCACCCGTCGGTCGACGACGCCGGGCGGCGGTCCGCCCCGCGGACGGAACGGTCAGTTCGCTCCGCTCGCGTCGGCGACGACCTCGATCTCCAGGGCCGCGCCCTTCGGGACGTTCCCCACCTCGACGGCGCTCCTCGCGGGCGGGGACTCCTCGAAGAACCCGGCGTACGTCTCGTTCATCTCCCCGAAGTCGTCGATGTCGTCGAGGAAGATGGTCGTCTTGAGCACGTCCCCGAGGTCGAGCCCCTCCGCGGCGAGGATGGCCGCGACGTTCTCCATGCACTGCTCGGTCTGGACGGACACCGGCTCGCCGCCCAGCAGACCGCCGTCGGTCGTCAGCGGGAGCTGGCCCGCCGTGAACAGTAGGTCGCCGTTCGTCGTCGCCTGGCTGTACGCCCCCACGGCCGCCGGCGCGTCGTCGGTGCTGACGGTTCGCTTCATGCGGGCGGCGAGTCACCCGAACGGCTCAAATACGTACCGCTCGGTCCCGTCCGGCGGGTCGGGAACCTACAAACGTCAGATAATTTATATGCTGTGGACACGTCCGGCGTCCGACGGCACGGCGGCGTCCGACGGCGTGCTCCGGCACGGCGGCTCCGAGCGGCCGCGTCTTTCCCGCCGAACTGACACTCGTGCGGAACGTTATTAGGGAGGGTGACGAGAGGTCACGCATGGCCGACACCGAACACGTCGTCGTCGCGGGCGGCGGGCGCGTGGGCCACCGCGTCGCCCGGCGCTTCGCCGACCGCGGTCGTCGGGTCACGGTGATCGACACCGATCCGGGCGCCGGCGGATCGAGCGCCGGAGGCGTCGAGTACGTGATGGGCGACGCCACGAGGCCGTCCGTGCTCCGCGAGGCGCTGGGCGACGAGACGACCGTGCTGGCGGCGCTGACCGACCGCGGGGACACCAACCTCGCGGTCTGCATGGCCGCCAAGCAGTTGCGGCCGGGTATCAGGACCGTCGCCCGCATCGAGGAGGCCGACGGCGACGAGTACACGGAGTACGTCGACGAGGTCTACTTCCCGGAGCGGGCGAGCGTCAGGGCGGCGGTCAACGCCATCGCCGGCAGCGACGTCCGCTCGCTCGAGGGGGTCACCGGCGACCTGGAACTGCTCGACGTCAGGGTCGACTACGACGCGCCGGCCGCCGGCGAGGTGGTCGAGGACGCACTCCCGGAGGGCTCCGTCGTCGTCGCCCGGACCGACGGGGACGTGGCCGTCCAGCACAGGACGAAGCTGGTCGCCGGACGGCGCTACGTCGTCGCCGCGGACCCGGAGGTGGTCGACGTGGTCCTCCGACAGTTCCGCGGCGAGGGCGACTGATACGGATTATTGTAGTCTTTTGCCCTGACCACGGAGTCCGTTCGAGTGATCGGCGGTAAATCGTTACAACAATCCGTATGAGAGGGCCGGACGGCGACCGGACCCCGTGGGCCCCCTCGTCGGCGAGGCGCACCCGGCGTCCAGGGGCCTCCGTCCGGTCGAGGAGTGATCGCGGTCCTCCCGCGTTCAGCCTCCCGCGCGGAGTTCGTCGATCCGGTTCTTCACGAGCCGGAGCGGTTCGCCGCTCCAGTCGGCCTCGTTCTCCCCGGCCACCCACCGCAGCTGGACGGTCCGGTCGTCGTCGACGAGGAACATCGACCGCTTCGGGACGCGGTCGAACCCGTCCTTCTCCTCGTGGAGCACGCCGTACGCCTCCGCGACCCGCTCGGCCGTGTCACAGAGCAGCGGGTACGAGAGGTCGTGCTCGTCGATGAACTCCCCGTGGGCGTACGGCCCGTCGGGCGCGACGCCGAACAGCCGCACGCCCTCCTCCGGTTCGAACAGGTCCAGCCCGTCCAGTTCGCAGAGCTGCGTGGTACAGACGGGCGAGAAGTCGTAGACGTAGAAGCTCAGGACGACGAACTCCGCGTCCCGGAGGACCTCGCCGAGCGTGAACGACCGGATCCGCCAGCGGTCGACGCCCCGGAGCGTGAACTCCGGCGCCGTCTCGTCGACCTCGACCATGTGGTCTCTGCTCGGTGGCGGAGGATAGATCCCACTCCGACGACGCCGACTGCGGTCGGGAGAGCGGCCCCGATGGCGGCCTCGCGGTCGATAGAAGCTTTATGTTCGCTCGGTGCCATCCGGCGAGAGTGTCGGGCGACCCGACCGAGGCCGGACCCGATTCGGCCCTGGAGGAGCTGTTCTACGCGACCGACAGGGTCCGGCTCGTCTACTGGGGGCAGTTCTCGGGGGCGAGGACGACGGTCCTGCTGACCGGCGTCGTCACGCTGCTGTCGTTCGTCACCGGGCTGTCGAACCTGAGCCGCGACGCGCTGGTCCTCGGCGGCCCGCTGTCGGGGGTGCTCCCGGGTGCCACGGGGCTCGCGCGGTTCGGCGGCGTCCTGTTCGCGTTCGTACTGGGCATCCTAGTGGTGGGGCTCCAGCGCCGCAAGCGCCTGGCGTGGTACGGGGTGATGGTGCTGCTCCCGCTGCTCTGCCTGCTGCCGCTGACGACGCTCGCGACGACCGACATCCCGCTGCTGCTGCTCGTGCTCCTCACGCTCCCGCTGCTGGTCCGGAACCGCGACCGGTTCGACCGGTCGCTCGACCTCTCCTCGCTGCAGATCGCCTCGCTGTCCTCGATCGGCGGCGTCGGCCTGTACGGGGTCGTGGGCTCGTACGCCCTGCGCGAGGACTTCGGCGGGCTCGCCTCGTGGCCGGACGCCGTCTACTACGTGATCGTCACGTTCTCGACGGTGGGGTACGGCGACATCACGCCGACCTCGCCCACGGCGAAGTGGTTCTCGCTGTCGATCATCGTCTTCGGCTCGGCCGCCTTCACGGCCGCCATCGGGGCGCTGATCGTCCCGGCGATCGAGTCGCGGATGGCCACCGCCTTCGGAAACATGACCGCATCGGAACTCACACTGCTCGAGGACCACGTGCTGGTTCTCGGCTACGGCGACATCACGGAATCGCTACTGGACGAACTCGACGGGGAGGTCGACGTGGTGGTGGTGACCCCCGACCAGGACGTCGCCTCCGACCTCCGGGACGAGGGGGTCAACCTCCTGACCGACGACCCCACCGACGAGGACGCGCTCCGCGACGCGGGCATCGACCGGGCCAGCGGCGCCGTCGTCGCCACCCGGGACGACGCACGGGACGTCCTGGCCATCCTCGCGGTGAAGAAGGCCAACCCGGACGTCCGCGTGGTCGCGGCGGCCAACCGCGAGAAGCACCTCGACAAACTCGAGCAGGTCGGCGCCGACGAGGTCATCAGCCCGATGGTGATCGGCGGGCGGCTGCTCGGCCGGTCCATCCTGGGCGAGTCCTCGACGGAGTCGCTGTTCGGGGCTGCCGACGACGAGGACGGCGCGGACGAGGAGGGCGATGCCGAGGGGGACGGGGCCGGCGACGGGTCCGGACCGGCCTGACGGGCGACCCCGGTCCGGGCGGTCCGCCGCGTCGGGGCACGGTCGGTCCCGGTCCGATCACGGTTCCGTTCCGGTCCCGTCCTGGTCCGGCCCCGCGAGGTGAGGGTCGGGCGGACGCCGGCATCCCCTCGCTGGCCGGCGGTAACCCTATGACCGTAGAGACCGAACCACACGCGTAATGGGCTTCGCCCGGACCAGCGCCGTCGAGCGGTTCCTCCAGCGGATGCTGCTGCCGGTCTGTGCGCTGTCCGGCGCGGTCGTCGTCTCGGGGTTCTTCTTCCCGGGGCTGGTCGGGTCGGCCGTTTCGGGCCAGGGCTGGCTCGTCGTCTCGCTGCTGTTCTTCGGCTCGGGGCTGGGCTACCTGGCGGTGCTGCCCGTCGAGGAGGACGCCGATGGCGGGTCGGGCGCACAGTACCTCCTCCGCATCCGCCGGCTCACGCTCGCGGGGACCGTCCGACAGTTCGTCGCGAGACAGGACCCGGCGACGTTCTGGATCCCGGTGACGGTGTTCGCCCTGTTCTTCGGGGCCCAGTTCGTGGTCCCGGCACGGACCGTCGGCGCGGTCAACGCCGTCCGGGACCTCCTGCTCCGGGACGCCGGGCCGCTGTTCCTGGCGGCGATGTTCCTGGCCGTGTGCTACTGCCTGTTCCTCCTGCTGGGCCCCTGGGGGGAGGTGCGGCTCGGCGGGCCGGAGGCCGAGCCGGCGTACACCTACCCGACGTACTTCTCGCTGGTGTTCACGGCCGGGATCGCCGCCGGCATCGTCTTCTGGGGCCCCGCCGAGGGGCTGTTCCACTACGCGAACCCCCCGCCGTACGTCGACGCGGCGCCGGAGTCGAACGGGGCCGTCGTCGGGGGGCTCACCTACACGCTGTTCCACTGGGGGATCTCGGCCTGGAGCGCCTACACCGTCCTCGCGGTCCCCATCGCCTATTTCGTGTACCAGCGGGGGGCGCCGCTGCGGGTCTCGGCCATCCTGACACCGTTCCTCGGCGTCGAGGGGCTGGACTCCGCGTGGGGGCGGCTCGTCGACACGCTCGCGGTGTTCGCCACCATCGGCGGTATCGCCACCTCGGTTGCGCTCGTGGGGCAGCAGTTCCTCACCGGTATCGGCTTCCAGTGGGGGGGGAGTTGGGGGGGGCTGCGGCCGGTCCTGTTCGTGGGGGGGCTGACGCTCGTGTTCGTGCTCTCGGCCACGACGGGCGTCCACAGGGGTATCCGGCGCATCGCCGGGCTCAACGTCGTCCTCTTCGGGCTGTTCGGCGCCCTGCTCGTCGCGGTCGGGCCGCGCTCGCTCGTCGCCGACCGGGGGCTGGCGGCCCTCGGGGGGTACGCCGTGAACTTCGTTCCGATGAGCCTCTTCGTCGGCGGGGAGTGGGTCGCCGACTGGACGGTCTGGAACTGGTCGTGGTGGTTCTCGTGGGCGCCGTTCGCCGGGCTGTTCCTGGCCGCCCTCTCGCGCGGGCGGAAGGTCCGGACCGTGGTGTTCACCGGCGTCGTCGCCACCTCGGCCGCGACGATGGCCTGGTTCCTCCTGATGGGCGGGACCGCGCTCCACCTCCAGCACACGGGGGCGGCGGACGTCCTCGGGACCATCGCGGCCCGCGGTGGCTCCGAGGCCGTCGCCGGCTTCCCCGTCCTCGCCGCGCTGCCGCTCAGCAAGCTCCTGATGTTCCTCTTCCTCGCGCTCATCGTCGTCTTCATCGCCTCCTCGGCCGACACCTCGACGCTCGTGGTGTCGGTCCTGACCACCCGGCGGGAACTCGCGCCCACGCCCGGGAGCATCGTCTTCTGGGGGGTCTTCCAGGGGTTCGTCGCCGTGTCGGTGCTGCTGCTCGGCGGGGGCGCCACGCTGCAGGCGGTCGCAGTGCTGACCGGCGGGCCGTTCGCC